>NZ_VEJN01000017.1:0-106199 GCF_007678615.1 Pseudomonas sp. DE0157
CAGCGCTTGACAGGCATCCATGCCTGTCACCTCCCTCCGCAAGCCCTGCGCTCGGCCTCCTGAAGTCGCGATCTGCGACGCCTGAGCTACCGCGCACTTAGAAGCAAGAGCAAAAGCATGGGAACGGGGACGGGCATGGGATGAGGACAGGTATGCTGCGGGCTTGGCAGCAGCAAGCGCTTGCGCGATGGCTACGCACAAGTCCCTGACCCGCGGACCAGGCCACCTCCCGCGCTGCAAGCCGAACCACATCCTAATGTCGCGGTCTTCATAAACGAAGGATCCGCTTCATACCTTGGCCCGGTGGGTTTGCCACCGCGCTTGTGTCATCATGCCCCAACCGCCGGTGAGTCTCCTTATAAGCCCTCTATGAACAAACCCTACGCATTGCTGCTTGCCTTCGCCCTGCTCCAGGGCTGCCAGAGCCTGCCCGCGCACAAGGCCGAGCCTGCTGCTGACGTCGGTAAACCCGAAGCCGAGAAGCCCATGGTGTACGGCTCGTTCAAGCAGGATACGCTCTATAACCTGTTGGTGGCCGAGCTTGCCGGGCAACGCAATCGCTTCGACATCGCCCTGGCCAACTACACCGATGAGGCCGCGCGAACCCAGGATCCTGGCGTCTCCGAACGCGCCTACCGTATCGCCGAATACCTGGGCGCCGATGAACCTGCGCTGGACAACGCCCTCATCTGGGCCCGCAATGACCCGCAGAACCTCGATGCGCAACGCGCCGCCGCCATCCAGCTGGCCCGCGCAGGCCACTATGACGATGCCATGGCCTATATGGAAAAGGTCCTGCAAGGCCAGGGCGATACCCATTTCGATTTTCTAGCCCTGTCGGCTGCCGAAACCGACCAGAGCACACGTGATGGTCTGCTGCAGAGCTTCGAACGCCTGTTGGTCAAGTACCCTGACAACGGTCAGTTGATCTTCGGCAAGGCCCTGCTGCTGAACCAGGACGGCAAGGCCGAAGAGGCGCTCGAACTGCTCGAATCGCACGCGCCACAAAACGGCGAAATTGCACCGATCCTGCTGCGCGCTCGCTTGCTGCAAGCCCTGGACCGTGGTCCAGAAGCCCTCCCCCTGCTGCGCAAGGCGATTCGCGAAAACCCCGACGACAAGCGCCTGCGCCTGACCTATGCCCGGACCCTGGTCGAACAGGACCGCATCGCCGACGCCAAGGGCGAATTCGTCAGCCTGGTCCAGCAGTATCCCGAGGACGACGAGCTGCGCTATTCCCTGGCGCTGGTGTGCCTTGAAAACAAGGAGTGGGATGAAGCCGAAGGCTACCTGCAGGAGTTGGTCGAACGCGACAGCAACACCGATGCCGCGCACCTGAACCTTGGCCGCATCCACGAAGAACGCCACGACCCGGCAGGTGCCCTGCGCCAGTACGCCCTGGTAGGGCCAGGGCCCGACTACCTGGCCGCGCAACTGCGCCAGGCCGACATCTTGATCGCCAACGGCCGCGGCACCGAAGCCTCTCGCCTGCTCGCCGAAGCCCGCGAAGCCCAGCCCGACTACGCGATCCAGCTGTTCCTGATCGAATCGGAAAGCTACAGCAACAATAACAAGGACGCCCAGGCCAACCAGGTGCTGCAACAAGCCATCCAGCGCTACCCGGACGACCTCAACCTGCTCTACACCCGTGCCATGCTCGCCGAAAAGCGCGATGACCTGCCCCAGATGGAAAAGGACCTGCGCGCCATCATTGCCCGCGAGCCGGAAAACGCCATGGCCTTGAATGCCCTTGGCTATACCCTGGCCGACCGCACCAATCGTTACGCCGAAGCCCAGGCCCTGATCGACAAGGCGCATCAGCTGACCCCGGACGATCCCGCAGTGCTCGACAGCCTGGGCTGGGTGAACTATCGCCTGGGCAACCTCGACAAAGCAGAGGATTACCTGCGCCAGGCCTTCGCCAGCTTCCCCGACCATGAAGTCGCCGCCCACCTGGGCGAGGTGCTGTGGGCCAACGGCAAGCGGCGCGAAGCCCGCCAGGTATGGGCCAAGGGCTTCGAAGCCCAGGCCGACAGCCCTGTGCTGCGCAAGACCCTCCTACGCCTGACCGGATCCGAGACCCTTTAAGACCATGCTATTGCGCCATTTCGTAACCTTCACCCTCATCGCCCTCCTGGCCGGCTGTGCCGGCATTGGCAGCCGCGAAGCCTTGCAGGGCCACGGCGACCCACAGCAGTGGCGTGCCCACAAACAGCAGTTGAGCAGCCTCAACGGCTGGCAGATCAACGGCAAGGTGGGCATCCGTGCCCCACGCGACTCGGGCAGTGGCACCCTGTTCTGGCTGCAGCGCCAGGACTACTTCGACATTCGCCTGGCCGGGCCGCTGGGCCGTGGGGCCGCACGCCTGACCGGCCGGCCTGACGCCGTGGTGCTGGAAGTGGCCAACCAGGGCCGCTACGAAGCCACCAGCCCCGAAGCGCTGCTGGAAGAGCAACTGGGCTGGAAGCTGCCTGTTTCCCACCTGGTCTGGTGGGTGCGCGGCCTGCCAGCGCCGGACACCAAGAGCAAGCTGACCCTCGACGGCGACAGCCGCCTGGCCAGCCTTGAACAGGACGGCTGGCAGGTCGAGTACCTGAGCTATGCCGAGCATAAAGGTTACTGGCTGCCCGAACGCCTCAAGCTGCACGGCAAGGACCTGGACGTGACCCTGGTGGTCAAGGACTGGCAGCCCCGCCAGCTGGGGCACTGAGTCGATGCAAGCGCTTACCCTGCCCGCGCCGGCCAAGCTGAACCTGTGGCTGCACATCATTGGCCGCCGTGCCGATGGCTACCACGAGCTTGAAACGGTCTTCCAGTTTCTCGACCACGGCGACGAGCTGAGCTTCGCTGTGCGTGAGGACGGCATGATCCGCCTGCACAGCGACCTCGATACCGTGCCCCATGACAGCAACCTGATCGTGCGTGCCGCTCGCCAGCTGCAGGCCCAATCGGGCACGCCCCTGGGCGCAGACATCTGGCTGAACAAGGTGCTGCCAATGGGTGGCGGCATCGGCGGCGGCAGCTCGAATGCCGCCACCACCCTGCTTGGCCTTGCCCACCTGTGGCAACTGGATTGGGACGAAGATCGCCTGGCTGCCCTGGGCCTGGGCCTGGGTGCCGATGTACCGGTATTCGTTCGCGGTCATGCCGCCTTTGCCCAGGGTGTGGGCGAACAGCTCACGCCGGTCGATCCGGAACAACCCTGGTATGTGGTGCTGGTTCCGCAAGTGTCTGTAAGCACAGCAGAAATTTTTTCACATCCGCAGTTGACACGTGATTCTCTCCCCCTTAAGATGCGCCCCGTTCCCAAGGGAAACAGTCGAAATGACTGCCAACCGGTGGTAGAGCAGAATTACCCGGAAGTTCGCAACGCGCTGAACGCACTGGGAAAATTCACAGAGGCTCGACTAACCGGAACTGGAAGTTGTGTGTTTGGGGCCTTCCCAAGCAAAGCCGAAGCTGATAAAGTTCTGGCCCTTCTTTCAGCGACCCAAACAGGGTTTGTGGCGAAAGGAAGCAATATTTCGATGTTGCATCGCAAGCTGCAAAGTCTGGTCAAGAAGTCGAGTGCCTAGCGCTCGCAGCAACAGATACAGGGGCGTCGCCAAGCGGTAAGGCAGCAGGTTTTGATCCTGCCATGCGTTGGTTCGAATCCAGCCGCCCCTGCCATTTTCCTTATACTCATCCAGGTATACCCTCAGCCTTCAGGTACTGCGCGTGTCCAAGATGATGGTCTTTACGGGGAACGCTAACCCCGATCTGGCTCGGCGTGTCGTACGTCAGCTGCATATCCCTCTCGGTGACGTCTCTGTCGGTAAATTCTCCGACGGCGAGATCAGCACTGAGATCAATGAAAATGTCCGCGGTAAAGACGTCTTCATTATTCAGCCGACCTGTGCACCGACCAACGATAACCTGATGGAACTGGTAGTGATGGCCGACGCCTTCCGCCGCTCCTCAGCTTCCCGAATCACCGCCGTGATTCCTTACTTCGGATACGCCCGCCAGGACCGCCGTCCGCGTTCGGCACGTGTAGCCATCAGCGCCAAAGTCGTCGCTGACATGCTCACTGTCGTGGGTATCGACCGTGTACTCACCGTCGACCTGCACGCTGACCAGATCCAGGGTTTCTTCGATATCCCGGTCGACAACATCTACGGTTCGCCCGTACTGGTCGACGATATCGAAGACCAGCGTTTCGAGAACCTGATGATTGTCTCCCCGGACATCGGTGGTGTCGTGCGCGCACGTGCTGTCGCCAAGTCCCTGGGTGTCGACCTGGGTATCATCGACAAACGCCGTGAAAAGGCCAATCATTCCGAAGTGATGCACATCATCGGCGACGTCGAAGGGCGCACCTGCATCCTGGTAGACGACATGGTCGACACCGCCGGCACCCTGTGCCATGCGGCCAAAGCCCTGAAAGAGCACGGCGCTGCCAAGGTTTACGCCTATTGCACGCACCCTGTCCTGTCGGGCCGCGCGATCGAGAACATCGAGAAGTCGGTCCTGGACGAGCTGGTGGTGACCAACACCGTTCCGCTGTCCGCCGCTGCTCAAGCCTGTGACCGTATCCGCCAGCTGGATATCGCACCGGTTGTCGCCGAAGCGGTTCGCCGCATCAGCAACGAAGAATCGATCAGCGCGATGTTCCGCTAAGCGGAACGCTCGCTGACGAAAAGCGCCCCGCCCCAGCACATCTGCTGGGGCGGGGCTTTTTTGCCATCCCCGTTGGCGCTGGTCGCAAACGCCCTCGGGGGGCTATTTTGGAGAAACAAAATGACTGATTTCACTCTGAACGCCCAAGCGCGTACTGACCTGGGGAAAGGTGCGAGCCGCCGCCTGCGTCACTCCGCCAGCATCCCAGCCGTAGTCTACGGTGGTGATAAAGAAGCTCAATCCCTGACCATCGTGGCCAAGGAAATCACCAAGCTGTTCGAAAACGAAGCGGCCTTCAGCCACGTCATCGAACTGAACGTTGACGGCGTCAAGCAGAACGTCATCATCAAGGCCATGCAGCGCCACCCGGCCAAGCAGTTCATCATGCACGCCGACTTCATCCGCGTCGTTGCAGGCCAGAAACTGACCGCCAAGGTACCGGTTCACTTCATCAACGAAGAAGGCCCGGTCAAGAAAGGCGGCGAAGTTTCGCACGTTGAGTCGGAGCTGGAAGTTTCCTGCGAAGCTAAAGACCTGCCTGAGTTCATCGAGGTCGACCTGGCCAATGCTGAAATCGGCACCATCATCCACCTGTCGGACCTGAAAGCTCCGAAAGGCGTAGAGTTCGTCGCTCTGGCCCACGGTGATGACAAAGCAGTTGCCAACGTTCACGCACCACGCGTGTCCGCTGAAGCTGAGGAAGAAGGCGCTGCCGAGTAATCCACTCGCACGCCGGCGTTGATCGGGTTACAGTGCCGCGCGCCCTGTAACCCACCAACTCCAAGGAAGAGCCCCTGACGTGACCGCCATCCAGTTGATCGTCGGCCTGGGTAACCCCGGCCCCGAATACGAACAGACCCGGCATAACGCAGGGGCTCTTTTCGTTGAACGCATTGCCAGCGCCCAGCGCATCTCGCTGACCGCTGACAAGAAATATTTCGGCCTGACGGCTAAATTCAGCCATCAGGGCAACGATGTTCGCCTGCTGATCCCCACCACCTACATGAACCGTAGCGGCCAGTCCGTGGCGGCGTTGGCCAATTTCTTCCGGATTAAACCGGAGGCCATCCTGGTGGCGCACGACGAACTCGACCTGCCTCCCGGCGTTGCCAAGCTCAAGCGCGGCGGCGGCCATGGCGGGCACAACGGCCTGCGCGACATCATCGCGCAGCTCGGCAACCAGAACGACTTCCATCGCCTGCGGCTCGGTATTGGCCATCCAGGCGACGCCAAGCTGGTCTCCAACTTCGTCCTGGGCCGCGCACCGCGCGCCGAGCAGGAGAAGCTCGACGCCAGCATCGACTTTGCCCTCGGTGTGCTGCCGGACGTGCTCGCTGGCGACTTCGCCAAGGCGATGCGCGAGCTGCACAGCCAGAAGGCCTGATTTCCTTTAGAGAGGGGAATACCCATGGGTTTCAATTGCGGCATCGTCGGCCTGCCCAACGTCGGCAAGTCCACCCTGTTCAACGCCCTGACCAAGTCTGGCATCGCGGCAGAGAACTTCCCTTTCTGCACCATCGAGCCGAACAGCGGCATCGTGCCCATGCCCGATGCGCGCCTCAATGCGCTGGCTGAAATCGTCAAGCCCAACCGCATCCTGCCCACCACCATGGAATTCGTCGACATTGCAGGCCTGGTGGCCGGTGCTTCGAAAGGCGAAGGCCTGGGCAACAAGTTCCTCGCCAACATCCGTGAGACCGACGCCATCGCCCACGTGGTGCGCTGCTTCGAAGACGAGAACGTGATTCACGTTTCCAACAGCGTCGATCCCAAGCGCGACATCGAGATCATCGACCTCGAACTGATCTTTGCCGACCTCGACAGCTGCGAAAAGCAGTTGCAGAAAGTGGCCCGCAACGCCAAGGGTGGCGACAAGGACGCCCTGGCGCAGAAGGCCATTCTGGAACAGCTGATCCCGCATTTCACCGAAGGCAAGCCAGCGCGCAGCCTGATGAAGAACATGAGCGCCGATGAAAAGGCCCTGATCCGTAGCTTCCACCTGCTGACCAGCAAGCCGGTGATGTACATCGCCAACGTTGCCGAGGACGGTTTCGAGAACAACCCGCACCTGGACGTGGTGAACGCCATCGCCGAGGAAGAAGGCGCGGTGGTCGTACCGGTGTGCAACAAGATCGAAGCGGAAATCGCCGAGCTGGACGACGGTGAAGAAAAGGACATGTTCCTCGAGGCCCTGGGCCTGGAAGAACCTGGCCTGAATCGTGTGATCCGTGCCGGTTACGAGTTGCTGAACCTGCAGACCTACTTCACCGCCGGCGTGCAGGAAGTACGTGCATGGACCGTGCGCGTAGGTGCCACTGCCCCGCAAGCGGCCGGGGTGATCCACACCGACTTCGAGAAAGGCTTCATCCGCGCCGAAGTCGTGGCCTATGACGATTTCATCCAGTACAAGGGTGAGAGCGGCGCCAAGGAAGCCGGCAAGTGGCGCTTGGAAGGCAAGGATTACATCGTCAAAGATGGCGACGTGATGCACTTCCGCTTCAACGTTTGATCGACGCTTAACCGCAGCGTAAATAAGCAGGAGCGTTCAGCAGCCCAATTGAGGGTCTGCCGAACGCTCCTGTTTTTATTCAAGCCCGCAAAAAGCGGGAGCACGGCGCCAGTGCGTGCGGCTTACTCACCTCCCCCAGACCGCTGCTCGCCTGCCAGCATCACCAGCAAGACGATCACCATCACCGCGGCACCCAGGTTGTAGAGCATGCCGGACACAAACGCATGCACATACTGGCCGGCTTGAACGACCAAGCCTTCCCCTGGCAGCGCCGCCGCGAAGAAAATCCCCACCACGGCCACCCCCAGCGCCGCACCGACCTGCTGCACTGCCCCGCACCTACCACGATCAGTACCGGGATCAGCCAAACGGGCACCAACTGTGCGCCTGCCGCCTGGACCTGGGCAATCAGCAACCCGATCGACAGCGCGTACAGCAAGGCCCCTACCATGATCGCTCGTATTCCCCAGCCCGCAACCAGCCGCGGGGCAGCAAGCGATGCCAGTACGAAACCCACACTGCAGGGTGCGAAGATACTGCCCGCCATGAAGGGATCCAGACCCAGCCCGCTCTGCATCAGCAGGGCGAAGCACAGAAAGAAGGAACTGGATGTGGAATAGACCACCAGCACCAGCAGCGTGCCCAGTGCAAAGCGGCGCTGCGTCAACAGTTGCATGTCCACCAAGGGCAACCTGCCGGTCGCTCGTCGCCGTTGCTGCTGGCGCTTGAACAGCGCGAGCAAGCCCAATGCCAGGCCGAGCGCGAAGAAACTCCAGGCAGGCCACCCCTGCCCCGGTCCTTCGATCAGCGGCACGAGCAGCAATGCCAGGCCGACGCTGACCAGCGCCACGCCTGCCCAGTCCAGGTCCGGGCGCTGGGGCGCGCGGGTCTCGGGGATGTAGCGCGCCGCCACGAAAGCCAGCAACCCAATGGGTACATTGATCAAAAAGATGCTGCGCCAGCCTGATCCGAACAGGTCAGCATGTACCATCCAGCCGCCCAGCACCTGGCCTGCGATGGCAGCCAGCCCCAGCGTCATCCCTAGCAAACCGAAGGCGCGGCGGCTGTCCTGGGCGTCGAAGTTGACCCGAATCGAAGCATAGACCTGAGGGAACAGCAGCGCGGTGGCCAGCCCCTGTACAGCCCGTGCACCGATCAGAAAAGCAGCACTGGGCGCCAGGCGCCGCTGGTGAGGCGTTTGATGCACGACCTGCCGCACGCGGCCTTCGTCCTCAACCTGCGCTGGGATGTACTGGGGTTCAATGGGCTAGCCGACGCACTCTTCGGCTTCGCCGCGCACCCGCCTGAGCGCCGCAACCTGCTCTGGCTGCTGTTCACCGACCCGACGATGCATGGGCGCTTGCACGACTGGGACAGCCAGGCCCCGATTATGCTGGCAAGCTTTCGTCGCGACTTCGCCCGGGCCACGCAGGAAGCCGATATCCACGCATTGGTGGACGAACTGGAGCATGTCTCGCCGGCCTTCAAGGCCGGCTGGCGCTCCCACGACGTGCATGCATCCTGCAGCGGCGTACGCCAACTGGTCATCGATGGGCAGGCCCAGCTGTTCGAGCATACCTCGCTGACCGTCGATGAAGACCGGCACCTTCGGCTGGTGGTATACGCACGCCAAAATGGGCTGCCAGGCAGCCCATGATTCACGCGTCGTTTTCAGCTTCGGCCGGGCGTTGCCCGTCCTGCAACAGCACCATGCTCTGCGGCGCAGAGAGGGCGATACCTTCGTCGCGCAGGCGCCCCAGTATGGTGAACAGCAGGTCACTGCGGGCACCGCCCACCAACCGCGGCCCTGCCACATAACCACTGACGCCAATCACCATACCGGCATTGGTCAGGTCCTTGAACGACACCGACGGCGCCGGTGCTTCGAGGATGGCCTCGTGCTCCTGGAAGGCGGTCAGCAGCAGCTCACGGACCCGGTTGGCGTCGGTGTCCAGGGGCAAGGTCAGGGTAATACCGACCACGCCAAGGGCATTGCCCATGGTCACGTTGCGCACGTTCTGGGAGATGAACTGCGAGTTAGGGACGATCACGGTGGAGCGGTCCGACATCTGGATCTCGGTGGCGCGCACGTTGATGCGACGGATATCCCCCTCGACACCCGCCAGGCTCACCCAGTCACCCACCTTGACCGGGCGTTCGGTAAGCAGGATCAGGCCGGAGATGAAGTTCTGCACGATCTGCTGCAGGCCGAAGCCGATACCGACCGACAAGGCACTCACCACCCAGGTCAGGCTAGTGAGGTTGATGTGCAGGGTCGACATCACCAGCATGGCCAGGAACAGGAAGCCCAGGTAACCCACCAGGGTGACCAGCGAGGCGCGCATGCCGGCGTCCATGTCGGTTTCCGGCAGCAGGCGCTCACTCAACCAGCGCTTGACCACACGAATGGCCAGCATCCCGCCTACCAGTATGCCAAGCGCCAGCACGATGTCCTGGGGCACGATGTTCAGGTTGCCAAGTAGCTTGCCGCCCGTGCCATCCCAGTCACCCAGGCTCAGCAACAGTTCGCTGGGGCTGGTGCCCGACGGCATCAAGGTCAGCAGCAGGGCCAGGATCACCACGACGGTGCGACCAATGCCGGCGAGCACCGTGCTCGCCTGCGCCTGGTGCCGTGGTGCCAGGCCCAGCGTCGAGGCCAGCGCCAAGCCACCCGGTTGGCGAGGCGAGAGCAGCATTTCGCACAGATCACTCAGGAACGTTGTGAGCAAGTAGGCGCACGTGACGACCAGGCTTACCCATAGCAGCTTGGCTGTGAGGAAATAGGCCAGGGTGAGGTACCCGGTGATCAGCGATAGCAGGATCGCGGCTAGCCACACCACCATCACGAACGGGATCAAGCCGGCCAGGCCCGTCGCCCGGTCAATGCCATGCCGACGCCGAGCACGGCGGTAGGTCATCAGGGCGCCGGCGAAAATCAACGCCACCACCAGTGCAGTAAGGCCATTGACCGCCACGGTCAGGGCCAGGCTGACGCCGATCACACTGTTGATCCGCTCCAGGGTCATCATCACCATCAAGGCCAGCGCCAGCACCTTGGGGAACCAGCCCAGGGCCTCGGCCACTTCGTCGGCAATCGCCGGCAAACGCCAGGAGGGACGCTGCAACATCAACAGTGCCCGGCCAAGGCCGGTAATGAAGGCGCTGAACACCACCAGGGCAAGAATATGGTCGGTCAGGCTGGCCAGGTCCGAACCCAGTTGCGCACTGCTTTCAACGCCCCAGCGCAGCAGCGATACCGAGCCGGCAATGGTGCCCAGGGTTGCCAGGCTTACGCCCACGGCCAAGGCACTGCGACGCAAGCGTCCCTCCGGTAACCAGCGCACCATGGACCTTGCCAGCAGCCGCTCCAGCAAACCCCGCACCAAGGTCCATACCAGGATCGAAGCGATCAGGCTGGTGAAGAACAGCCAGCGGTGTTCAGCGCTCAGGGCACTGTCGAGCGCGTCGGTGATCTCGCCGCGCAGGTCATGCAGCCGTGCCACATCGTCCTGGGTCGGGCGGATCATGCTCTGCCAGAACGCAGGGCTCAACGGCGACGCTGCCCGGCTGGATATCTGCGAGTTGAACAGGCTGCGGCGCAGGTTGACGATCTGCGTGGACAGGTCCCGCGCCGACTGGGTCAGCTTGGTGGCCTGATCCTGCTGGGTCGCCAGGGTTTTCTTCTCGGCCTCCAGCGCCTGGCGCTGCTGGGTCAAGGTCGCAGGCTCGTCCGGCTGAGCGGGGCCGATGACCTTCAACTGATCGTCCACCTTCTGCGCATCGGCTGCACGCTGGGTGCTCAAGGCATCGGCCTGGCGCTGGACCTGCACGGCCGCCATGCGCAGTTGCGCCAGCAGGTCGTCGTTGGCATCACTGGTGACGCCCTGGCGAATCTGGTCCAGTCGGTCGCTAAGCTGGTCGACGCTCGCGGTTTCGTCCAGTGCCGGTGCGTCAGCGGCAGCCTGCGCCGTCGTCGCAGGGGCAGGTGCCGACCAGGCTGGGTTGGACACTGTCACAATCAGCGCCAGCAACAGCATCACGCTGTGACTAAAGCGGGAAAGGCTGACACGCCTCATCGAACATTCCTCTTTCCAATTCGATCTGGCGAGCGATTCTACGCCGCTTCGGGCCATCAGGAGAGGGCTGTTTCGCGCGCCAGCAATTGCCGTTTGCGCTCGATCCCCCAGCGGTAGCCGCTGATGTCGCCGTCCCGGCGCACCACCCGGTGGCATGGAATGGCCACGGCAATACGGTTAGCCGCGCAGGCCTTGGCCACTGCCCGCACCGCCTTGGGGGCGCCTATGCGCTCGGCGATGTCGCTGTAGCTGACCCGGCAGCCAGGGGGTACTTCACGCAGCGCTTGCCACACGCGCTCCTGAAAGACGGTGCCCTGCACATCCAGCGGCAGGTCCAGGCCGAGCGCCGGCGCCTCGACGAACCCGATGACCTGCGCCACGACCTGTTCGTACGCGCCATCGGCACCGATCAGCTCGGCGTTGCAGAACTGGTCTTCCAGGGCGTGCACCAGCGCCTCAGGATCATCGCCGAGCAAAATCGCGCAGATGCCCTTTTCGCTCTGGGCAACCAGGATGGCACCTAGTGAGCACTGGCCCACGGCGAAGCGAATGGTCACCCCGGCACCACCTGCGCGAAACTGCCGGGGTGGCATGCCCAGCCGCTGCTCAGCCCCGGCATAGAAGCGGCTGCTGGAGTTGTAGCCCGCCTCGAAAATGGCATCGGTGACCGAGCCCTGCCCATGCCCCAGGCTGCTCCTCAGGCGCTGGGCGCGGAAGGCCTCGGCGTAGGCTTTGGGTGTAAGGCCGGTTTGCGCCTTGAACAGCCGATGCAGGTGGAACGGGCTGACGGCCAGGCGCTCGCCCAACTGCTCCAGGCTGGGCGGTAGCTCGCACGCCTCGATCAGGCGACAGGCATCGCTGACCAGGCGCCGCGTACGCGCCGAAATGGCAGGCCGGCCCATGCAGCGCTTGCAGGCGCGGTAGCCCGCTGCCTCGGCCAATGCCGGGGACTCGAAGAACTCCAGGTTGCTGCGCAGGGGGAGCCTGGCCTTGCAGCCTGGATAGCAGTAGATGCCGGTGGTGCGCACGGCATAGACGAAATGGTCCGCCGCCTCGGCAACACGTGCCGCAACGGCCTGCCAGCGCTGCTCGGGAGTGGTGTAGGTTGTCATGTTCGTCTTCCAGACTCAGTGCAGTTCGGCAAGCGCTCAGGCCCGCCACAAGTACCAGGCGGCGACGGTGCGATAAGGTCGCCAGGCGCCGCCCAGCGCGCGCATCTGTGCAGGCGTCGGTGCTTTTTCCAAGCCCTTGAGCCGCCGATAGCCCTCCCGTACGCCAAAGTCATCGACCGGCAACACATCCAGACGCTCCAGGCTGTAGATCAACAGCATCTCCACTGTCCATCGCCCTACCCCGCGCAGCGTCACCAGACGCTCGATCAATTCGTCGTCGGGCATGTCCAGGGCCTGCTCGCGGGTTGGCACCACACCGTCCAGGCGGCCTTGGGCAATGTCCAGCAGTGTGGCCAGTTTGCTGGCCGAGAAGCCGCAGCTGCGCAAGGCGGCGGGGTCCGCTGTCAGCAGTTGCGTGGGGGTGGGGAAAGCCTCTTGCCCAAATAGCGCCAGCAGTCGCCCGAGGATGGCGTCGCCTGCACGGGCGTGCAGTTGTTGGTAAGCGACCGACCTCACCAGTGCTTCGAAGGGTTCACGCCCTGGGGTAGTACGGTGGCGGCAGGGGCCGACGGCGGCAATGTGCCGCGCCCAATCCGCATCCAGGCCACCCAGGTATTCGGCCGCTTGCCGGTAGGCGAGAGGTTCGGCGTCGATCAACATTGAAGCGGCTCCATCGATCAGTGGAGATGCCAGCTTAACCCAGCCACTCATCGGCCGACTGCCGGATCTTGCGCAAGTAATTCCTGAGGCAGCATTGCCCGCCATGGCCTGACCCGCATAGAATTGAGAACCATTCACAATCACATCCGACAGGAACCGACCGTGGCGACGATGCAGCTTCCCGACACGCTCAAACCGACCGAGGTCGCCCTGCTCTACCAATCCCACCATGCGTGGTTGCGCGGCTGGCTACGCAGTCGCGTCGGTTGCAGCGAACATGCGGCCGACCTGGCCCAGGACACCTTCGTGCGCCTGTTGCGCGCCCGGCAGACCTCGCCGTTGAAAGAGCCTCGCGCCTACCTCAGCAGCATCGCCCGCGGCCTGATGATCGATCAGTTTCGTCGCCGTGCGCTGGAGCGGGCCTACCAGGACAGCCTGGCGCACCTACCCGAAACCGATATCCCGAGCGAAGAACACAGGCTGGTCATTCTCGACAGCCTGGAGCGCCTCGATCGTGCCCTGCACCAGCTCAAGCCGCGTGCTCGCCAAGCCTTTCTGCATGCGCAACTGGACGGGCTGAGCATCATCCAGATCAGCTTGCTCCTGGGCGTTTCGAAAGCGACCGTGGAGCGCGACCTGGCCAAGGCGCTGAAGACTTGCTACCGGTTGCGTTATGCCGACGCCTGACCAAGCACCCGCCCAGGCTCGGGTCGACCAGGCCATCGACTGGTTGGTGAGGCTACGCTTCGGCAGCCCAGGGCCGGATGCCCAGGCGCAGTTCCAGCAATGGTTGTCGTTGCACCCTCACAATGGGTTGGCCTGGCAGCGCGTCAGCAACCTGGGCGATGAGCTCGCCGGGCTACCCAAGGACCTCAGCCGTCGTACCCTGCAAGGCAGCGAGCGCCAGGGCATCAGCCGGCGCGACCAGCTCAAGCTGGGGGCCTTGTTGGTGGTCGGCAGCGGCCTTGGCTGGATGGCGCGCGAGCCGCTGGGCCTGCCGGAGCTGCTGGCCGACAGTGCCACTGCCACCGGCGAGCGCCGACAATTGCAAGGCAGTGATGGCAGCCGCATCCAACTGAACACCGCCAGTGCCATCGACCTGCGCTTCACGGCGAGCCAACGCCGCCTGGCGCTTCTGCGCGGTGAAGTCAGCCTGGACAGCAATTCTGACGACAAACGCCCGTTCTTCATCGATACCCGAGTAGCCACCCTGCGCACCCTCGACGGGCAACTGCTGGTGCGCCAGAGCGATCACGGCTTGCTGGTGGCGGTGCGCCGGGGCGAAGTCACGGTGATGACCGGTGCTACGCCAGTGCGGGTGCATTCCGGCGAGACCTTGCGCGTGCAGGCCAATGGAAGCCATCAAGCCGTCACCCCGCCCAGTGACCCCTGGGGCTGGACGCAGGGTGTGCTCAGCGTTCGGCAAATGCCGCTGGCAGATTTCGTCGCTGAGCTGAACCGATACCGCCCCGGTCTGCTGCGCTGCGCCCCAGCGGTGGCGAAACTGATGGTTTCTGGGACCTACCAGCTGGCCGACACCAATCAGATCCTGCAGCTACTGGCCCGCAGCCTGCCAGTGCGCATCGATTACCACACCCGGTATTGGGTCAACATCGACGCCGCTTAGCTCACTGACACGGCTCAGTTGGTAACCACCGGAGCGAGCTGCAATGCCGTTCCTGCAGGCAAACCCGCTAGCTTTCAGAGGGGGTGCAGGACGGCTGCTCACGCCGATAAGACTGCCGTGCAAAGCACACGAAAAGCCCGGCCATCAATGCCAGTGCCATGGGCAGCCCGTGGGGCGCCACGTCCATGGCCGCGCCGCTGATCAGCGGCCCCACCAGGCTGCCGACGCCCCACAACAAACCGACGCTGGCATTGGCGGTGACCAGGTCCTGCCCTTTGAAACGCTGGCCTATCAACACCAGTGCCAGGGTATAGATGCCGCCCGCGACAGCACCCAGTACTACCAGCAAGGGCCACAACAGCCACGTCATGTTCAGCAACCAGGGCAACCCGATGCCAATGGCCATGGCCACTACCCCGCACGCCAGGTGCAGGCCGGTGCGCTCGACGCGGTCGGCAAGCCAGCCCAGCGGCAGCTGGAACAGCATGTCCCCTGCGAACACCACGGTCACCATCAGCGCCGCCACACCCACGGCGAAACCGTGGCTGCTGGCGTACACCGGCAAGAGCGAGAGCACCACGGCATCGAAAAACGAGAAAAACAGCACAGCCACGCACAGCGCCGGGGCCACGCGAAAGAAGCCGGCCAGGCCGAAGCTCTTGTCGTCTTCAGCGTGCAGCACCCGGTCATTGGGCACCGTCACCACGATGCACGCCAACGCCAGGCCATAGCAGGCCGTGACCACGCCGGTAATCCAGGGGCTGTGGGCACCAAGCACCGCCAGCATCGCCGGCCCAAGCACTTGGAAACCGGTAAAGCTGGTGGCGTAGAGGGCCATGATCTTCCCCCGGTTATGCTCCTGGCACAGCTCGTTGACCCACGACTCACCAAGAATGATCGCGATGCCCATGCCAAGGCCCAGCGCTAGGCGCAAGATGGCCAGACACCACAACGAGGCAAATGCAGGTTCCAGCAGGCCGATGCTCAGTGTGCACAGGCTGAAACACAGCAAATAGAGTGTGCGTCGCTTGAAATACCGGCAGCAGGCATCAACCAGAAAGGCCGACAGCATCATGCCAGCCGCCGGAATGGCGGAAATCATCCCGATTTCGAGGGTGCCTGCGCCAGCCTCGTGCAGGCGCAACGACACCAGGGGTAGGGTCGCGCCCAGGCTGAACCCCACGACCGAAACGGCGAACAGTAAGCCCGCCAGCAAACGCATGTTCATGAACCACTCCCAGCAAACCGATAAGACGTGCAGACAAAAACGCACCCACCAGCACGGCGGACGCTGTTCGAACGCTGATCAGTTCAGGTGTGGCGAGAAGGTGAAGGCAAACAGGACGCTGCGACGGCGCTTGAGCACGGTGTCGCTCGGCCAGGCACGGCGCAGCCCATCCGGGGCAGGCTGACGGCGACAGGGCAAGGACAGGAAACGGCGCATTGCTTTGGCTACTACGCAGAAAGTGAGCAAGAGGCGGCACTCTAGGCCAGAGCAGGCGATACCGTCAATTGCCTCAGTGCCTGTGGCGTCAAGGGGGCATCCCTGCCCCTTTCTGAGCATCAGCGCTTGCCCGTGCTCGGCAGCAATACCGCCAGCACTCCGAACAGGGGCAGGAACGAGCAAAGCCCGTACACGTATTCGATACCGCGCAGGTCAGCCACATAGCCCAGCAATGCCGCGCCGATGCCGCCAAAGCCGAACATCAGGCCAAAGAAGATGCCCGCGATCATGCCTACGCTACCGGGCACCAGTTCCTGGGCATACACCACGATGGCGGAGAATGCCGAAGCCAGGATGAAGCCGATCACCACGCTCAGTACCGTTGTCCAGAACAGGTCCGCGTAAGGCAGTGCCAGGGTGAACGGTGCCACGCCCAGAATCGAGAACCAGATCACCGCCTTGCGCCCGATGCGATCGCCGATGGGCCCGCCAAAGAAGGTGCCCGCCGCGACCGCGCCCAGGAACAGGAACAGGTGCAACTGCGAACTGGCGACCGATACGCCGAACTTCTCGATCAGGTAGAAGGTGAAGTAGCTGGTGAAGCTTGCCATGTAGAAGTATTTGGAAAACACCAGCAGCCCCAGCACCACCAGCGCGGCAACCACGCGCCCGCGGGAGATGCCGTGGGTAGCCTGTACCGCCTTGCGCGCCTTGGCTTGGCTCAGGTGCTCGATGTACCAGCGGCGCAGCATCAGGGTCACGGCGAGAAAGAACAGTGCAGCCACGCCAAACCAGGCGACATGGGTTTGCCCGAACGGGATGACGATGGCCGCAGCCAGCAACGGGCCCAGGGCAGAACCTGTGTTACCGCCTACCTGGAAGGTCGATTGCGCCAGGCCAAAGCGGCCCCCGGACGCCAATCGCGCAATACGCGAGGTTTCGGGATGGAATGTCGAAGACCCGATGCCCACCAGGGCCGAGGCGAGCAGAATCATCGGGAAGCTGCCAACGAACGCCAGCATCACGATACCGATCAGCGTGCACACCGTGCCCATGGGCAGCAGGTTGGGCGTAGGCCGGCGGTCGGTGAAAAAGCCCACCCAGGGTTGCAGCATCGAGGCGGTGATCTGAAACGTCAGGGTGATCATGCCGATCTGGGCGAAGCTCAAGTTGTAATTGGCTTTGAGCATTGGGTAGATGGCCGGCAGCACTGACTGGATCAGGTCATTGATCAGGTGCGCCAGGGCGCAGAAGCCGATGATGCGCATTACCAACGGCGTAGCGGTGCTCGCCTGCGCTTGGGTGGACGCCGGGGCGGCGCTGGGGATGGCCATGGCCTGGATCTCCGTCGGAAAGCTGGGCTCCGATTATCGGGATACAAATAGATACATAGCTACCTTTTTTTCTACATCAGGTCTGGCCAGCCCTTTCTTCCAAAGCTCTGTGGATGCTCCGACTGGGCCGAGAGCGTCCGGGGCTCGAGCCGGTAAATACCGAAATTGAAGCCGATCAACCATACGATTTGGGGTTTTCAGGGGATGGATAACGCTGCGCGCACCGCGATCGCTCGCTAAGTTTTTGAAAGCGTGCAAATTTTTTTTATAAAGCGTGTTGACAGGGGGGCCGTTCAAGAGAATAATGCGCGCCATCGGCTACATAGCTCAGTTGGTTAGAGCATAGCATTCATAATGCTGGGGTCCGGGGTTCAAGTCCCTGTGTAGCCACCAAACAAGACGAAGGGCTTACCGCAAGGTAAGCCCTTTTTCTTTGCCCGCCAGAAAGTCAGGTGGTCTTCGCGAGCCTGCGCAATCACCTCACACCGCTCATCGCCAAAAAGACAGCTACCAGGCTAACCACGCCCAGTGCGCGAGCGACATGGGCGCGCGATAGGCCACGTTAAGCCACAGCGGGATTGCTGACTCACCTGGGCTTGCTGCAAAAGGATGACGCCGCGCTGCCGTCACCGCCCCAGGTGCGGTAGCCGGCCGTGTCCAGATGAATGCGACCGCTTGGGTAGCGGCCAAGGCCCATGCCCCACGCCTGACCGTGCTGCTGCCAGAAACGGCACAGCGGGTTGGGGTCGGCCCAGGGCGCCAGCAGGACATCCACGGCGAATGCCTGGGTATGCGCACTGCCGATCGCCCCGCCGGCACAGCGGTTGAGGCCTGGATCACGGTAAGCGGAGACCACTTCGAAATCGGGCAAGGCCCCCTGCTCACCCAGCGTTCGGAGCAACGACAGCGTAGCGCGCACGGCCGGCCAGTTTTGCTTGGGCGGCACGGCAAACGGTGAAGCCCGGCACAATTTCCAGTCCGAGGCCGAGCGCAGCAGCTGATCAATGGGCACCACGCCGTAGACGCGCGCCTGCACGAGCATGTCCCGAAAAGGCCGTGTCGGGTGCTCACCCGCCCACTGGGCGAACATCCTCAGGTCGCGTTCATCGGCCAGGGCCCCGCTGGACGCCGAATTTACCGCCAGCAACAGCGCGGCAACCACACTCCGTTTCTTCGACATGGCACACCCCTGCACGTCTCGGCAGCGGCCCTGCCGCTGGCTCAGTCCGGGAACAACGTGCAGGCCATCACCAGCGCATCCTCGCGACCACCCGCAGCTGGATAATAGTCGCGCCGGCGGCCGATTTCATTGAAGCCGAAACGCTCGTACAGGCGATAAGCCGGGTTGCTGGCCCTCACCTCCAGGAAACACTCGCGACCGTTGAGCTGGTAGGCGCGCGACATCAGGTGTTCGAGCAGCCGCAAGCCCAGGCCGCGCCCCTGGTTTTCCGGCTTGACGGTGATGTTGAGCAGGTGAGCTTCGTCGATGATCACGTTGATCACGCCGTGGCCAACCTGTTGCTGCCCATCGAACATCAGCCAGACTTCATAGGATTTCAGGGCATCCAGAAAGATGCCGCGGGTCCAGGGGTGGCTGAACGCGGCATATTCGATTTTCAGCACGGCATCCAGATCCGCCTCGGTCATGGGGCGAAAGCTGATCGAGTCACTCATTCAACGGGTTTCCAGCGCGCCATCAGCTGGCGCATGGCTTTCCAGACGTCCGCTTTACGCTGCGGCTCGTCCATCAACAGTTCCAGGCCCGGCAAGGCCCACGCCTCGCCCAGGCCGTCGAGCTTGAGGGTTTGGTAATAAGCCTGGTCGTCGGCGCCGGCAGCAAAGCGCAGCGCCGGCGTACCCACCAGCCACAGGCAGGTGCAGGGCGCTTCTTCCAGACGCGCCTGGACAAAACCCTGTACAAAATCGCGGGCTGCGTCCGGACCCTGGTCCATGTTGCCGCGCATCAGCAGCGGCCAGCGCACTGGCTCACCCACGATCTGCGGGGCATCGGGTAGGCCAGCGGCGCGCAGCATGTCCTTGAGCAGCAGGTAGGACGGGTCACGGCTCTGGAAAGGCTGGCCGGTGGCCAGCTCGACCAGCAATAGGCAATCGCCAGCGCGCAGCAATTGCAAGGCAAAGCGCGGAGGCGGTACCGGCACTGGGCGAGGGGTCGCAGCCTGCTCGGGCGCCTCCACAGGCTTGGCCGCGGCCTTGGCGGAAACGCCAGGGCGCGGGACCTCGATCTTCGGCCGCTCGACGACCCGTGCCTGGGGGGCAACAGGTGATTTGTCGGCTATCTGGCGTGGCGGCGGCTCGAAATCGATGTCCTCGGGCGGCGCTAACGGCAGCAGCAGCTCGGGCCGCGACGGCGCGGCGAACGGCAGCTCGGCGCGCGGCAGCCAGTGCACCACTTGCATGGCGGACAGGTAGGCGCGACGACGTTGTTCGGTAAGCAAGGCGGTCATCCGAGGGGGTTGGGACAGGTGCGCATTCTAACGCCGATGACTCGCCAGTGCCGCATCAGCTCGGCGGTTTTTTACGCATCCCCTGCCTGCCTGGGCAAGCCATAGGAGGCGCGCGGTTCGATCAGCCTGTCGCACGACAGACCAAGCGGATAAGAACCAACCCGTCGGATGCAGTACAATCGCCCCCTTTTTCTTGGCCACGAGTCCAAGCCGATGATCGAACCCAAGCGCGTCCTGCGTGCCCTAGCCGAACACTGGGCCCTGATCGAGCCGCTGTGCGAGCGTTTCGACCAGGGCACCCTCAGCCTGGTGGAGCTGCGCCAGCATGTGGCCCGCCAGCAGATCGAGAGCACCCCGCAGGACATTACCCAACTGCTCGATGTGTGGATCCGCCTGGACATCCTGGTACCCGTTGCCAAGAGCCCGAACCGCTTCGAGCTCAATGCCCAGATCCACGATTTTCTCGCCTACCTGCGCCGTGAACATCGCCTCGGCCTGTGCCTGGAGATCGAGGCCTACCTGCGTCACCTGGAGCGCCTGGCCGGGCACATCCAGGATGCCTTCGACAACCGCGACAGCGACGACCTGGCGCGGCAACTGCGGTTGCTGGACATGCGCGTGCGGGATGTGCTGAAGAAGCTCGACAACGATGAGCAGGCCCTGGTGGCCGTCGCCGAGCGGGCCAAGACCAGCAGTCGCCAGATACCGCTGCGCCAGCGCTATGCCGAGGTGCTGGCCACCTGGGACGAATACGTCGAGCCGATGATCCAGCTGGTCAACGCCGACGGCGCCTTCGAGCAAGGTGTGCGCAAGGTCGAGACCGTGCTGCTGAAGCTACTCGGTGAACAGGCGCGCCTTGGCCACCTGGTCGACGACGACATGCTGCTGCGCACCCATGCGCGCATTCTGGAGATGCAGACCAGCGCCCAGCTTACCCTGCGTCATGCCCGTGAGCTGCTGCTGCCGCTGCGCGAGGAAGCACGGCGCCATAACGCGGTTACCCGTGGTGCAGCCCTGGCACTGTCGGTGGTGCGCCGCAAGGGCCTGGACGCGCTGCCCCAGGCGGCCATGCCGTTGTTTACCCGCCCGCAAAGCACCTTCCTGGGCAGCGCCAGCCAGGTCGAAGCCTATGTCTATGCCTTGGCACGCTTCGAGCCCAAGCCAGCGCGTTTCCCCAAGGCGCACAAGAGCACGTCCGACGCCAAGCCTCGCGCACCGCGCACGGTCAAGGAAATGACCGAACGCTGTGAACAGGCACTGCCTCTGCCAGACCTGATGGTGTGGCTGCTGGAGCAGGAGCCCGAAGGCGCCACCGACGAACTGCTGTACTGGTTCTCACGCCTGTCACGGGAAAAACGCTTCAACCGCGAGCGCCTCGAGCGGCGTGACTACGACACCCAGGAACACCGCGTCAGCCTGCGTTCGTACGCCCTGACTTCCAGCCGCGAAGACGCCGCCAGTGCGTCCCCAGAACCCCACGCGAGCCCAGCCCATGCATCTTGATCTTTCCGAACTGTCCCAGCTCGCACCGATCTTCCGCGAGCTGTTCAAAGGTTTCCACATCAGCCGCCGCGACCCGGAGCTGTACGCGCAGTTGTCCAACTTCCAGGACCAGTACCGCAGCCTGTTCAAGGCCCTGGGCTTCGAGCTGGTGTGCGACACCCGCGGTTTCTACTACTTCGTGCCGGACATGACGGCGGCGCAGGTCAACAAGACGGCGCAGCGCCTGTCGCTGTTCACCTTCATTCTGGTCGAGCACCTGGCCGATCAAGGCCGTGACCCGATCGCGGTGCTCGACGGCGGCAGCGTTGGTCGCGACGAACTGCCTTCGTTGCTCGACAAATACCGTGACCTGTTCCTGCAGGCCGAGGTGCAGACGGTCGAGGACTTGGAAGAAAAGATCCTGCGCCGCATGACCCAGCTTGGCTTCGCCCATGAAGAAGGTGGCATCTACCGTTTCCTGCCGCCGATGCACCGGTTCCTGGACGTTTGCCTGGCCGTGCAGCAGGACCGGGACTTGGCGGCGACGCTGCACAGCGCCCTGCCCTTGCCCACCCCAGTGCTGGCCGAAGACCACGCCGAGCCAATGCTCGAACACACGGACGATCCGCTCGACCTGACGCCGTTCGAGGCTGAGGAAGACGAGGAACAGGCCCTGGCTCGTGCCATCCGCCAAGAGCAACAGGAGATCGACGCATGAGCCAGGAACGCTACGGCATCCGCCGCTTCGCATTGCTCAACACGGCAGGCTACAGCCTGGGTTTGTTCCCGCTGGAGCACCCGCTGTCGGTGTACGGCGCCAACAACCTGGGCAAGTCGGCATCGATCAACGCCCTGCAGTTCCCGATCCTGGCCCGCATGTCGGACATGAGCTTTGGCAAGTACAGCCTGGAGCAGTCGCGCCGCTTCTACTTCGCCAGTGACACCTCGTACATCCTCTGCGAACTGAGCCTGCCCCACGGGCCGCACGTGATCGGGGTCGTCGGCCGTGGGCCGGGTGGCGGCTTCGGGCACCAGTTCTTTGCCTACCAGGGCGAGCTGGACCTGGCGCACTATCAGAAGAACGACACGTGCCTGCGCCAGAAAGAGCTGTTCACCAACCTTGAAAGCAAGGGCATCAAAGCCTACGAGCTCAAGCCGGACGAGCTGCGCCGCCTGTTGGTCGGCGGTCATACCTCGGTGCCCCTGGACCTGACCCTGATCCCGCTGCGCTCGACCAGCGAGCAGAGCCTCAAGACCTTCCGCGCGTTGTTCATCAACCTGCTGCACATGCGCGAAATCACGGCGGCCAAGCTCAAGCAGCTGTTCCTCGATGCCTTCGAGCACAGCCTGCGTTCTGGCAGTGTCGACTACATTGCCGCCTGCGAAGAAGCCTTCCGCGATGTGCGACGCATGGAACAGGACTACAACGCCCTGGTCGCCGCCGGCCCACTGGTCGAGGCACTGGCCGGCGGCGTTGCCCAACGCGACATCCTGCGCGGCAAGCTGCACCGTATTTCGCCGGTGCTCGACAACCTGCTGGGTACCTGGCAGGACTACGCCATGGCGCGCAAGGAAGAGCTGGTCATCCAGGCCGAGCATTACCGGGGTGAACAGGACCGCTTGCAAAACGATCAGCGCGGCGGCACCCAGGAGCTGATGCGCCTTGAGCGTGAAATCACCGGCATCCAGCGCTGGCTAGGCGAGCTGTCGGTGTTGCGCCATCGTTTTGCTTTGGTCGATGACGTCAAGGTGCTGGAGCAGCAGTTGCTGGCGGCCAAGGATGCCCATGACGAGCTCGCCGGCGCCCTGGCCCAGTCCCGTCAGTTCAGTGCCGAAGACCTCGACCAGCGCGTTGGCGACCTGGAAAAACGCCTCAGGCAGGTCAAGCAGCAGCTCGATCACGCCGACAACAACAGTTATGCCCGTTTGCGCGAAGAGTTCTCGCAGCAGGATGTCGACCGCCTGATGCGCCTGTTCAACGGTGCCCTGTTCAGCCTGCCATTGGGTGAGCGTGGCATCGAGCTGGACGACAGCGACCTGTGGGTGAAATCCCTTGAAGCGGTGCTCGACCGCTTCAAGGGTGAGCGTTTCGAGGTGCCTGGCCTGTCCATCGACCTGTCCCACATCGACCCACCGGCCTTGCAGGCGCTGGCTGACCGCGCCGCGCTGCGTGATCAGAAGGAGCGCCTGGACAAGGAGCTGCGCCAGCTCAAGACCCAGCAGGCAGTGAGCGCCGACCGCTCGGCTTCCAAGGCGCAGACCGAAGCGCTGTACCAGCAGGTACTCGACGCCCAGAAAGCCCTGGAAGACTACCGCCGCAGCCAGACCCTGGCCGCCGAAGAGCCTGCCAAGCTCGAACAGCTCGCACAAATGGAGGCCGCTCAGGATGAACTCAAGCGCTCCAGCGATGCGTTTACCGAGCGGGTACAGCAGCTGTCGGCCAAGCTGCAACTGGTGGCGCGCCAGTTGGGTGACCTGGAGTCCAAGCAACGCACCCTGGACGATGCATTGCGCCGCCGTCAGTTGCTACCGGCCGACCTGCCCCTCGGCACCCCGTTCATGGAAGCCATCGACGACTCCATGGACAACCTGCTGCCACTGCTCAACGACTACCAGGACAGCTGGCAGAGCCTGCAGCGGGTGGATAACCAGATCGAAGCGTTGTACGCGCAGGTGCGCCTCAAAGGCGTAGCCAAGTTCGACAGTGAAGACGACATGGAGCGCCGCCTGCAGTTGCTGGTCAACGCCTATGCCCACCGTACCGACGAGGCATTGACCCTGGCCAAGGCGCGTCGCGCTGCCGTGACGGACATTGCCCGTACCCTGCGCAACATCCGCAGCGACTACGACAGCCTCGAGCACCAGCTTGCCCTGTTCAACCGCGAGATCAACCGACGCCAGGTGTCGAACCTGGAAAGCTTCCGTGTGGTGCTGGCACCGAACAAGGAGGCGCTCAAGCACATCGACCAGATCATCCACAGTGCTGGCCAATATGAAGAAGGCGAAACCCTGTCGGTGTTCGACCTCACCCAGAACGCCGACCAGGACAACCGGAACGAGCAGGCCAAGGAATACCTGGCGCGCCTGGTCGCCGCGAACCATAACCAGCTGGGGTTGAAGGACCTGTTCGAGCTGGCGTTCGAGATCACCAAGGTCAACGGCCAGCCGATCATCCACGCCGACATCGACGGCGCGGCGTCCAACGGCACGACCATGACCATCAAGGCGCTGACCAACATGTACCTGTTGCTGCACCTGATGGACCGCGACTTGGCTGGGCGTGTGCGCCTGCCGTACTACCTGGACGAAGCGGCGGACATCGACGAACGCAACCAGGCGGCATTGCTGGAGACCAGCCTGCAGCTGGGCTTCGTGCCGATCCTGGCGAGCGTCAAACCGCAGGTTTCGGCACACGTGGCCATCGACCTGGAAGGCGGCAGCGGCCCCAACGGCATCTACATCGACGAATCGGACTGGAAGTTCATCAGCCCGCTGGAGGAGGTGAAGGTGGTGGTACGCGAAGATCAGGGTGAAGTGGTTATCTGACGGAGATCGTGGGGCCGCGTTGCGGCCCCGACAATGGATGTTGCGAAGCTGAGGTTCTGGGACTGACACGCCTCCCATCACCCCCACCTCAACACTCACAACGCATCCAACTCAAATCGACCCAGACCTGCCCGTCACTGAGCCCACGGCAGAATCGGAATCGCCGTCACGGCATTCTGCGGGCTGCCTTCGACGATGCGATCGCTGTACACCAGATACACCAGCGTATTGCGCTTCTTGTCCAGGAAGCGCACCACCTGCATGGTCTTGAATACCAGCGAGGTGCGCTCCTTAAATACCTCATCGCCATCCTTGAGTTCGCCCTTGAAGCTGATCGGTCCTACCTGACGGCAGGCAATCGAGGCCTCGGCGCGGTCCTCGGCCAACCCCAGTCCACCCTTCACACCCCCCGTCTTGGCTCGCGACAGGTAGCACGTCACACCTTCGACCTTGGGGTCGTCGAAGGCTTCCACGACGATGCGGTCGTTCGGCCCTAGAAACTTGAAGACAGTGGACACCTGGCCGATTTCCTCGGCGCCAGCCAGCATCGGCAACCCAAGGGCTGCCACGACAAACAGTTTCTTCAGCATGTTCATACCAGCACCAGATTGTCACGATGCACCAGCTCAGGCTCGGCGCTATAACCCAGGATAGACTCGATGACGTCGGAGGATTGCCCGATGATCTTCTGCGCCTCCAGGGCACTGTAGTTGGCCAGGCCCCTGGCCACTTCCAACCCATCAGGGCCCACGCACACCACCATCTCGCCACGTCTGAAGCTGCCCTGGATGGCCTTGACGCCCACTGGCAGCAAACTCTTGTTGGCCTGGCGCAGTGCCTGTACCGCACCCTCGTCCAATACCAGCGTGCCGCGGGTCTGCAAATGGCCCGCCAGCCACTGCTTGCGGGCTGCCAGCATGCCACGCTCAGGCGACAGCAAGGTGCCCAACCGCTCACCGGCCTTGAGACGATCAAGCACGCGCTCGATGCGCCCGCCAATGATGATGGTGTGGGCACCGGAGCGTGCCGCCAAGCGCGCAGCGCGCAGCTTGGTCTGCATACCGCCGCGCCCCAGTGCACCACCGGTGCTGCCGGCCACGGCGTCCAGCGCCGGATCATCGGCACGGGCCTCGAAGATCAGTTGCGCGTCGGGGTTGTTGCGCGGGTCGGCATCGAACATGCCATCACGGTCGGTCAGGATCACCAGCAGGTCGGCTTCCACGAGGTTAGCCACCAATGCCGCCAGGGTATCGTTGTCACCGAAGCGAATTTCGTCGGTCACCACGGTGTCGTTTTCATTGATCACCGGCACCACGCCCAGTTCGACGAGGGTGCGCAAGGTGCTGCGCGCATTGAGGTAGCGCTTGCGGTCGGACAGGTCGTCATGGGTCAACAGGATCTGCGCGGTATGCTTGCCATGCTCGCCAAAACTCGACTCCCAGGCCTGCACCAGGCGCATCTGACCGATGGACGCTGCTGCCTGCAGCTCGTTCATCGCACTGGGGCGTGACGTCCAGCCCAGCTGGCTCATGCCGGCGGCCACGGCGCCCGAGGAGACCAGCACCAACTCCACGCCCGCTTCACGCAGCGCGACCATCTGCTCGACCCACACGGCCATGGCGCCGCGATCGAGGCCTTTGCCATCGGCGGTCAGCAGCGCACTGCCAATCTTCACGACCCAGCGCCTGGCGCCCGTCACCTTGCTTCGCATCGTCTTCCAACCTATGTCGAATCTGTAGATACCGTGGATACAAAAACGCCGCTCAAGCGAGCGGCGTTTAGTGTACTGCAACCGATCAGTCGCGCACGTAAATGATTTCCGGGCCGTCTTCGTCGTCCTCGAAGTCATCATCCCAGTCATCGTCATCGCCGATGTCGTGCACGCTCTTGACACCGGTACGGCGCAAGGTGCGAGCATCGTCCAGGGCCTGCAACTGGGCCCGCGCCTCGTCCTCGATGCGCTGGTCGAGGTCGGCCAGTTCCTCGGCATAGGCCGGGTCGTTGGCCAGGCGGTCGGCACGGTCTTCGAGGTAGCGCATCAGGTCGTGGCTGAGCTTTTCGGTACCTTGCTTGGAGATGGCCGAGATCACGTACACAGGGCCCTCCCACTGCAGGCGCTCGACCACTTCCTTGACCCGCTCGTCGCGCTCGTCATCCATGACCATGTCGGCCTTGTTCAGCACCAACCAGCGCTCACGCTCAGCCAGTGACGGGCTGAAGCGGGTCAGCTCGTTGACGATGACTTCGGCGGCATCGGCCGGGCTGCTCTCGTCCAGCGGCGCCATGTCCACCAGGTGCAGCAGAACACGGGTACGCGCCAGGTGCTTGAGGAAGCGGATACCCAGGCCAGCACCGTCGGAGGCACCTTCGATCAGCCCAGGAATGTCGGCGATGACGAAGCTTTTCCAGCGGTCGACACTGACCACGCCCAGGTTCGGCACCAGAGTAGTGAACGGGTAGTCGGCCACTTTCGGCTTGGCGGCCGATACCGAGCGGATAAAGGTGCTCTTGCCCGCATTCGGCAGGCCCAGCAGGCCCACATCGGCCAGCACTTTCATTTCCATCTTCAAGTCGCGCTGCTCACCCGGCTTGCCAGGGGTGGTCTGGCGCGGTGCACGGTTGGTACTGGATTTGAAACGGGTATTGCCCAGGCCGTGCCAGCCGCCCTGGGCGACCATCAGCTTCTGCCCCGGCTTGACCAGGTCACCGATCACTTCCTGCGTGGAGGCATCGATCACAGTAGTGCCCACTGGCACACGCAGGAACAGGTCTTCGCCCTTCTTGCCCGTGCAGTCGGTGCTGCCGCCATTGGCGCCGCGCTGGGCTTCGTGGTGACGGGTGTAGCGATAGTCGACCAGGGTGTTGAGGTTCTCGTCTGCCACCATGAACACCGAGCCACCGTCACCGCCATCGCCGCCGTTGGGGCCACCGTTCTCGATGAACTTCTCGCGGCGGAAGCTCATGCAACCGTTACCGCCGTCACCGGCCTTGACCCGAATGGATACTTCGTCAACAAACTTCATTCAAAAACCGCCTCTCGCCTTCCGACGAGTTGAACACTGATAAACATGAGGCTCTTGCAAAAATGAGCGCGGCGGCCCCGTACGACCGTAGAAACCCACGCCGGCAACCCATACAAACAGCTTTGCAAGAGGCTCACCACAAACGAAAAAGCCCCGTCGCATGACGGGGCTTTTGGAGCGACGTCGCGATTAGGCTGCGACGATGCTCACGTAACGGCGGTTGAACTCGCCTTTCTTTTCGAACTTGATCACGCCTTCGATCTTGGCGAACAGGGTGTGATCTTTACCGATGCCCACGCCGTAGCCTGGGTGGAATTCGGTGCCGCGCTGGCGGACGATGATGTTGCCTGGCTTGATAACCTGGCCGCCATACATCTTCACGCCAAGGCGTTTCGATTCTGAGTCGCGACCGTTACGAGTACTACCACCAGCCTTCTTGTGAGCCATGGTTCAATTCTCCAAATAAATTCAGGGGATCTAGGGGATTAAGCCTGGATGCCGGTGATTTTGATCTCGGTGAACCACTGGCGGTGGCCCATGCGCTTCATGTGGTGCTTACGACGACGGAACTTGATGATGCGAACCTTGTCGTGGCGGCCTTGCGAAACGACTTCGGCCACTACTTTAGCGCCAGCAACAACTGGAGCACCGATGGTGACTTCTTCACCGTTGGCGACCAGCAGAACGCGATCGAAAGTCACGGACTCGCCAGTGGCGACTTCCAGTTTCTCGACCTTGAGGAATTCACCTTCAGCGACTTTGTACTGCTTGCCGCCGGTAACGATTACTGCGTAAGACATGGTATTTCTCCGATAATCCTGCTCACCCAGCGCTTTATATGATGAGTATTGGCTGGCATGGCTGCACAGGGCTGGAACGGCCCGGCGCAATTGCGTAAGGCAGGTGCTGCCCAGGAAGTTAGGGTGCGCGATTGTACGCAACACAGGTTTTGCTTGCAAGTGCAGCGCCCGACCGACCGGCACCGTGCCTTGACACACCGGGACCCGCAACCTAGCATGCCGCGCAACCTCACTGGAGCAGCCGATGCAACCCCAAACCTTCTACCGTGCGGTGGCTGACGATTTCAGCGCCGTCGACGAGATCATCAAGAAGCAGCTGACCTCGCGCGTGCCGCTGGTATCGAAGATCGGCGACTATATCACGTCGGCCGGCGGCAAGCGCCTGCGTCCATTGCTGGTGTTGCTGTGCGGCAAGGCTCTGGGCCACCGGGGCGACGACCTGCGGCTGCTGGCGGCCACCATCGAGTTCCTGCACACCGCTACCCTGCTGCACGATGACGTGGTCGACATGTCGGGCATGCGCCGCGGCCGCTCCACGGCCAACGCCCTGTGGGGCAATGCCCCAAGCGTGCTGGTCGGTGATTTCCTCTATTCCCGTTCGTTCGAGATGATGGTCGAACTGGGGTCGATGCCGGTCATGCAGATTCTGTCCAGGGCTACCCGGGTCATCGCCGAAGGCGAAGTGCTGCAGCTGTCGCGGGTACGCGATGCCAGCACCACCGAGGAGGTCTACATGGACGTCATCCGCGGCAAGACTGCCATGCTGTTCGAAGCCTCTACCCACAGTGCTGCGGCGCTGGCCCAGGCCTCCGATGCCCAGCGCGAGGCCTTGCGCATGTTCGGTGACCACCTGGGCGTGGCCTTCCAGCTGGTCGACGACCTGCTTGACTATGAAGGCGATGCCGAAGCACTGGGCAAGAACGTGGGCGACGACCTGGCCGAGGGCAAGCCCACCCTGCCTTTGATCTACACCATGCGCGAGGGCACTGCCGAGCAGGCAGCGCTGGTGCGTCAGGCCATTCAGAAAGGCGGCCTCGAAGACCTGGAGCAGATCCGTGCCGCCGTAGAGGCATCGGGTGCACTCAAGTACACCGCAGCCCTGGCGCAGGATTACGTCAAGCGCGCTATCGAGTGCCTGGAAGTACTCCCTGCCAGCGAATACCGGGATGCGTTGGTCGAGCTCAGCCAGTTCGCGGTCGCACGCACCCACTGACGGCACGCCCTTCCCCACACGCGGTTCGTCCCCGAACCGCTACGGACTTTTGTCCGGACATAATCACTTCTGAAACCAGACCTTCTACAATGGCGGCTTTTCCGCCTGTCTGTTCGAGGAACCGAAGTGAGTACGTTGCCACCCTGCCCCAAATGCAACTCCGAATACACCTACGAGGATGGCACGCAGCTGATCTGCCCTGAATGTGCCCACGAATGGTCGGCCAACGGCGAAGCCGAACCGGCCAATGACGATGTGGTGAAAAAAGATTCAGTCGGCAACGTGCTACAAGACGGCGACACCGTGACCGTGATCAAGGACTTGAAGGTCAAGGGCTCGTCCCTGGTGGTCAAGGTCGGCACCAAGGTCAAGAACATCCGCCTGTGCGACGGTGACCACGATATCGACTGCAAGATCGACGGCATTGGCGCGATGAAACTGAAATCGGAATTCGTGCGCAAGGTCTGATTTTACCCAGATCCGCCAATTGGTTCTTGCTATTTTGATAATAAGAATTATTCTCATTGGAAAGTTATCCAAGGAGAGTAGTCATGACTTATCTGATCGATGCCTGGCTGGACCGCCCTCATCCGTATCTGCGCATTCTCCATCGGGAGACCGGTGAAGTGTGCGCGGTGCTCGAAGCAGAGGCGCTGGACGAACTGCGCGACCAGGGCGATCTGGACCTGCGCGGGCTGAATTCGAATGAGCCGGGGGTGCTGAAGGAGCTGGTGCGCAACTTGTTTCTGTTCTGCTATGCACGGGCATTGCGCCCGGTGGGAACAGACTGGAACTGACAGTTCTAGCGAGCCGGGAAAGGGCCGCAACGCGGCCCCAGCGGTATTACAGAACGTCGAGCAGTTCGACGTCGAACACCAGCACGCTGTGCGGCGGGATGCTGCCGACGCCCTGGGCACCGTAGGCCAGTTCGCTTGGCACATACAGGCGCCACTTGCTGCCGGCGCTCATCAATTGCAGGGCTTCGGTCCAGCCTGCGATCACACCACCGACCGGGAATTCGGCTGGCTGACCACGATCATAGGAGCTGTCGAACACGGTGCCGTCGATCAGGGTGCCGTGGTAGTGCACACGCACCTGGTCTTCGCGCGATGGCTTGGCGCCTTCACCTGTGCTCAGCGCTTCGTACTGCAGGCCCGAATCCAGGGTGACGATACCGTCGCGCTTGGCGTTGTCGGCCAGGAACTGCTTGCCGGCTGCCGCTGCAGCCTCGGCCTTGGCGGCCGCCTGGGCTTGCATCACTTCACGGATAACCTGGAAGCTGGCCGACAGTTCGGCCTCGCTGACGCGGCTGTCTGCACCGTTGAAAGCGTCGGTCAGGCCGGCCACGATCGCGTCCAGGCTCACACCTGGCGGCGGGTTGTCACGCAGCTGGCCACCCAGCTGACGGCCGATGCCGTAGCTGACGCGGGTTTCGTCGGTAGACAGGGTGATCTCGGACATTGTCATGCTCCACTGCAGGGCGCAGCGCAGCCACGCCCTTGATGAAAAGGGCGAGCAGCCTAGCATATCGAGAGACACCTCGCTGCACGCGGCAGACCACCGCGTGCAGCTGAAGTTGTGGTTAGTGCTTGGTGAGCTTGTCCAGGTAACCCATGCAGAACGCCGAGACGACGAAGGTCATGTGGATGATGACGTACCACATCAGGTAATCGGTGGAGATGTTCTGGGCATCCATGAACACCCGCAACAAGTGGATGGACGAAATGGCCACGATCGACGCAGCCACCTTCATCTTCAGCGAGGAGGAGTCCATCTTGCCGAGCCAGTTGAGCTTTTCCTTGCTCTCATCGATATCCAGCTGCGAGACGAAGTTCTCATAGCCGGAAATCATCACCATGACCAACAGGCCGCCGACCAGCGACATGTCGATCAGCGACAGGATCACCAGGATCAGGTCGGCTTCGCTCAAGGCGAAGACGTTGGGCAGAACATGGACCACTTCCTGGAAAAATTTCAGCGCAAGGGCCAATAGGCCCAGGGACAGGCCGAAGTAGATGGGGGCGAGCAGCCAGCGGGAGGCATACATCGCATTTTCGAGAATACGTTCCATGGAGGATGGGGACTCGTAGGTGGCTGGAAAAACGACCGCGAGTATAGCCAGCCGCCTCATGCAGCAAAAGCTGGATGACTGCCCCAGCCTTTTCAGGTCTCAGGATGAAACTGATAATCGCCGAGGTTTTTGGTGCGCTCGCCGTTCATGCGCCGCAACTGCGCCTGCAGGTGCAGGCACCAGATGGGCGGGTCTTCGTTGAGCTGATACCCGTGCAGAGTCAGGCTGTCGACGATGGCATTGAGTATGGACTCGGCCACTTGCGGCCCGTGAAACGGCCCCTGGGCCTTTACCGCCGAGGGTTGTTCACCGGCCATGCCGGCGGCGAACAACAATGTCCACATACCGGTATCGCCAGCCAGGGGCCGAATGCTGCATTCGATGCGGGTCACAAGGCCCAGGCACTGACGTGTAAGGCTGAGGTTGCGCATGGCCGCGTCCTCTGAAAGCTCTGTTCAGCCCTGCGAATGGGCTGTCTTCATCCTGAACACTGATAGCGTCCTTGGTTCAGCATAGAAGAGCGCCAGCAAAAGATGGAAAACCGGCGCCGAACGGTAGCCATTGGCCGCCAGCGCCGGTTTATTGACTCAAGCAGGTTTAGCTTGCGCAATTACCTCTTCAAGACGTTCCTTCTCCGCCTTTTCGATATCTTCCTCGCTGATCATCTCGGCAATCTCGCGCAGCCGTTCGACCACGCGCGCATTGACGCTGCCTTCGGTAAACTGCCCTTTCTCGTCAGGCACACCCGCCTCCTCACCTACCAGCAGGCTCAGTGCCTCATCTGCCTGGCTGACCGCATACACGTGGAAAGTGCCGCTCTCAACCGCCTGCAGCACCCGTTCGTCGAGCATGAGCGTGGCCACGTTGGCACGTGGAATGATCACCCCCTGCTCACCGGTCAGGCCACGGGCTTCGCAGAGCCTGAAGAAACCTTCGATCTTCTCGTTCACACCACCGACCGCCTGCACTTCTCCGAACTGGTTGATGGAACCGGTGATCGCAAAGCACTGCTTGAGCGGGGTGCGCGAGAGGGCCGAGATCAACGTGCAGGCCTCACCCAGCGAGGCGCTGTCGCCGTCCACGTAACCGTAGGATTGCTCCAGAGCGATGCTGGCCGAGATCGCCAGCGGGAATTCCTGGGCATAGCGACTGCCCAGGTAGCCGGTCAGGATCATTACCCCCTTGGAGTGGATGGGCTGGCCCAGGTTGACCTCGCGCTCGATGTCGACGATACCGCTGCCGCCCGGGTACACGGTGGCCGAGATACGCGCGGGCATGCCGAATGCCGAGTCGCCCACCTCCAGCACGGTCAGGCCATTGCATTTGCCGATGGCCGCGCCCTGGGTATCGATCAGAATGATGCCGGCCAGCATATCGTCCAGCACCCGCTGCGAGACCCGCCCGGTGCGCGTCGCCTTGGCCTTGAGTGCACGTTCGATATGGCCAGCATCGGTCATTTCGTCGTTGGCCAGCTGACGGATGAAGTCGGCCTCGCTGACCAGCTGGAACAGATCGCCGATCCGGGCCGAGAGCCGTGCCTGGTTTTCAGCCAGTCGAGCGCTGTAGGTGGCCAGTCGGGCTACCGCGTCGCTGGTCAAGGGCGCCATGCCCTCCTCGTTGGTACGGGTGCGCAGCAGTTGGGCGAACTGCTCCAGATTCTCGTCGACCATGGGCATGTCTTCGTCGAAGTCCACCAGCACCCTGAACATCTCCTGGAAGTCCGGGTCGTGGTCCTGCAGCGCGTAATACAGCTGACGCGAGCCGATGATCACCAGCTTCACGTTGAGCGCAATTACCTGCGGGGTGAGGCTGACGGTTGCCACCCGGCCCAGTTCGCCCAGGGGTGACTCCATCTTGAGCTTGCGCGATTGCAACGCGCGTTTGAGCGCATCCCAGACAAAGGGCTCGCCCAGCATCTTCTCGGCTTCCAGGATCAGGAAGCCACCGTTGGCCCGGTGCAAGGCCCCTGGACGCAACTGCCGGTAGGAGGTGTAGAGCGCGCCCTGGTCGGTGCTGTACTCGATGCGACCGAACAGGTTGTCGTAGGTCGGATGCGGCTCGAACACCACCGGCGCCCCGCCGTCATGATGATGGCCCACGACCAGGCTGGGTGCGTACTGCTCTTCGAGCATCTTGCGCGCCACGGCGTCAGTCTTGCTGTCTTCGACCAGTTGCTCGACCACCGTGCGCAACAGGTTCAGTTGCACCGATTGCAGGTAGGCACATACGGCAGCGTTTTCGGCGTACTTTTCCGACAACGGTGCCAGCAAAGGCTCAAGCGCCAAGGTGATGGTTTCTTCGTTGAGCTGACGCAACTGGTTGTTCGATTCACGCTTCCATTGCGGGAGGCTGGCCAGCTCTTCGTTCAAACGCTCCTCGAGCAGGGCGATGTCTTCGTGAAACTGTTCGCGCACGTGCTCAGGCAACTGGGCAAACTCAGCCTCATCCAGAGCCTTGCCGTCTGCCATCGGCGTGAAGGCCACGTTGCTGGCATCGCGGTACAGGGCCACGTCCTTTTCCAGCGAAGCGCGCTCGATCACATCCAGGGCGCGGTCGTAGCGCTGGTTGAAGGCGCGGTCGATGGCGCCTTTTTTCTGCTGATACGAGGGGTGCTCGAACACGGCCGGGAACGTCGCCAGCAAGTTGTCGATCAACCCGTTCATGTCGGCGATGAAGTCCCCGGCACTGCCCGATGGCAATTCCAGGGCTCGCGGCTCGCGGGTGTCGTCGAAGTGATTGACGTACAGCCAATCGGATGGGGTCTGCTGACGCTTGCCCTCGGCCTTGAGGTAGCGTTTGACGAACGAGAAGCGGCCGGTACCGGGCTCGCCCATGACGTATACGTTATAGCCGGGGCGCGGCATGGCCACGCCGAATTGCAGGGCCTCGACAGCACGCTCCTGGCCCAGTACGCCGCGGAACGGCTCCAGATCGTCCGTGTTGGTGAAAGCAAACTGCTCGGGAGAGAAACGCCGGGTGAGGGCTTCAGGCGCAAGACGCAGGCGCGCAGCGACAGGATCGGGCATTGGGTTTCCTTACTTCGGCGGGGCAGATACGCAGCATTCTGGCGCTGCCTGCGCGCGGGTTGCAAGGCTCCTGGGGATTTATGTCGCAGGTGCGACGGTGTCTTGTACAAGCAAATTTTTCGCAATCAGTAACGCAACCTTTGGAACATGCCTAAACTCCAACTTGCGCGGGTGGGTGAAATGCTTTCCCGACCTGGCACCCGAGTTGCCAGAAACCTGACCCTTGGTTTAAGTCAAATAGAGAATAAATGCTATGAAACGGATTCTTCTGGGTACTCTGTTCACCGTCGCTTCGCTCAACGCCATGGCCGACGCGCCAGGCGGCCCGAACTGCGGCTGGGGCAACATGCTGTTCGAAGGCCAGCGCGGCACTCCGGCACACTTCCTGGCTTCCACCACCAACGGCACTTCCGGTAACGCCACTTTCGGCATGACCTCCGGCACCAACGGCTGCTCCACCAAGTCTGCACTGACCTACGGCGGCAAATCGTGGTTTGCCATGAACGGCATGATGAACGAGCTTTCCGAAGACATGGCCATGGGTCAGGGTGAAGCACTGACCACCTACGCCGTGGTACTGGGCGTGGCGCCGGAAGACCGTGCGCACTTCGCATCGGTTACCCACGACCACTTCAACCAGATCTTCAGCAGCGCCGACGTCAATGCTGAAACCGTGCACAGCAACACCCTGGCCGTTCTGAAGAACGACCCACGCCTGGCCAAGTACGCTACCGAAGCCTAAACGCGCGTTTCCCGCCCCGGTTCCGGGGCGGGTCTCTCTTTCTTCGGCATCGTCTGGAAGTAGTTGCCCGATATGCTCAAACGCCTTGCCTCTCTGGCGCTGTTGCTCTGCGCCCCTGTTCATGCTGCGCCGATGCTGGATCAAAGCCGTCTCCAGCAGTTGGCCAGTACCCCCTACTGGATTGCTTTGGGCCATTACGAAACCGGCAAGCTCGGTGGCTGGCGCAGCTACGTGGATGATGACGCCTTCTTCCTTGCCCAGGATGGCGCACACCATCCGGACCGAGAGCTGAAAGCGACTGTACAGGCGCTGTATGCCCCGGCAAGCCTGGGCGACAAGCACGCCCAATGTGTATTCCCGGCCCGTACACGCTGGCTCAAAGAGCAACTTGGCCTACAGGATTTGCCGCAACCCCAGTGCCAGGAATTCAAGACCTGGTACCAGTCGATCGACCCGCACAGCGCCGCGTTGATCTTCCCGGCTGCCTACCTGAACAGCCCCTCGTCGATGTTCGGGCACACGCTGCTGCGCATCGACCAGTCCACTACCCGCAGTGACGACACCACGCTGCTCAGCTATGCGATCAACTTCGGCGCGTACATCGAAGGCAGCGACAACAGCATTCTGTATGCCTGGAAAGGGTTGGCCGGTGGCTATCCCGGGCTGTTCGCGCTGATGCCCTACCAGGAGAAACTGTCGGAATACCGCAGCCTGGAAAACCGCGACCTGTGGGAATACCAGCTGGACCTCACGCCAGAAGAAACTGGCCGCATGGTCGAGCACGTCTGGGAACTGAAACAGATTCAGTTCGACTACTTCTTCTTCGACGAGAACTGCTCCTATCGCCTGCTGGAGTTGCTGCAGGTGGCTCGGCCAGGCCTGGACCTGACCTCGCAGTTCCCGCTGACCGCCATACCGACCGACACCGTGAAGGCGGTGAAGCAATCGGGCTTGGTCGCCAGTGAAATCTACCGGCCATCACGCGAACGCGAACTGCTGGCGCGTGCTGAGCCACTGGACCATGACGAGAAACGCCAGGTGCTGGCTGTAAGCGCCGACACGGCGCAATTGCAAAGCCCCGCATTCAAGGCACTGCCCCGTGAGCGGCAGGCCTTGGTACAAGACGCCGCCTACCGCCTTGAGCGCTACCGAGCCAATGGCCAGGAACGTGACCCCGGCCAAGCCAAGCGCAGCTTCGAATTGCTACGCGCGATCAACACCAACCCGCCGCCGCCGTTGGCCATCGAGCGCCCGGGCTTGCCCGAGGACGGCCATGATTCGCGGACCTGGCAATTGGGTGTGGGCACTCGCCAAGACCGCGCCTATGCCGAGTATGGCCTGCGCATGGCCTACCATGATCTCAACGACAACGCCTACGGCTTCCCATTGGGGGCGCAGATCGAGATCCTGCAACTGAAAGTGCGTCAGTACGAAGGCAATGACTGGCAAGTGCAACGCCTGGACCTGGCAACCATCCGTTCGCTGACACCGCGCAACGAACTGCTCAAGCCTTGGTCGTGGCAAGTGGCCGGCGGCCTTGAGCGAGTGCCGGGCAAACACGATGACGAGGTGCTGGTGAGCCACGTCAATGGTGGCGCCGGTGGCACCTGGCAGCTGGGTGATGACCTGCTGGGCTTTGCACTGGGCACGGTCCGTGTAGAACACCACAACGACTTCGCGCAATTCATCGCGCCTGCCGCAGGTTTCAATGGCGGGCTGCTGTGGCGCAATGGGCTTGGCAACATGACGCTGGAGGCCAAGGGCGATTACTTCACCAATGGCGAGGTGCGCCGAAGCGTCAGCCTGAACCAGCAGTGGGAAATCAGCCAGAACCTGGGGCTGCGCCTGAGTGCCTCGCGCCAGTTCAGCCACCTGTCCACAGCGCAGAACGAGGTGATGCTGGAAGTGAAGTGGTATCACTATTGATGGGCTGGTTTGTTGCGAAAGTGTTCATGTTTACAGCGGAACTGCGGCCAGTGGCCCGCCTCGACCAGTCTTTGACACGGTTTTGACAGCACGCCCACAACTGGCCTTCTAGACTTTACCTCGATGGCATGAGGGCAAGGTCTATGGGGCGGTTCTGGTGGGGTCTGTGCGTGGTGATGCTGCTGTCGGGGTGCGAAACGACTCACGAGCAGATGCTTGGCCAAGGGTTTCCCCCTGCCTACGCCGATGGCTTCGAGGACGGGTGCAGCAGCGGCCGTCAGGCCGCGGGCGTGCCGGCGGGTGATTTCCGCAAGAATGTGCCGCGCTATCTTCAAGACCGGCAGTACGAGGCTGGCTGGGACGATGGCTTTCGCCAATGCCAGGCCATGCAGGAGCGCGCCGAACAGCAGCGCTACCACGAGCGTTTCTGGGACGAACGGGACCGTCAGTGGCAGCAGGAGAAAGACCGCGGCGCCGCCCGCGCCTGGCGCTGAAGGTGTCGCAGCTGGACATCGCTTGAAACCCTGCCCCTGCCATGATGGTCTTCTGCACAAGGAGGCACTCATGAGCCGAGCATTCGTCAACGAAGACCAAGCCGCCGCCCAGGCCGACCAACCGGTCGAGCGGCGTGTCAGCGACCAGCGTAATTACGTCACCGCCAACGGCCTGCGCCAGCTGCAACGGCGCCTGACCGAACTCAATACGTTGCGCAGTGAATTGCAGGCTCAGGGCGAGCGTGCCGACAAACAGCGGTTAGCCGAAGTCGAGCGGGATCTGCGGTATTTCGCCGCCAGGGTGCAAAGTGCCCAGGTGGTGCCGGCAGCTCTGTCCACCGAAAAAGTGCAGATAGGCAGCCGCGTCAGGTTCATCGACGATCAGGACCAGGAACACTTGGTGTGCCTGGTTGGGGAAGATGAGGCTGACGCGGCACGTGGCCTGATCAACTGGGGATCACCTCTGGGCAGGGCCTTGCTGGGCGCAGCCCCGGGAGATGAAGTGACATGGCGCCGGCCTGTCGGTGAACAGGCCATCGAGATCATCGAGATCGAAGCGGCGGGCCAATAGCCCACCGCAGCCGGCCCGGCGAGGCCGCTCAATACCCGAGTAGCCGGCGATGGGCTGCGAAGCCTCACCCCATCAGACGACCCCCTGGGCCAGCATTGCATCAGCCACCTTCACGAAGCCCGCAATGTTGGCCCCTTTCACATAGTTGACCCGGCCATCGTCCTGCTCACCAAAGTGAACGCAGGCGTGGTGAATCGACTGCATGATGCCATGCAGCTTGCTGTCAACTTCGCCGGCAGTCCACAGCAAGCGCATGGCGTTCTGCGACATTTCCAGGCCCGACACCGCAACGCCACCGGCATTGGACGCCTTGCCGGGCGCATAGAGGATGCCCGCCTCGAGGAAGATGTCCACAGCCGCCAGGGTCGTCGGCATGTTGGCGCCTTCTGCAACGCAGATACAGCCGTTGGCCAACAGCGCCTTGGCATCCTCGATGTCCAGTTCGTTCTGCGTCGCGCATGGCAGCGCGATGTCGCAGGCCAGGCTCCACGGCGTCTGGCCCTTGCGGAACTCCAGGCCGAACTCCTCGGCCAGCTCGCTGATGCGGCCGCGCTTGACGTTCTTGAGGGTCATCACCGCTTCCCACTGCGCGTCGGTGAGGCCCGCTTCGGCGTACAACGTGCCTTCGGAATCGGACAGCGAGATCACCTTGCCCCCCAGGTCCATGACCTTGCGCGCCGCATACTGCGCGACGTTGCCCGAACCCGAGATCGCCACGCGACGACCGTCGATGCGCTGGCCCTGGCGCTTGAGCATCTCCTCGGCAAAATACACACAGCCATAGCCCGTGGCCTCCGGACGAATCAGGCTGCCGCCATAGGTCATGCCCTTACCGGTCAGCACGGAGGTGAACTGGTTGGCCAGACGCTTGTACTGACCGAACATGTACCCAATCTCACGGGCGCCTACCCCGATATCCCCGGCCGGTACATCGCAGTCGGCGCCGATGTGACGGTACAACTCGCTCATGAAGGCCTGGCAGAAGCGCATCACTTCGGCGTCGCTCTTGCCCTTGGGATCGAAGTCAGACCCACCCTTGCCACCGCCCATGGGCAGTGAGGTCAGGGAATTCTTGAAGACCTGCTCGAATGCCAGGAATTTCAGAACACTGAGGTTCACCGAAGGATGAAAGCGCAGGCCGCCCTTGTAAGGGCCAATGGCGCTGTTCATCTGGATACGGTAACCGCGATTGACCTGGACCTTGCCCTGATCGTCCACCCACGACACCCGGAACAGCACTGCACGCTCAGGCTCGACCATGCGTTCGAGAATGCCCGCTTGCAGGTAGTGCGGGTTGGCTTCCAGAAAGGGCCACAAGGTGCGCAGCACCTCTTCGACAGCCTGGTGAAACTCCGGTTGGCCAGGGTCCCGCTGTTGCAGGCGTGCAAGGAAATTGTCGACGGATTCGATCATGGTAGACATCTCACCAAGAGGATTGGACTTATTGGTTTTTCCCGAATGTACCAAGAAGCAATTGCCCTGCAACAGGGCGAAATGTCGTTTTATTGAAATAATTTGGTGCGTTTTATGTAAATGTATACAAACCATCGGGAAAAATGGGGGCGATCGTTCAACCATCACACGCCAGATCCCAGGCGCCTGAAGGTCTGGCGTAGGCTCTCACGACCTACCGAAAGAATCGCGCCAGTTGTGCTACACGCACGAAAATGGGGCCTCTGAAGGCCCCATTTCTGTGCAGCAAAATCTGGCTTATTGCGCCAGCTTCTTGTGCCGCACACGGTGCGGCTGTGCAGCGGCGTCGCCCAGGCGCTTCTTGCGATCGGCTTCGTACTCGGTGTAGTTGCCTTCGAAGAACACCACGTTCGAGTCGTCCTCGTACGCCAGGATGTGAGTCGCGACGCGGTCCAGGAACCAACGGTCGTGGGAAATCACGATAGCGGCGCCGGGGAAGTCCAACAGTGCCTCTTCCAGGGAACGCAAGGTTTCGACGTCCAGGTCGTTGGACGGTTCGTCGAGCAGCAGGACGTTGCCGCCCTCTTTCAAGGTCAGCGCCAGGTGCAGACGGCCACGTTCACCGCCCGAGAGGTCCTTGACGAACTTCTGCTGGTCGCCACCTTTGAAGTTGAAGCGGCCCACGTAGGTACGCGACGGGATTTCGTAGTTGCCGATACGGATCATGTCCGAGCCGTCGGAAATCTGCTGGAACACGGTCTTGGCACCGTCCAGGTCCTCGCGGCTCTGGTCGACACAGGCCAGTTGCACGGTTTCACCGATCTCGATGCTGCCCGAATCCGGCTGTTCCTTGCCCATGAGCATGCGGAACAGGGTGGATTTACCGGCACCGTTACCCCCGATCACGCCCACGATTGCACCCTTGGGCATGGCGAAGGACAGGTTGTCGATCAGGACGCGGTCGCCATAACCCTTGGTCACGTTCTTGAATTCGATGACCTTGTCGCCCAGGCGCGGACCGGCCGGGATGTAGATCTCGTTGGTTTCGCTGCGCTTCTGGAATTCCTGCGACTGCAGTTCTTCGAAACGCTGCAGACGTGCCTTGGATTTGGACTGGCGAGCCTTGGCGCCTTTGCGCACCCACTCCAGTTCTTCCTTCATGGCCTTTTCATGGGCGCTTTGCTGCTTGGATTCCTGGGCCAGACGGTCGGACTTGGCTTCCAGCCAGCCCGAATAGTTACCTTCATAAGGAATACCAGCGCCGCGGTCGAGTTCCAGGATCCAGCCTGCGACGTTGTCGAGGAAGTAACGGTCGTGGGTGATGGCCACCACGGTACCGGGGAAGTCGTGCAGGAAGCGCTCGAGCCAGGCGACCGAGTCAGCGTCCAGGTGGTTGGTCGGTTCGTCGAGCAGCAGCATGTCGGGCGCCGACAGCAGCAGACGGCACAGGGCGACACGGCGCTTTTCGCCACCGGAAAGGTGCTCGATGCGTGCATCCCAAGCCGGCAGGCGCAGCGCGTCGGCGGCCACGTCCAGCTGGCGTTCCAGGTTGTGCCCGTCGGCGGCCTGCAGGATGGATTCGAGCTTGGCCTGCTCGGCAGCCAGCTTGTCGAAGTCGGCGTCCGGCTCGGCGTAGGCCGCGTAGACCTCGTCAAGGCGCGCCTGGGCGTCCTTGATGACGCTGACGGCTTCCTCGACCACCTCACGGACCGATTTGCTCGGGTCCAGCTGAGGCTCCTGGGGCAGGTAGCCCACGTTGATGTCAGGCATCGGACGGGCTTCGCCGTCGAATTCCTTGTCGACGCCCGCCATGATCCGCAGCAGCGTCGATTTACCCGCGCCGTTGAGGCCCAGCACGCCGATCTTGGCGCCAGGGAAGAACGACAGGGAAATGTTCTTAAGGATTTCCCGCTTCGGCGGCACGACCTTGCTCAGCCGATGCATGGTGTAGACGTATTGAGCCAAAACCAAGCCCTCTAATTCAGATAGGTAAAGACATCGACGATCGCCCCAGCGGGTCGGCCAGGGTCGGGTGTCGTTGAACAAAGTGGACCATTCTACGCCAACGCGCAGTATTTGATAGGAGGCGCCGAGCGCAACAACGCGCCGGCATCACGGCGCTGTACACGCCTGGATCTGCCGGCGGTGCAGGCTTGGAACGGTCGTCGAGCAGCAGCGATCATGCCCTGCGGCCGCGCCTGGTGAGCAGCCCTTGCTCAGACGTGACGCTGGCGCACCTTGCCCCGTGGCAGTCGGCAACGGTCGCCTTGCTCGGCCAGGCGCGCCGCCCAGGCGGACTTGACGCAGAACCCGCCCGAGCGCGCAGGCTGCGCAGCGCCGACACGATTATCAGAGGTGCCGGACGTGACCGATGCCGCCGTCGGCGCATGTGGGGCGGCGCCAACCACTGCAGCTGGGACGGGAGCCTTGGCAGACTTGCGCAGCTCGGCCAGCGACGGCGCCTTGCTTTTGGTAGAAGTGGCCGCCTCGGGCTTGGCCAGTGAGCGCTGGCACGATTTGCAGGACACGTCCTCGGTCACGGCAGAGCTGACAAGGGTCTGACTGCTGCGCCCACAGGCGGAATCGAGGCCATTGATGGAAAAATGAGTAACCAAAACCGAACATCTCCCAAGCATTGTCATGTAAAGCGGGCGGTATTCTCGCACAGCAGGCATGCGCTTGCCGAATAGGGGCGGTCAGAAGCATGAATGGCACTGGCACTTTGCCATAATGCGAGGCATGCTAGCCGGTTTCGAGTGGTCGGCTTATAGTGCGCCACCGCGCATCGGTTACCTCATAAAAAAAGCATACGCCATGCCCGCCCCCTCCCTGCCATCGCCAGGCCCATCGCAGGATCGACGCTTGATCACACTCACTCCACCGCCGTCATCGCGTAGCGTGTCCAAGGCGCCCGCTGCCAGCCTGCGCGGGTCGATCAAGGGTGCGCTGGCATTGCTCGCCCTGATTCTGCTCGGGCTGCTGCTATGGCAGCTGTTCGCGCAGTTCAGCCTGACCCAGGCCGAACTGCGCAACAAGCGCCTGGAAGACACGACCGAGCTGGCGGACCACCTGGGTCTGAACATGGCGCTCAAGGCGCAGCAGGCCATCAACCTGCTCCAGCCCTACCCAACCGTGGCGGCATCGGCAGCTGGGCCCCTGGTGGTCACGCTGCGCGAGCGAGTGCCTGCGCTGCGCAGCGTGGTCTGGATAGACGATGCCGGGCAGATCGTTGCCGACAGTGCACCTGCCAGCGGCGACCACGCAGTCATCGGTGAGGTGCTGAGGCTCAACCAGGAGCGGCCGTATTTCTTTACCAATGCGCCCAGCAACGCCAACGTGTACCTGTTGCTGAGCCAATCACCAGGCCAAGGCCATTGGCTACTGCGCTTGTCGCCTGATTATTACCGCGCGCTTACCGGCCACCTGCACGAAGCTGACCATCTGCTATGGCTGCTGGAAAACAGCCGTACAGGCGAGGTGCTGCAACGCGACCTGGCCGCCGAGCGCCCCGACGCGCCCTTGCAGAGCGTCATGCTGGCGTTCATCGACAACAGTGCCTGGCAACTGCGCGGCCTGTTCGACGCTGACCGGGCGCGCAATGACCTGCTGCCTGCCTTGATAGGCAAATGCCTGCTGGTGCTGTTCTGCGCCCTGCTCCCAGTGCTGGCGCTGGTCAACATGCGCCGCCGGCAGCGGGCCTTGCAGGAAGACCGCAGGCGTTATCAGGAGATCTTCGAAGGCACAGGTGTGGCCCTGTGCGTGCTGGACCTGTCCAGTTTGCCCGGCCAACTGGACCGCTATCACGTGCGCAACCGCGCCGCGCTCAAGCACAGCCTGATGCTGGACCCTCACCTGCGCCGCTCGCTCCTGGCGCAACTGAAGATCACCGAAATCAACCAGGTAGCGCGCCAGTTGCTTCAAATCGAAGACCACCAGCAGGCCTGGCAGCGCCTGATCGACGACAGCGGTGACGGCCAGGACAGCGTTGGCATGCAACTGCTCGAGGCCTTGATCGACCAACGCCCGTCCCTGGAGCTCGAGGTGCGCCTGCCTGCTCCGCATGGCGACGCACTGCACTTGTGGCTCACAGCGCGCCTGCCGCAATTGCGCCGCAACTACCAGGCCGTGATCCTCAGCATCAGCGACATCACCAGCCGCAAGAAGGTGGAGCTGTCGTTGCTTGAGCGCGAGCGGTTCTGGTCGGACGTGGTGCGTACCGTACCGGATCAGCTCTACGTCCAGGATATCCACAGCCAGCGGATGATCTTCAGCAACCGCCACCTGGGCCAGACGCTGGGGTATGACCGCACGGAACTGGCCCGCATGGGCGACCGCTTCTGGGAGCTGCTGCTGCACCCCGAAGACGCCGCGCATTACCAGGACCTGCGCCAACAGCAGCTCGACAACGGCCATGACTTGCCGCTGCACTGCCAGCTGCGTTTCCGGCACCATGATGGCAACTGGCGCTGCTACGACATACGTGAGCAAGTGCTGGCTCGTGACGCCGACGGCCGGGTGACGCGCATCATCGGTGTAGGCAAGGACGTGACCGTACAGATCGAGGCGAGCCAGTCGCTGCGCGACAGCGAACAGCGCTATCGGATGCTGGCCGAAAGCATCAGTGACGTGATCTTCTCCACCGACAGCCAGCTCAAGCTCGACTACGTAAGCCCCTCGGTGCAAAGCGTGCTGGGCTATCACGCCGACTGGATCTTCGCCAACGGTTGGCATTCGATCATCGCCAACCCCGCCCAGCTCACGGGCATCTACGGGTTGATGGAGCGGGTAAGCAAGGCGATGGACGACCCGGCTCAACTGGCCGAACTGCGTGGCCAGTTGCCGACCCAGCTGTTCCTGTTCGACTGCCTGCGCGCCGACGGCCGCAAGATCCCCATCGAGTTGCGCCTGGTACTGGTCTGGGATGACGACCAGCGTTTCGAGGGTGTACTGGGAGTAGGTCGCGATATCAGCCAGCAGCGCCGTGCAGAGAAAGACTTGCGCATGGCCGCGACGGTTTTCGAGCACTCGACCTCGGCCATACTGATCACCGACCCTGCCGGCTACATCGTGCAGGCCAACGAGGCATTCAGCCGGGTCAGCGGCTACGCGGTCAGCGAGGTGCTGGACCAATTGCCGAGCATGCTGGTCATGAACGACCAGCAGCAGGCGCACCTGCGCTACATCCTCAAGCAGCTCAACCAGCGTGGCAGCTGGGAGGGCGAAGTGTGGCTCAAGCGCCGCGATGGCGATCACTACCCGGCCTGGGTAGGCATCACTGCCGTGCTGGACGATGAAGGCGACCTGGCCAGCTACGTGTGCTTCTTTACCGACATCAGCGAGCGCAAGGCCAGCGAACAGCGCATTCACCGCCTGGCCTACTACGACGCACTCACGCACCTGCCCAACCGTACGTTGTTCCAGGACCGGCTGTACAATGCCCTGCAGCAGGCCGAGCGGCAGAAGGCCTGGGTGGTGTTGATGTTCCTGGACCTGGACCGTTTCAAGCCTATCAACGACTCCCTTGGCCATGCCGCGGGCGATCGCATGCTCAAGGACATGGCGCTGCGCTTGCTGGCTTGCGTAGACGAGGACGATACGGTCGCGCGCATGGGCGGCGATGAATTCACGCTGCTGCTACAGCCCCGGCCTACCCGCGAGCTGGCGTTGAACCGCGCCATTCACGTGGCCGAAAACATCCTCGGCAGCCTGGTCAAGCCGTTCGTGCTGGAGAACCGCGAGTTCTTCGTCACGGCCAGCATCGGCATCGCACTCAGCCCGCAGGATGGCGGCGAGTTGAGCCAATTGATGAAGAACGCCGACACCGCCATGTATCACGCCAAAGAGCGCGGCAAAAACAACTTCCAGTTCTACCAGGCCGAGATGAACGCCAGCGCCCTGGAGCGTCTGGAACTGGAAAGTGACCTGCGCCATGCCATGGAGCAGAACGAATTCATTCTGTATTACCAGCCGCAATTCAGCGGCGACGGCAAGCGCCTGACCGGTGCCGAGGCACTGCTGCGCTGGCGGCACCCCACCCGCGGCCTGGTGCCACCGGGCGACTTCATTCCCGTCATCGAAGAACTGGGCCTGGTGGTGGACGTCGGTGATTGGGTGCTGCGCGAAGCCAGCCGTCAGCTGAAGGCCTGGCACAAGGCCAAGGTGCGTGTGCCGAAAGTGTCGGTCAACATCTCCGCGCGCCAGTTTTCCGATGGTCAGCTGGGTACGCGGATCGCCAACATCCTGGAAGAAAGCGGCCTGCCACCGGCGTGCCTTGAGCTTGAGCTGACCGAAAGCATCCTGATGCGCGAAGTGAACGAAGCGCTGCAGATTCTGGCCAGCCTCAAGAACCTGGGCCTGAGCATTGCAGTGGACGATTTCGGGACCGGCTATTCTTCGCTCAACTACCTCAAGCAGTTCCCGATCGATGTGTTGAAGATCGACCGTACCTTCGTCGACGGCTTGCCCGAAGGTGAGCAGGATGCGCAGATCGCCAGGGCGATCATCGCCATGGCCCACAGCTTGAACCTGGCGGTCATCGCCGAAGGCGTCGAGACTCATGAGCAACTTGAGTTCCTGCGTGAGCACGGCTGCGACGAAGTACAGGGCTACCTGTTCGGACGACCGATGCCGGCGCATCAGTTCGAGGCACAGTTCGCCAATGAGACGTTGTTCATGTTCAATTGAGCCGCCCTTGACCCTGCCTTCGCGCTGCGGTTGAAACGGCAGCGAGGCCCCTCACGCCTGGTCGCGCACCACACGCAGGCAACGCCAAAACCGGACCTGAAAGTCAACTCGAATGCCCGCCCAGCCCAGCAACGGCGCGGGATGCAACATGAGCCCCACTGGTCCGCGACTTGATGCCACTTCATATGCCAGCGGCGGGTCAATGGGGTAGAATGCCCACCCACTTCACCCCCGATCCTTGAGGACCGCCATGTTCAGCCGTGATTTGACCATTGCCAAGTACGACGCCGAGCTCTTCGAAGCCATGCAGCAAGAAGCCCTGCGCCAGGAAGAGCATATCGAGCTGATCGCCTCGGAAAACTACACCAGCCCGGCCGTCATGGAAGCCCAGGGTTCGGTACTGACCAACAAGTACGCCGAAGGCTATCCAGGCAAGCGCTACTATGGTGGCTGCGAATACGTCGACGTGGTCGAGCAACTGGCCATCGACCGCGCCAAGCAACTGTTCGGTGCCGACTACGCCAACGTCCAGCCGCACGCTGGCTCCCAGGCCAACGCCGCTGTCTACCTGGCCCTGCTGTCGGCCGGTGACACCATCCTGGGCATGAGCCTGGCCCATGGTGGTCACCTGACCCACGGTGCTTCGGTCAGCTCGTCGGGCAAGCTGTACAACGCCGTACAGTACGGCATCGACGGCAATGGCCTGATCGACTACGACGAAGTCGAGCGCCTGGCGGTCGAGCACAAGCCGAAGATGATCGTTGCCGGTTTCTCGGCGTACTCCCAGGTACTGGACTTCGCCCGCTTCCGCGCCATCGCCGACAAGGTCGGTGCCTACCTGTTCGTCGACATGGCGCACGTGGCGGGCCTGGTCGCCGCCGGCGTCTACCCTAACCCGGTGCCCTTCGCCGACGTCGTCACCACCACCACGCACAAGACCCTGCGCGGCCCGCGCGGCGGCCTGATCCTGGCTCGCAAGAACGAAGAGATCGAGAAAAAGCTCAATTCCGCGGTCTTCCCAGGCGCCCAGGGTGGCCCGCTGGAGCACGTGATTGCAGCCAAGGCCATCTGCTTCAAGGAAGCTTTGCAGCCAGAGTTCAAGGCCTATCAGCAGCAAGTGGTGAAAAACGCCCAGGCCATGGCCAGCGTCTTTATCGAGCGTGGCTTCGACGTGGTATCCGGTGGTACCGAAAACCACCTGTTCCTGCTGTCGCTGATCAAGCAGGACATCTCGGGCAAGGACGCTGACGCGGCCTTGGGCAAGGCGTTCATCACCGTCAACAAGAACTCGGTGCCGAACGACCCACGCTCCCCGTTCGTCACCTCGGGCCTGCGTTTCGGCACCCCGGCCGTGACCACTCGCGGTTTCAAGGAAGCCGAGTGCCGTGAGCTGGCTGGCTGGATCTGCGACATCCTCGCCGACCTGAACAACGAAGCGGTGATCGACGCCGTGCGCGAGAAGGTCAAAGCCATCTGCAAAAAGCTGCCGGTGTACGGCAACTGATCGCTGATTGCTAACTGGAAAGCCCGGCCAGGTGCCGGGCTTTTTTGCATCCTGCGTTAGGAACCCGTTCCGGTTATCCCCTGTGCGCATCAGCATAGATTTCTGAGTTCGTCCCTGAAACATTGGAGGCATGCGATGACCCACAGCGTGGAGACTCACATACGCGTCTAGCGGTAACACGTTTAATCTGGTCCAGCAGGAAGCTGGGCTTGTTGCGATGCGTGTTCAATCGTCTGCATGCCTGTGCTGACGGCCACGCACCCGCTTTCCAACTCCCCAAGCCAGGCACAGACCCTGGCTATTGGAATTGCCTGGATTCGATACAGTAAGTCAGCAAGTCCTGGTCACTGTCGACATTGAGTTTGCGCATCGCCGACACCTTCTGCGCGCTGACTGTCTTGTTGCTGCGCGACAGTTGCCGGGCGATATCACCTACGGTCATCCCAGTGACAAAGAGCCGGATGACCTCGAGTTCTCTGGGGGACAGCTGATTGAAGCGTGCCTCGACCTTCACGGCTTCGCGCACCACGGATGTGGGTGCCGGCAATGGGCTTCGGTACCGCCGCCGCTTGCGGATGGCACTCAGCGCTTTTTCGATTTCATCATGCAGGTGATTTTTCTGAATGACCCCTGCCACACCCAGTTCCTGAAGCCGGGACAGAATCAACCCGTTAGAAATCATGGTCAGAATGATGACCTGGGTGTCCGGGAAGTGACGCAAAATGTACTCGATAAGTTTGAAACCATCCCCGTAGGTGCAATCCCCCGGCATATTGAAGTCGGTGATCAAGGTGCGAGGGTTGTGCAGGCGCAGTTGATCGATCAATTCAGATGAGTTGGTGGCTTGACGGACGACTTTATAACGCCCGATGCGTTGAATGACTTCACGCACCCCCAGCAGAACGATGGGATGATCGTCAGCGATGACAACCTTGTGATGAGGCATGCAGAAATACTCCAATAGGGGACAAGGCTCATCCGGGAATCTCGTCTGACAAGCGTTGCGCGACCTGGGCAAGCCGCTCGCACAACGCACGGACTTGCCCGCCCAGGCGTGCGTCCAGCGGCAGTTCCTGCAACATGTTTTCCAGTCGCTGGCATGCGGTGTACAACGCGGTCGCGTTGATGCTGGCCAATGCACCGCTCAAACTATGCAACCGTTGTTCGACCAGAACTGCATCGCGCTCGATCACCCCCTTTTCCAACTGTTTGATGTCGCTTGCCAACGTCTGGGCAAGCAATTGGCGCATGGGCTGGGACAATTGAATCCAGCCTGAAAAATCCTCACTGCCCGGGTCGGTTGCAGCCTGAGTACCAGTCGATCCAGGGCAGTGGTTCATCAGTACCTGCCGCAGTGCACCAAGGCTCAGAGGCTTGACGATCCATGCGGTCATACCCGCTTGCAGGCAACGCTCACCTTCTTCGCGCAGCGCATTGGCGGTGATGCCGATGATGGGTACGTCCACGCCTGCCTCTCGCAGCGTGCGGGTCAGCGCGTAGCCGTTCATTTTGGGCATGTTGATGTCGGTGATGACCATGTCGAAACGCTTGGCGTGCCAGAGTTGAAGTGCCTGGTGGCCATCAGCCGCGACGGTTGGGTAAGCCCCGATGGCTTCGAGCTGCTCACGCATGACCGCCTGGCTGACTGGGTTATCCTCAGCCACCAAAACGCTCAACTTCAATGGTGCAGACGGCGCCTGCGACCCCTCTTTTTGCACAGGCACCACGGTCGACGAGGAGGCTACAACGGGCAGGCGTATGAACAGTGAGAAGCTGCTCCCAAGGCCAGGCTCACTGACCACGCGCATGGTGCCGCCCATCGACTCACTCAAGCGTGAACAAATGGAAAGCCCAAGCCCGGCACCTCCTCCTTCCTGCCCTGCCGATACCTGGTAGAACGGTTTGAACAGATGCTCCAGGGCCTTTTCGGGAATCCCTTTTCCGGTATCCGTCACCTGCCATTGCAATAACACATCCTGATCGCCGCGCTCTTGAACGATCAAGCGCAGGCGTACGCGTCCAGAGGGGGTGAACTTGATCGCGTTGCCTAGCAAGTTGTGCAGGATCTGCCTGATCCGCCCGGCATCCCCTTCTACCTGTGCAGGCACATGGGCGTCTATTTCAGCTTCAAGCTGCAGCCCTTTACTTTGAGCTGTGGCTTCGAAACTGGCCTGTGCGTCGTCGACCAGCTGACGCGGATCGAAAGCGGCATGCTCGAATGCCATCTGCCCAGACTCGATCTTGGTCACATCCAGAACGTTACTGATCAGCTGGAACAGCACTGTCGACGAGTTTTCGATGATTTGCAGGTAATGCCGCTGGCGCTTACTGAGCTCGGTCAGCGAGAGCAGTTCAAGATTGCCCAGCACACCGTAGAGCGGGGTTCTAATTTCATGGCTCATGGTAGCCAGGAAAACAGTCTTGGCCTCATTGGCAGCCGTTGCACGCTGGTGGGCCTGGTTGAGCTGCAATTGCTCGTCGACGTGGCGGGTGATGTCATTGCAGCCGCAGAGGAACACGTCTTCTCCGTCGTAACGGGTAGCGACCGCTACCACCTGGACGTAACGCCCGTCTACCTGCAGGCACAGTTCGCCCGGCGCCTGGTCGCCGTGGTTATCGCGCAGCAGTTGAAGCACCGCTGCGGTAACACCCAGTTGTACCGCGCATTCGTTTTCCAACAACACCCTGTGATCGTGGCGCCTCACAACGCACAGCCCGACCGGCACGTTGTGAAGGATGATGCGGCTGAAGGCCTCGCTTTCCGCCAGCCGGACTTGAGCTCGCTGAGCGGGTCGAACGATGCGCGACTTGTACCAGTGATTGACCCAGAGCCCCAGCAGGATCGCAGCGATGATTGTCAGCGCCAGGCCAAGCAGCGGCCATTTGGCGTAGCGCAGAAAGTCCCCGTAGCTGATGGCATACAGCCCAGTCCACGCGTCTCCCGACGACGACATCATCTTGAAACGCAAGCCGCTCCGGTTGAAGCTCAGGCCAAGCGGGGCCAGATCACCCTTGCCGCGCTCTCCCATCAAGACCTTGCCATCTGGGGAAATCAGGGTGAACTGGTTGTAGACCGATAGCCTGAGCACACGCTCGAATTCATCGACCTGCTCCGTATCCATTACCGCAGCCAAAACCATTTGCCTATCGCCCGTCGCACTCGGCTTGAGGGTGTGCTCGGGCGCCAACTTCAGAAGCGCGACCATGCGCAGGTTGTCGTTGTAAAGGCGTGCTGGCGCTCGCACCCAATGGACACGCTGGTCGGGCAGCACGTCGGGTTGAGCCAGCAAGTGCACCAGGCGATCGACCACGGTTACATAATGGCGAGGCAGCAGCGGCTGATGTTGACGCTGGTCGCCAGCAGCGGGCACGGCAATGCTTGCGCCCGCTCCCCGTTCGAGCACGAACAGTTGTGGCGATGCGTAGAACGAGCGGGCCCAGAACCCCCCGTAGTAGTCGGTCAGACGCAACCCCAACCCCAAGGCGCCGCGTATTTCCTGGTCCCGGAAATCGCCGGTGTAGGCCAGGGTGAAGGGTAAGGAAAGTTCGAATCCCTTCGCCTTGAGCAGTGTCTTGCCGTCGATGCTCGTTGAATCGAGCATTGTGACACCCTGCTCCACGGGTGGAGGAAGCTCGCCACCGGCTGGCATGCTGTTGGCCAGATTCTGCAGGAAGATCTCGTGCTCATGGATGATTTCGATCACCCGGGCAAAATGCAGCTCCAGCCGCTGCTGCTCCGATTCAAGCAGGCGCGACACTGCCCAGTAACACGTACTGGACAACAGCAGCATGAGCCCGCTGAGCAGCAGGATTGCCTTGTTCAGGCGCTGAGAGCTGCGCGCAAGTTTGTCCATGCGCAAGCTTGCATTTTTCATGGTGTTGATCGTCGACATCACTCTATGAAGGTGAGAGTGCTCCAACAGACACAAAATTCATGCCATATAGCGACATATTTACGTAGCTGAAACGTTTATTCGAGCATCCGATTCTTTATTCAACGCTCTGCCCGTTTAGCAAATAGAGCATGTTGTCTCGGTCCACGGCTGGAGAGATGATGAACCCCTGCACCTGGTGACACTGGGCCTTGCGTACAACTTCCAATTCCTCTCGCGTTTCAACACCTTCTGCTACTGTCACCAGCCCCAACGCGCGCCCGAGGTGGACGGCACTGGCCAAGGCGATGGCCATGTCGGGGTTGCATGCACAACCACTGACCAAGGAGCGATCAATCTTCATTTCGGTGAAAGGCGTGGAGATCAGGTTGGAATAGGAACTGTACCCTTTGCCGAAATCATCCTGTGCCAGGCCGAAGCCCATCATGCGCAGCCGGCACGTCCCTGCAAAGTAATCGCTGGAGCGCCGGGTGGTCGACGTTTCTGTCAACTCGAAGGTGATGGTCCTGGGGTCGGCGCCTCGTCCTCGAACCTTTCGGTGCAGCGTGTCGACCAGATCGGGACGGTCCAGCAGGTGCGTGGGCAGATTGATCGAGACCGGTAGCCTGTATCCTTCTGCGGCCCAAAGCGATTGAGCGCTAAGCGTTTGCTCAAGCATGTTGCACAGCAGCGGCAAATCAAGCCTTGCAGCCTCCAAATCGGGCAGAAATGCCCGCGGCAGCAAGAGACCTTCGGCTGGATGCAGCCATCTGGCCAGGGCCTCGGCACCGACGATCCTGCCGTCGAGCAGGGATTTCTTGGGCTGAAACCACGCCTGTATCTCGCCCGCCTGCAGTGCACGGGTAAGCGCGCTGGCCGAATGACCACCGGAACAGGATCGAGGTTGCAAGTGGCCTTGAGCGCAGGCGCTATCCATGTAGCGACGCAGTGCAGCGACATGATGCGCCTGCACGGGCTTGCTGATCATGCCGGCCAGGCGAATACCGAGGTTCTCGGCGACCTTGCCAACGCCGGCGAGCACGCGCGCAGAAGCCGCGGTCATCAGCCCCAGCGCCGGAGGCGTCGGTAGCAGGCTCATCTTCTGGATGAACTGTACGCCGTCCAATTGCGGCATCATCAGGTCAGTGACGACAAGGTCGTAGGCCTGGTTGCGCAACTGCTCGATCGCCAGGTTGGCATCGGCTTGCAGCGCGACGTCGAACCCACCGACGGACCGGAACAGCTGTGCCAGGTGCTGGTGTTGAAAGGGGTGATCCTCGACGATCAAGACGCGATAGATCATCAGGCCGCGCCCTTACGGTACGGCAGCAGGCACTGGTAGAGCGCGTGCAACGTGAAGGGTTTGACCAGAAACTGGTCCATTCCGGCGCCCAGGCAACGCTCCGCCTCATCGAGCATGGCGTTGGCGGTTGCGCCCACAATGGGGATGGCATGGCCCTGTTGCCGCAGGTGCTGCGCCAGCTGGTACCCGTTGATCCTGGGCATGTTCACGTCGGTCAGCACCAGGTCGAAGACTTCCTTCTGACACAGCGCCAGCGCTTGCTCGCCATCATTGGCAAGAGTGACCGTGCAGCCGAGCTTCTCCAGTTGATCCCGCAGGATCAGCTGGTTGATGACATTGTCCTCAGCCACCAGCACATGAATGCACAGTTTGGTTTCGATCATTGCTTGACGGGCTGTGGCGCTGTGTCGGGCCTCGATGCCCTGGGCCTGGCTCACCGCCTGGTTAAGGCACTGAAGATTGTTCAGCCCCACCTGCCAGTATTGAGTCGAAGGGCGAGAAAGCGCGTGCTCATCGGCGCAGGCCAATACCAATGGGCCAGGCCATTGCCTGATGACAGCCGAGCTGGCAGGCCCTGGACATAACTCGACCAGTACGATGCCCGGCTCATGACGGACGTCCGGCACGGCAATCGCCTGCGCCCGGGCACCCCAGCGACGCAGCCACCCAGCGGCATGATCGGCCAGTTCGGGAACAGGTGAATAAACCATCACGCCTTGGTTGAGCAATGGCTGGGCCCAGCTCTGATCTTCATCGAGCGCCAATTGCCCGAGCGGCAGCGTGAACGAAAAGCTGCTGCCCAGGCCCGGCTCGCTGAACACACGAATCGACCCGTTCATCAACTCGACCAGCCGCTTGCAGATGGACAGGCCCAGGCCGGTCCCTGCCACCGTGTTGGTACTGGGACCACTTTGAAAGAAGGGCTCGAACAGGTGCTGCTGGTCCTGCTCGGGGATGCCCTGCCCCGTGTCCACTACCTGCCAGCGCAGCATCATGCGCTCCCCTTCGACCCCAACCAGGTGAAGCCTGACCATGATTCGGCCACTGCGGGTGAACTTGACCGCGTTGCTGAGCAGGTTGCCAAGGATCTGGCGGGTACGCGTCGTGTCGCCCAATACCTGCTCAGGAAGCTGCGGGTCCATGCAACTGAGCAACTGCAACCCTTTGGTGTGCGCAGCCCCCATATAGCCCTGCATAACGTCCTGGGTCAGCTCGACGGGTGAGAACGCACTGACTTCCAGCGCCAGTTGCCCGGCCTCGATCTTGGACACATCCAGCACATCGCAGATCAGCTGCAGCAAGGTGGCCGATGAGCCTTCGATGGCATTGAGGTACCCCCTTTGCTGGCTATCGAGGTGGGTGCGCGAAAGCAGTTCGAGCGTTGCAAGCATGCCGTAGAGCGGTGTGCGGATTTCATGGCTCATGGTGGCCAGAAACAGTGTTTTCGCTTCATTGGCAGCATCGGCCAGCGCCCTGGCCTGTTGCAGCGAAAGCTCGGCGGTTTTTCGTTCGGTGATGTCGCTGAAGGCGCAGATCAGAACATCTTCGCGTCGATAGCGGGTAGGTGCATAACTCAGACACAGGTGACGACCATCGGCCATTTGCAGCTCTTCTGTGCAACTGGTCTGCGCAGGCTTGCCAAACGCACGGGTAATCCAGTCCTGACAGGCTCGGGTTCGCTCATCGCCCATTACAAGCCACTGCTCGCTCAGCCGATTGGCCAACACCACCGCACCGTCACGACGACGCAATACACACAGCGCAACCGGGGCGGTGCGGATGACGGCACTGCTAAACGCTTCGCTTTCGACCAATGCCTCGATTCGAGCAGCTGCCGGGCGGATGAGTCGCAAGTCGACCCGGCGGACCAGCCACAGCATCAGCAGTGTGACGGCGACACTGATCAATACTGCCAGCCCGAACGGCAGAATCAGCACTGGGACGATAGAGGCCAAGGGTGTGCTGTAGATGATCTGCCAATCCGAATGGTCGAGCTGTTTGCGAATGCTCAGGCGGTCTGGGAGCCAATAGCCGCCTTCCCAACCGAAACCATCATCCACGTGCGTTGCCGTATGGCGCTGGGAAGTCAATTGCTGCTCGCGGTCCTTGCTGGCGATGATCTGGCTTGCACTGTCGACCAGCTGGAATTCACCCGCCTGCTCATGGCGCAACGCTGCCACCAGCTGCGGGCCCTCTACTTCAAGCCCCAGCCAACCTGAAGCGCGGTCGCGCTCATCCATGGCAATGAAAATGTAGAGCGAGGGCGGTTTATCGTCTCCAGGGTCCGCCAGCCAGATTTGCTCGTTTCCTGGTTCGCCAGTCGATCCGCGCAGGCGTTGCAGCACGGCGCTGGGAACCTGGGGTGGGACCTCGGGCCGGCTGTAGAGCCACTGCACCGACGCATCCAAAGCGTGCGGCACGTATACCAGGTTGGTCTGCTTGGTGCGCAAAAAATCCAGCATGCGCGGCGTCAGCCACAAGCTCCAGGTACCGCTGGGCTGACGGAGAACAATATGGACTTCCTCGCCCGGGATGTAAGTTTCGCTATCGCTGGCAGTGGCAGCGTGCTTGACCGTCGAGAGCCCCAGCGACTTGAGCAAGGTCTGACGGCTGACAAAGAAATCCTGGGCGTTGAAGATGGCCTCGTTCATGTACCTGCGCCGGGACGAAATCTCCTCGTTCAGGGTCATGCGCATGTAACCGTAGGCGCCGACATAGACACCCGCTACGAGGGTGATCGCAAACAGGCGTAGAAGATTACGCGCCGCAATAGGCGTTGACAGGTTCCACTGGGCGGCAGGTAACAGGTTGGCTAGCTTCATGCAGCCAGCCTAGGGGCGGCACCGACAGACCTGAATAGGACGAATCTCAATCTGGCGATACGCCACGTGGCCTTGCTCAAGGGCTGATGGACACGGGGTGTGTGATGGGCCGCTCACCGCGTTGTGCGTTACCCTCGTCATCGAGCCATGAAAAGCGAAACGTCGCGTCGCTAGGCACGGTGGCCGGTGCCGTCTGCCGTTGCATACTGAACGGTGCCAGCAAAGGCGCATCCAGAGCGATCGAGCCCTTGCCTTCGCCGATCTGCGCGTGGGAGAGGGAGATGTAGAACGGCGTTGGATTGCGCAACTGGACACTGCGACCTTGGGCCGTGACCACCAGGTGCGAAGGTGCTAGCTCAGCCTTGCTCGACAAACCCTGGGGCCGGTAGATGACTTTCAACTGAGTGCGGAGCGTGATCGTCAGACGCGTCGCACCCTCGTCCAGCACCTCGGTTGGCCGAGGTGGAATCTCGTACACATTAAGCCAGTACAACGACTCTCGATCCTGGGCAAGCACCTGCCCGGTCGTGACGAGGCGCACGCTTCGCTGCTGTTGGGGTTCAAGCCTGAACATCGGGGGAAGCGGCATGATCGGTGCGCTCGCGGTGTCCGGCGTGACAGCCAGGTCCCCATTGTCGACCCAAGTCTGGACCACGACCGGATAGGCGTTTTGATTGACCAGTGCCAGTGAGGTTTCGCGCTGGCCTTCATGCACGATGACCCTCGTGCGCTCGGCAGTGACCCCAGCGTTGGCGAGCGTGCTGATCAGCATAGCGACCAGCAGCAGACGTTGCCCACAGCTACTGAACACGTATCACCACCTGCGCTGTGGCCTCGACCCGGCCAGGCCTTACGGTAGGCAGGGTGCCGGTGGAGAGTTTCTCCAGACGCGCTCGGAATGTCTCGGTGTATTGGCCGATGCCATTGACGGTACCGGTCAGGTTAGCAGCGCTGCTGATCACCGGGTACCAACCCCGGCTAGCCGCACCACTGCCATTGGCAGAATCCTCATTGGCCAGCAAATTGATGGGCGCACCGCCGCGCAGCAGCCGTATGCCTACGCCCTGCGCCACACCTGCCTGGCCATAACGGTCCGCCAGCAGGTAGGTCAGGCCGCCCTGGGCATTGACCAGGCCCAGGGAAGACGACGCAGCCAGGGCACCGGAGGAAACCTTGATGCCAATGGCCGTACCGTTGGCGCTGGTGCTGTTCACGATGTTGCTCTGGCAGCGAAAGTTGATCTGAAAGGGCATTTCGCGGCGGCCGCCCGCGTTGATTTCGCTCACGCTGATCGAGGGAAACACGACATAGGGGGTGACACTGGTGACGCTGCAGGTGGGATAACGCTTGAGCGTGACCTTGTTGTACAAGCCCAACGCACCAGGCCAGTTCCCGTACCAGCCACTCCAGTTTCCATAGTGCGTTTGACCCACTGTCGGATAGGCCAGCCCAGGCCCCTTGATGGCGATATAGGCCGCCGGCTGTGCGTAGCCGTAAAGCTGCGATGAAACCGTTTCGCTGTAGTAGTTGTAGCTGGGATCTTTGGGTGCACTGAACAGCTCCGCGCGAACGGCACTGAGGTTCTTGGCCTTGACCAGCTGATACCCGCGCGAGTCGGTGTCCAGCCCCGTGAGCCGCCGCTCCTGCCAGACGTCGGTGAACAGTTGGCCGGTTGCCAGGTGAGTCAGGCGCAACAGCACATTCGTCCAGGCTGTCCGGTAGGCGCTGCGCAAGCCCAGGGTGTTGCCGACGCTGTCGCCCCCCTGGAACCAGCCGCTGTAGACGTCGTCACCATTGGTGGAAAACATCTCGTAAACCGCATCCCGGGCCTCGCAGCGAAAAAACACGTATTCCGGGTTGAATCCGGCCGTAGCACCGTATTGGGTGAAAGGCGCTACCGAGCTGGCAATCAATGAACCGTAAGGCTGAAAGCTGGGGTCGCTGACGTTGATCACGCTAGGTAAGCCCAAGGAGCCATTGCAGGTATCACAGCCACCGGCCCACGCACCGGCAGTGCCCTCCCCGGGGCGGATGGCATCGTTGGCCGTGGTAGTGGCGGCGCCCACATAGGTGACCTTGTAACAAGTCGCCCAGGCGTTCTGAACGGTTGCGAACACAAAGGCTGCCAACAGCCAAGCCCTGAACGTCATGAGGGTTCCTCGTTAGGCGTGCATGTACTTTTCAGATGAATGAAGCCTTGGCTGTCATGGGCGTTGCTGCTGTTGACGTCGAAGGGCAACAGGCATGCCTGGTCGGGGCCTGAGCCCCAGCGGACCTGCAGGCGCCCGCTGTCGGCCTGGGCGCGTGCATACACCTGCCCGCCCTGTCCCACCATGCCAATGACGGTGCCCTGCTCGTCCAGCACATCGGCGCCCAGCGCAATGGCACCGCCGCCTGGCAAGCTGGCCTGGATCAACAGGGCATGGCCGATCAAGGTCTTGAAATCGACCAGCACCGCAGCACCGGCGTAGGGCGCGACCTTTCGTTCCGTTTCGATCAGCTCGGCCTGGTCACCCATGCCGCTGGGGTCGAGCCCTACCGGGTTGTACCGGTAGGGTGACAGCGAAGGCACCACCGCGTAGCCATCCGCGTTCACACGAGCCCCCTGCCCGCCCCGGATGATCGCGCCACCTGCGCCCTTGGCCCGCACCAGCGCGAAGGTGTCCCCCACATAGGGCCCCAAGGTCAGGCCGCCTCCATGCAGGACGGCTGCCCCGCGAATGCCACCATTGACCTGCCGGTAATCGGCGCTTTGCGAGTAACCGCCGTTGAATGTGGCAACGGCGCTTTGTGCCTGGAGATTGCCCGTCCAGTTCGTCCCGCGTCCGGCGCTGTCACGACTGGCCGCGATTGCGTAGCTCATGTCGCGCTGGGCTCCCAGGGTGCCGTTGATGCCCGTCTGGAAACTGCTGCCCTTGGTATCACCTGAGCGCTGCGTCAGCATCGAGCTGATACTCGGTGCCCGGGTCGAGCTGCCCAGGGGCATGGAGAGCGTCAGCGTCAGGGTATTGGTGCGATTGCTGGTGTCGTGCTGGTCTGCCTGGTTGGCGAAATCGGGCACGGCAGCACTGGTCACCGTGTCCCGGTACCACGTCGTGCGCTGGCGTGAATAGGCCAGGCTGTAATTGAGCTGCCGCCAGGTGTTGGAATAACCGAACTGCACCTGCGTATCACGGCTTTTGCCGTCGTAGTAGTCGCTGCTCGAGCCAGACAGATACAGATTTCCGTATCCCCCCAGCCCTTGGTTGACCAGCAAGGTCAGTTGATTGCGCTGCTTGAAACTGGTCGAGTCCCAACTGTCACCCCGCTCGGAGGCCTGCCGCGCACCCAGCGCATCAGCCAGATCCCGGTACCCTTGGGTTGAGTATCGATACCCGGCAAGGTTGAGGGTGGTGTTGGTGGGCTGAAAGGTACGGCTGTAGCTAAGCCCCATGCGCCAGCCTTGCTTGCGCTGTTGGTTTTCAACGGTGGCACTGGAAAACGTGCTGTTGACGCCGAAGGCGCCATAGGGCGTTGCCAGTACGCCACCGCCCAGCACAGCCAGGTAGTCCTGCGCTACCCGAGCGCCCAGGTTGGCCGAAATAGTATTGTTAAGGCCCCTTTGGTAAGTAGCCTCGGCAAAAGCCCCTTGGTTCGCACCGGTCTGGCGTACCTCACCCAGCGTGGCGCTGTAGCGAGAGATGCCCGGGCGGATGGAGTCGGGCACCGCCGCATACGGGACAGTGAAGCGTGTGATGCTGCCGTCAGCCTCGATTACCTGCACGTCCAGGTCACCGTTGTAGGCCGTACCGTACAGGTCGTCGATAACAAAAGGGCCCGCCGCCACCGTGGTTTCGTGCACCTTGCGGCCATTCTGACTGATCACCACGCGAGCGTTGCTCACCGCTGTGCCGCGCACCTGCGGAGCATATTGACGCTGTGAGTCGGGCAGCATGCGATCGTCGCTGGCCAGGCGCACGCCCCGAAAGCCGATGCTGCCGAACAGGTTGCCTTCGGTGAAGCTGTCGCCGACCGTCAGTTCGCTCTGCCAAGGGGCAATGGCACGCTGTGCATACGTGCGAATGCTGTTCCAGCGGCTGACCGCAGTGCCCCCAAAGCTTGAGTAGCTGTAGTTGGACTGGTGCCGCAAACGCCACAGCCCAACGTTCACGCCCGTGTTCAGACCCAGGTAGCCGTAGTTGGCCGCCTGGCTTGCTGATGCTTCGTAGCGAGAGTTGTAGAGGCTTGCGTCGTAGTTGACGAAGCCCATCGTGCCGCCTGCGTCCCAGTCCTGCGGATCGACGTAGCCGCGCGGCTTGATGTCGAGTAATGCCTGGGGCACGGAGAGGTCCAGGCGCAAGCGAGCTGAGTCGTATTGAAACGTTGCCCCCGGTAGCCGCGTGCTCAGCGCCAGGCACTGGGCTGCGTCGGCGGTAGGTGTTTCAAGCGTGCGGGCGTTCATGTGTTGATGCAGGTACCGTTCGGAAAAACAGGGTTCGACGACATCGTCTTGCAGTCTGAAACTCACTTCGCTTCGGTTGACGTAAAGCGTGTTCACGTACACATCGACCAGGTAAGTACCCGGGTCGATCTGCTGCGCACGATTGAAACGCTCCAGGCTGCCACCGGCCAGACCCGAGCCAAGCAACAGGCTGTCGTCGAAGCGGTACTCACCCTCGCCATGGGCCAGCCGGGCCATCATCCAGGCGAGGCCGCACAGCAGGACCGAGGTGCGCCGCAGATTAGCGCTGCAAGCCATGAGTGATGCCCACACGTGCACCGTAGTCGTTGATCAACTGCGCGTTGAGCTGCGCCGCTGTACCTGTGAGCGCTCCGGTGGCCTCTGGCGTCCACTGCACCGAACCGTAGGGCGGCACCATGGCAGCGCGCAGTTTCACCTGTCTGTTGCCGACAGTGATCGTCGCGGCCCCGAACGAGGCATGGAAGCCCGTCGGATTGTCGACGAGCACGTGCCAGCTGGCGCCGCTTTCGACCAGACTGAAACGTAGTTTTTCAGGCAACTGCTCGACCGTGCCGGCGATGCCAGTAGGGCGGTAGAACAGCTTCAGGCGATTACGAAGGATCAGCAGCATCTGGCTTCTGTCAGCCTGTGCGGCGTTGCGCGGGGGGATCTGGAGCACGTTCAGATAGAACACCGACTCGCGGTCCTGAGGGAGCGCCGCGCCGGTATAGATGAGCCTCAAGGATTGTCCACTGCCAGGAGCCACGCGTGACACGGCCGGATTGACCATGAACGGCGCCTTGGCGGTTTCTGGTGTAGAAGCAGGGTCATCGATATCCACCCAGGCTTGCACGACATTGGCGAAGGGGTCCTGATTGGTGAGCTGCAGGGTTTTTTCCTTCGCATTGCCGGGGTAAATGACCCGTGTACCCGTCACTACCACGCTGGCCTGGACGAGGGTCGCGCCCGTCATGCCGAGCACGAAGGCAAGCGCAATGGCGACCAGCCTGAGCCGGCCCACTGGCAAAGTTCTCATGCAGATACCTCGAAGGACTGCCGCCCTGGATACGAGCCCCCGGGCGGCAGTCGGAAAAAGTGGCGTGCGCCAATTACTCGTAACGCAGGGTGTAGGTAACCGCGCCAAGCACAGGGCCCGCAGTAACGGTGGCGGCCTCGGACACGTAACGCACGGCATAGTCGTGGCTTGTGGAGGTCTGGCCGGAACTCAGGATGATTTGTCCGGCGCTGACGGCCGCACCCCCTGCCAGGTTCACCGGGCTACCGCCGGGTGCGTCGAGCAACTGCAGTGCAACGCCGGTCGCGCCATTGGTGGCGGTGTTGGTCAGGTTGCCCAGCGATGTCGGATTGGTGGCCTGGAACAGCGTGGTGAATTGCTCGTTGGCGTCGGTCGGCGCGGCGCAGCCGGTCAGGCGCAGGGTGAATTTGGTCTCCCCGGTGTTTTTGCCGGTGCTGCCACTCAGCGCACTGGCTGGCACGCTTTGCATGACAACGGTTGGCTCGGTGTTGCCATCGACGACAGCAGAGCAGGTCTGATCGGTGACTTCTCCGCTGAAGGTGATGGTGTTGGCCGCGTTCGCCAGGCCGGGAACGGCCATGGTTGCAGCTGCAGCGAAAGCGATAGCGCGAATATTCATTACAGCGTCCTGTGGTTGTTATGTGGGCTGCGCATAGAATGCAGCCCTGGCGCTGTTGGATAACTCAGACGAGTCTTAAAACGGCCACACGCGCTCGATTGCCGCATCGCGCTACAGCGCTGCACTTTTTCCAAGCAGGTACGTTCTTGACCAGAGACCAACTCGAAACCCGGCAGACACCCCTTTATTTCGCCACCGTGCTGGTGGCCATCGCCTTCGGCCTTGTAGCCGATGCCAGTGCCTCTGTCCTGGAAGCACTGATCACGCCAGCCATCGCCGTGCTGATGTACGCCATGTTCCTGCAGATACCCTTTCTGCACCTGCGCGCGAGCCTGGCCAATCGGCGGTTCATGACTGCCTTGCTCCTGGCTAACTTCGTGCTGGTGCCCGTCCTGGCGTGGGCGTTGACCCGTGGGCTGACAGGCCACCCGGCCTTGCTGATCGGCGCGCTGCTGGTCCTGCTGGCGCCCTGTATCGACTACGTGGTGGTGTTCACGCACATGGGCAAGGGCGATGCACGGCTCATGCTGGCCGCCACACCCGTGCTGTTGCTGCTACAGCTGGTGCTGCTGCCGCTTTACCTGGCGCTCATGCTTGAAGACGGCGACCACATAAGCCTGGCGCTCGGGCCTTTCGTGCAGGCGTTCGTGCTGATGATCGTCGTGCCGTTGGCCTTGGCGGTGCTGACCAGTGCACACGTGGCCAAATCAGAGCGGGTCAGTCGCTGGAACGACGCCTGGGCCTGGATGCCGGTGCCGGCGATGGCACTCGTGTTGTTCGTGGTGATCGCTTCGCAGATCGGCATCGTGTTGCAGGCGCTGGATCAACTGCTGCCCGTGGTGCCGGTGTTTCTGGGCTTTGCGCTTTTGGCACCGGTGATTGGCTGGGCGACGGCACGGCTGATGGGCTTGCCTGTACAACAAACGCGCGCCGTGATGTTCAGTGCCTCGACGCGCAATTCGTTGGTGGTGTTGCCGTTGGCGCTCGCCTTGCCAGAGCAGATACGAACGCTGGCAGCGGCGGCGGTGATCACGCAGACAGTGGTCGAGCTGATCTGCGAGCTGGTGTACGTGCGGGCGTTTCCAGTGGTCGCCCGCACGTAGGCGGGTTCAGCTGACCACGTGCAGGTAGTGCAGGTGGCGCTCGTACTGGTCGAGGATGTCGCCGATCACATCTTCACGGCTCCAGCCCATGACATCGTAGTCCTGCCCGCCTTCGCGCAGGTACACCTCGGCACGGAAGTACTTGCGTGCATCGCTGTTGTCATCGGCATCGCGCATGACGAAGCTCGGCGTATTGAAGGCGCGGGGGCGAACCTCGTATTTGAAGCGGCCCTCACCGGCATGAGAAAGCTCCAGCGTGATGCGGCCGTCTTCGCGCTCCTCCACCGTCACTTCGTAGCCTTGTTTGCGCAGCTCCTGTGCCACTTCCTCGCACGCGGGCTTGACCACCTCTCCAATGAAGCGAGTGACATGAGCCCTGCGCGGCATCATCGCGATATTGCGCAACCGACGCTGCCAGCCGCCGTGGTTCTGACGGCCCTGCCGCTGGCCCGGCAACGCCTGGGTTCGCAGACCACGCCGCGTGGCGTCCAGCCCCAGTGCTTTGAACAGCCCCCAGATGGAAAACAGCAGAATGATCGCGAACGGCAGCGCACTGGCGATGGTGGCGGCCTGCAAGGCCTTCAAACCGTTGGCCAACAGCAGGGCAATGGCTACTGCGCCCATGCTGACCGACCAGAACACACGTTGCCAGAGCGGTGAATGTCCCCTGCCGGACGAAGCCAGCATGTCCACCACCAAGGCGCCCGAGTCGGCTGAGGTGACGAAGAACACGACGACCATCAGCACCGCCAGCATCGAAATGGCTGTGGACCAGGGGAAATGCTCGAGAAACGCGAACAAGGCTAACGAACTGTCCTGATCGACCACCGTGGCCAGGTCTTTGATACCCCCGTGCAGGATCATGTGAATGGCCGAATCGCCAAATACAGTCATCCACAGCAAGGTGAAACCTGCCGGTACGAACAGCACGCCACAGACGAACTCGCGAATGGTGCGGCCACGGGAAATCCGTGCAATGAACAGCCCGACGAAGGGCGACCAGGACAACCACCAGCCCCAGTAGAGCAAGGTCCAGCCACCAATCCAGTCGGTGGGTTCATAGGCGAACAGGTTGAACGTCTTGTTGACGATATCGGACAGGTACGCACCTGTGTTCTGCACATAGGCCTGGAGCAGGAAGACCGTAGGCCCGACTGCCAGGACGAAGAGCATCAGTACCACAGCAAGGCCCAGGTTGAGCTCCGAAAGAATCCGGATACCCTTGTCCAGGCCGCTGGCTACCGACAGCGTGGCCAGCGCACAGGTGACGGCGATCAGGATGACCTGGATCGTGGTGCTGATCGGAAGACCGAACAGCTGATGCAGGCCGCTGTTGATCTGCAGCACGCCGTACCCAAGCGAGGTCGCCACGCCGAACACGGTGCCCAGGATGGCGAAGATATCTACCGCATGGCCAATAGGCCCGTAGATACGCTCCCCGATCAGCGGGTACAGCGCCGAGCGCAGGGTAAGCGGCAGCCCGTTGCGAAAACTGAAGTAGGCCAGGATCAGCGCCACGATGGCGTAGATCGCCCAGGCATGCAGGCCCCAGTGGAAGAACGTGATGTTCATCGCTTCGCGGGCCGCAGCCACCGTATTGGGGTCACCCACAGGCGGGTTGATGAAGTGCATCACAGGCTCGGCCACGCCGAAGAACATCAGACCAATGCCCATGCCCGCCGAGAACAGCATGGCGAACCAGCTCTTGTTGGGGTAATCGGGCTCGCTGTGGTCCGGGCCCAGCTTGATATCGCCGTAGCGGCTGACGGCCAGGAAGACGACGCTGATCAGCACCAGCGCGACGGTAAGAATGTAGAACCAGGCCGCATTGGTGACGATCCATTGCTGAACATGCTCGAAGACGCTTTGGGCATGCTCCTGGAAAAGGGTGGCGTATAAAACCAGCAACAGCACCAGTATCGCACTGGTGAAAAAGACAGGTGGGTTGATGGTGCTCCTGCGTTGTTGTTCTTCAGGCATAGGCATTGCTCCTTCTGGCGTTCAGCGCTGCGCTCCATGGTTGGGCAGTCAGAACACGACTGCCCGTGGCGCATGATGAATGGAAGATGCTGAAACCTTACCGTCAGTTCCAGCATTTCCAAAACTTAAACGCTTCGCTTGCTTTTCAGATGCCCTTGAACCCGTCAGCCGAGGCGCTGTTTGAGCTCGGCAATGTGCTCAGGGCCAATGCCGCAGCAGCCACCCACCATGCTGGCGCCGCGTGCGCGCCAGTCTTTTGCCCAGGCCAGGTAGCCCGGTGGGTCCAGGTCTTCGCGCAGTTCGTCCAGCCCGTCGTTGGCGGTGGCTTCCTTGGGCTGGGGTGGGAAGGCGTTGGCATAGGCACCGATGGCGACTTCGCCACCTTGCTGATCGATGACCGAACGGGCGACATCGATGGCCGCGCCGATCACTTCCGGCTGGCTGCAGTTGAACAGCACCGCTGCTGCGCCCAGTTCGATCACCGCCTGCACGGCATCGGCCACCGGCTCACCGGAGCGCAGGCGCGGCACCGTATCGACGTCTTCATCCTGCAAGGTGAAGGACACCCAGAACGGGCGACCGTCCTCGGGCAGGTGGGCACGTATGGCGCGGACTTCAGCGATCGCGCTCTGGGTTTCGGCAAGCCACAGGTCAACGTGTGGCGCCAGGCCCTCAAGCAGCGGCCGCAGGACTTCCTCGACGCGCTCAGGCTGGAACAGGTCGGGACGATAGGACCCGAACAACGGCGGCAGCGAACCGGCCACCCTCACCGGGTGCGGGCCGGTGTCGGCTGCGTGGCGGGCCAATTGACCGGCAACATTGGCCAACTGCCGGCCTTCTTCGGCAAAGCGCGCTTCACCAATGTGGAAGGGGACGACCGCATAGCTGTTGCTGGTAATGACCTGAGCACCTGCGGCAATGAACGCCGCATGCACCCCCACCACCGCTTCCGGCGCCTCGGTCAACGCCAGTGCAGACCACTCTGGCTGGCGGAACGGCGCACCGCTGCGCTGCAGTTCGCGGCCCATGCCACCGTCGAGAATCACTATCGCTCGCTCTGTCATATAACTACTCTGAAGGTGCTTATGAATAAAATTCATTATGTGGGTTAGATATATAACTATTTAATACCCTAATACTCAATTGGCCAACACTTCAGGTATGAACATGCGTTTTTCCACATTGCTCGGTGCAAGCCTTGCGCTGCTTGCGACCGCCACCCAGGCCTTTGCCGGCGCCACGCTGGAGCGGGTCGAATCACGCAAGGAACTGGTCAATGTGCTGATGGAGAGCTATCCCCCGTTCTCGTTTCTCAATGACCAGAATCAGCTCGACGGCTTCGACGTGGATGTGGCCAAGGCAGTGGCGGACAAGCTGGGCGTGAAATTGCGCCTGGAGACGCCTTCCTGGGATGTGATCGCCGCCGGCCGCTGGAGCGGGCGCTACGACATCTGCATCTGCTCGATGACCCCCAGCAAGGCTCGCGCCCAGGTGTTCGACTTCCCTGTGGAATACTACGCCTCCCCGGCCGTCATCGTGGTCAATGCCAAGGATGACCGCATCCACGGTGCAAAGGACCTTGATGGGCGCAAGGTCGGCCTGACCAGCGCGTCGAGCTATGAGAGCTACCTGAACAAGAATCTGGTGATCGAGGGCGACGAGGACCGAACCCTCGACTACCCCTTCGACTTCGTGCAGATCGCCCCGTACGACACCGACAATGTGGCGTTCCAGGACCTAGGGCTGGGCGCGGGCGTGCGCCTGGATGCAATCCTGACCAACCTGGTCACGGCCAAGCCGCGCCTGGACCAGGACAAGCGTTTCAAGCTCGCCGGTGCGCCGTTGTATGAAGAACCCAACTCGGTCGCCATCGAGAAGGGCGACCCAGAGTGGGATGCGAAGGTTCGCCAGGTGTTCGCCGAGCTCAAGGCAGACGGCACCCTGGGCAAGCTGTCGCAGAAGTGGATCGGCGCCGATATCAGCAAATGAGCACGTTTCCGCCCTCCCCCAAGCCCGTGGCCAGTACCACGGGCACACGCCTGCTGGGCTTTCGCACACGGTTGATGCTCACCTGGCTGGTGATGTTCGCCCTGTTCGTCGGGTTCTTCCTGAGCTTCGACCTCAAGTTCTCGATCATCCTGGAGAAGTTTCCCAACCTGGCCGGTTTCAAACTGGGGCCCAACGGTTTTCTGCAGGGCGCAGCGCTGACGCTGTTTTTGTGCATATGCTCGATGGTGGTGTCGGTGGCGCTGGGCTTTGCCGCTGCGCTGGCACGCTTGTCCGGCAGCGCAGTGCTGGTGGGTGTTGCCAGTTTCTACACGTCGTTTTTCCGCGGTACACCGCTGCTGATCCAGATTCTGCTCATCTACCTGGGCTTGCCCCAGATAGGCCTGGTGCCCGGCGCGATCAGCGCCGGTATCATCGCCCTGTCGCTGAACTACGGCGCTTACCTCAGTGAAATCTTCCGCGCGGGCATCCTGGGTGTTGCCCGAGGCCAACGCGAAGCGGCGCTGGCGCTGGGCATGCGCCCGCCGCAGATTTTCTGCCACATCGTCCTGCCGCAGGCCATGCGGGTGATCATCCCGCCAACCGCCAACCAGTTCATCTCCATGCTCAAGGATTCGTCGTTGATCTCGGTGATGGGGGTGTGGGAAATCATGTTCCTGGCCCAGTCCTACGGACGGTCGAGCTACCGCTACCTGGAAATGCTGACCACTGCGGCCGTGATCTACTGGATGTTGTCGATCGCGCTGGAGCTGGTGCAGGCGCGCCTTGAGCGGCATTACGGCAAGGCCTATCAGCGCTGACGGTGCCTAGCGCCTGCCCCTGGCCAGGGGCAGGCGTTGCGTTCATCGGCAGCCGTGCTGCCGGATCGGACTAACGCCCCGCCTCCGCCACCAGTTTTGAAGAGAACTGGCCCACGGCGGTGACCACTTCCTGCGCACCTGACTGGATTTCCGTGATCACGGTACCCGCCTGCTGGGCCAGGCTCAGGCCCAGTTCAGCCTGCTTTCTGCTCTCGCCCATGCTGTGTACCGCCTCCTCCACCAAGGCGTTGTTCTTCTGCACCACCTCGACGATTTCCTGGGTGGCGGCACTGGTTCGCCCGGCCAACTTGCGAACCTCGTCCGCCACCACGGCAAAGCCCCGGCCTTGATCACCGGCACGCGCGGCTTCGATGGCCGCGTTCAGCGCCAACAGGTTGGTCTGCTGGGCGATGCCGCCGATGGTCGACACGATGGACGTGATCAGGTGCGACTGATGCCCCAGCGCCTCGACACCCGTGGACACGTTCGAGACCTGCTCGACGATGCGGTTCATGGTCTCCACCGTGTCCCTGACCGCCTCCGCGCCGCGCTGGGCGGAGCTGTCGGTCTTCATGGAGATCTCATAGGCAACGTCCGCTGCCGAGCTGACCTGTTTCTCGCTTTCGACCTGAGCGGTGATATCCACCGCGAACTTCACGACCTTGTACAGCCGCCCGCGGGTGTCGCGCACCGGATTGTAGGAAGCTTCGAGCCACAGCTCGCGACCGCTCTTGTCGAACCGCTGAAAGCGCTCAGCAACGAAGCGACCGTCGTTGAGGCTGGCCCACAGTCGCTGATAATCCGGCGACCGGGTGTAGGCCGGATCGCAGAAAATACTGTGATGCTTGCCGACGATTTCCGGGAGCGTGTAGCTCACCGTATCCAGGAAGTTCTGGTTGGCGGTGAGTATGGTGCCGTCCAGTGCGAACTCGATCACCGCCGTGGACCGGGAAAGCGCCTTGATCAGCTCGTCGTTTTCACGGGCCTTGTCGATGGCGGCGGTAACTTCGGTCCCGTAGGCCGTCATATGGGTCACCTCGCCGCTGGGGGCCTTGACCGGGCACCACGCCGCGCGCATCCACACCAGACGCCCATCAGCCGCGATGTAGCGGTAGTCGTCGCTCACCCCAGTGCCCTGGCTCATCGCGGTCTGGAAATCCTTGTAGCACGGCAAGTCCTTCACATAGTCGGGCGTGAGCGCGCCCATCGATGTACCGACAAGCTTCGAAGCGTCGATCCCCACGAAGCTGGAAAACCGCGGGTTGACGGCCGTGATCAGCAGGTCGCGGTCCACGGTGATTTCAAGCATCTCGCTGGACCTGCTCTGTTGCGCAGCCCTGAGCCCATGCAGCTCCCGTTTGAGTGCCTCGACCTCATCCCTAAGCGCTTTGTTGAACATGGCGATCCTCGTCATTGCGGATGACAACTGTTGGGATTGAACAGGCGCTGACAGGCAGCGCACACCGAGTGCTACTTCACCTAACGTCAGGCTTGCCGCGGCTGACGCAACCATGCAGCTAGGTCATCTGCCGGGAGGGGCCTTGCGTAATAATAGCCTTGCCCTTGATCACAGCCCCACCCCCGTAGCACATGATGGTGCAGGTCCGTCTCCACACCCTCGGCCACCACCGTCAAGCGCAGGTCGCGCAGCAGACTGACCAGCCCGCGCACGATGTGCCAGTCATTGCCGCCAGGCTGCAGTTCGGCCAGCAGGGAGCGGTCGAGCTTCACGCTGGTGGCGGGGATTTTACGCAGGTAGATCCAGTTGCTGTAGCCGCTGCCAAAATCGTCGATGCCGATCGAAATGCCCAGGGCGCGGAAGCGCTGGAGCTGCTCTTGCACGGCATCGAAGTCGGCTACCAGGGCGCTTTCGGTGAACTCGAGCTCCACCAGGCTCGGGTGCACCTGGTGTCGGGCCAGCGCTCGCGTGACATCTTCGTACAGCTGACCATCACCCAGATCGAGGGCCGAGATGTTCAACGAGACCTGCAACATCAGGTCGCTGGCCTGCCACTGGGCAATTTGACGGCACACCTGTTCCACCACCCAGCGAGTAATGCCGCGGATGGACGCGGTGGTTTCCGCCAGCGGAATAAACTCGGCCGGGCTGATCACGCCCAGCTGCGGATGCGTCCAGCGCAAGAGCGCCTCGACCGCCACGCAGCGGTTGCTGCCAAGGTCGATCCTGGGCTGGTACGCCAGGCTCAACTGGTCAGGTGCCAGCAATGCGGCTTCCAAGGCATTGAGTATGGCGGTGTTGCGCCGCAGGTTGGCGTCCACCACCGGGTCGTACGCCAACCAGCGCTGATCGCTCTTGCGAGCAGTGTCGGTCATGCTGGCCATCAGTCTCAGGATATCCGGCGAAGCGCTGGCGTCCACGCCCAGCGTCAGGACGCTGATGCCGACATCCGGCGTGACCGGTACGTGACCGCTGCGCAGTGGCCCACCGAGCGAAGCCACCAGCGTCTGAAGCCAACCAGCGAGAAAGCTGGTATCGCACGCCTCAATAACCGTCATGAAGCCCAAGGTACTGGCCCGATAAAGGCGGCAGCCGGGCGGAAGTGTTGTGAGCAGCACTTCTTTGACTGCCCGCATGAAATCGGTGAAAAACTCGATGCCCAGCGCCTTGAACAGTCGGTCCATACCCGCGGCCGACACCGGCTCGATGAAAACAGCCACCTGGCCGGCCGTGATGGCACCTTCCTTGAAGTCCGTCTCGAAGCGCCGCCGATTGGGCAACCCGGTCATCGGATCGTAGAAGTTCTGCCGGTGGATAGACTGCAGGCGGGCCACCACCACTTTGGCGGCGTTGGTCAGCAGATTACGGTCGCGCTCCGACAAGGCTTGGCGCGTGGCATGGTCGATGATGCACAGCCCACCCAGGCTGACGCCTGGCCGAACGATCAGCGGTGCGCCAGCGTAGTAGCGAATATGGGGGGCCGATTGCACAAGCGGATTATCCACCGTGCGCGGGTCCTGCAGCGTGTCGCAGATCTCGAGCACCGTTTCCTGGCGCAAACCAAGGGCGCAGATGGACATTTCGCGCGGCGTGCGGTCGTCGGCCATGCCGATCTTGGCCTTGAATACCTGGTAATCGCGGTCGACGATGCTGACCAGCGCGGTAGGGACGTCGAAGTGCGCACAGAGCATGTTGACGACGCCATTGAGCACCGGATCCTCTCCATTTGCCAGGTCCGATGTAAGGCGGTCCACTTCAACCAGGCGCAAGCGCTCGTCTCGAAGGGTCGTCAAGTTGTCCATGAAAGCTCCGGTCGCGGTAACAGCAAATTCTAGCCCAGAAGGCACATTGCCAGCTTAGCTGTGATCGGTTTCTCTCGACAATTGAGCACCCCCACCGGCGGTCGGCCAAAAAATCTATTGGACGCCTGCGGTCAGCTAGCCTAAAAGGCTGTCAGCCGCGCTTGGCACGGCAGATCGCGTAGATGATGCTCAGCCTGTTACGGAGTCAGCCTTGGCCTGGTTCAAAGAAAGGATTACCGCCATCCTGCAACGCCTGCGACGTGCCGAACCGAGCACGGCCAGCCGCTACGTGGGCGCCGCGTTGATCATCGCTGCGTGCTCCCTGGCGCGCGCGCAGATGTCGCCTGCCGCGCTCCCCTACCTGTTTTTCATTCCTGGCCTGATGCTGATCGGGTTCTGGTTCGGCGCAGGTCCGTCCCTGCTGGGGTGCATCATGGCCGTGCTGATCGCCCAGTATTTTTTCATCGGGCCGCTGGGTTTCGATGCTGACTGGGCCACGTGGGCCAACAGCCTGAGTTTTGGCGTGGTGACTTTCGCCATGGCGGTGGTGTGTGCTTCGCTCAGGCGTAACCTGAGCGCCGTGGAGCAGCTCAACGAAACGCTCGAGCAACAAGTGCAACACCGAACGGGGGAGCGCGACAGCCTGTGGAACGTGTCCCCCGACCTGATCTGCACGTTGTCCGAAAACGGCCAGGTGCTGTCGGTGAACCCGGCGTGGCAGGTAGAAACGGGCTTCACTGAAGAACAGCTCAAGACTGGGACGTTCTACAGTTTCATCTCCCCCGCACAATTGGCGAACGCGTTGCGCGAGCTCAACCACAAGCCCATCGTCGAGCTCGACACCCAGAGCGTGCGCAGCGATGGCCAACCCTTACTGCTCAACTGGCGCATTGCCGGGTTCGAGGGCCGTTACTTCGCCGTGGCACGTGATGTCACCCAGTACCGCGAGCGGCAGCAGGCGTTCGAGCAAGTCAGCCAGCAATTGCAGCAAAGCCAGAAGATGGAAGCGCTCGGGCAGCTCACCGGCGGCCTGGCCCATGACTTCAACAACCTGCTGACCGTGATCACCGGCACGCAGGACATGATCGAGCAACGCCTGGCGCAGGGCCGGCACGACGAACTGGGCCGTTACCTGGCGTTGGCCAGAGCTGCCACTCGCAAGGCCAGCACCCTCACCCACCGCCTGCTGACCTTCGCCAGGCGGCAACCGCTGGCCAGCACCACGGTCGATGTGGTGCTGCTGGTGGACGACATGAAAGAGCTGCTGGCCAGAACCCTTACACCCAAGATCGAGTTTCAATTCACCCCATTGCCTTCGCCAGCCTTGTGCTACTGCGACGCCCACCAACTGGAAAATGCGCTGCTCAACTTGTGCATCAACGCACGTGACGCCATGCCCCAAGGGGGCCGTTTGCAGGTGCGGATCAGCAAGGTCACCCGCAGCCCGGCTGAGTTGGAGCAGCTTGGGCTACGCACTGGCGAATACATTCAGGTAAGCGTCACCGATACAGGCCTGGGGATGCCGGCCAGCATTGCCGAGCGGGCCTTCGAACCGTTCTTCACCACCAAGCCGCTGGGGTCGGGCACGGGTCTGGGGCTTTCGATGGTCAGGGACTTCGCTCGCCAGGCGGGCGGCACGGCAATGATCGAATCGGTCATGGGCAGCGGCACCACGGTCAGTCTGCTGTTGCCCGTCCACCTTGAGCCGGCCCCGTCCAGCGTCACACCGATCACGCACGCCACCCTGGCAGCCCGTATTGACAACCGCGGCAGTGCACTGGTGATCGAGGACGAGGGCGCGATCCGGGAGCTGGTCGGCGAAGCGTTGCAGGTGCTCGGTTTCGAGGTGATCGAAGTCACCCATCCTGCCGACGCGCTGCACCTGATCGAACAGTGCCAAGACCTGCAGCTTGTGGTGACCGACCTGGTCCTGCCCGGCGGCCTGACGGGAGACAACATCGCCCAAGGGGTGCGGGCGCTTGTGCCGGCAGTGCGGGTGCTGTTCATTTCAGGGTTGATCGAGGCGCCGGCCAGCCTTACCGAGCAGCAACCACATTCGCGCTTGCTGCCCAAGCCCTTCACGCTCGGCCAGTTCAAGGCGTGCGTCGAAGGGATGTTCGGTGACCAGGATGCACCCCTGCTGCTGGACCAGGCCAAACGCCGCTAACGCCATGGCCGACAAGCGTCACATACCTCAGGGCTGCGAATCGATCGACGCCAGAAACTGACGCGTCTGCCTGTTGGAGCGCAGGTGCACGACCCGGCACCCCGCAGGCGCCGTCGCCATCAGGTGCTTGATCTTGTCCTGTGAAGAATGCCGCGTGGACCAGATGAACCGGATGAAGCCAGGCAAATTGCGCAGCGATTCGGGGCAGTCGCCTGGCAGGTCCGGGCGTGTGCGGCCCAACTGGGTCAGGGTCCTGACCAGCACACGCCACAATCGGACCGTCAGGGAACGGTCAATCCAGATAAGCATTTCGGCCCTGGCAAGACGGTTGTCCCAGGTCGCCGAATGCCCGCCCTCGAAGATCCACCGTTCGCGCGCCTCCACTTCATGGCACAGGCGGGTCTTTTCGTCCCGGCTGCGCTCGACCCAGCCGGGTAGCCAGTGAATGGTATCGATATGCACGACCGGCAAGCCGGTTCGCTCGCCCAGGTGGCGAGCCAGCGTACTCTTGCCGGCGCCCGGTTGACCAATGATCATGACGCGTTTCATGGGGGCTCCTTTTCAACCCGCCATTTTGTACAGGAGGCCGGAGTTGTAAAGAAGTCTCGAAGCTGCGTGCTGATTGCGCGCTGAGCGCTGAGCGCTGAGCGCTGAGCAGATTGTGACGCATCACAATGCGACGCTTGAGGGGGCGTTTTATGAGGTGGTGTTGGAGCGAGATTGGACTTTCAGGTGATTAGTACGGTGATGCCTGCTTGGGCGGGCGTTACGAGAGCGCACGTATCGCGTCGAAAGAGGCCTGGCATCGCGCCCTGTTAGCTGTAGAGCAGGCAAGCCGATTACATCTGATCTAGGAAAGCGCGAATCGGTGACCGTCTGGATCAATGAATACGTAGCTCGCGGCCTCTATCATCGGCCCCGAGTACGATCCAACGTGATGGTTGATGTGCGAATTTCTGATCGCTACAGCACGCCGTTAATATCTAACTCGAACCCGAACCACGGGACAATGCTGAATCTGATTCTGGACAAATAACGAGCACGGACAAAGCGCAACTGTTGTTGAATCAGGCAGGCAGCCTGGTAAGGGAGACAGAAGCCAAGCTCGCAGCAAGCGGTGAGCTTTTCAATATCTTCTCCATCACCCGAATCGAGCGGGCCGAGGTCAATACCCACTCTGCGATGATTGCAGAGCTCTTGGACCCCAAGGGCCGCCACGGTCAGGGTGAACGCTTTCTCGAACTGTTCCTGGCGACAATGGGCTTCGACTACGAAGGCAGCATCAGCGACGCCAAAGTCAATAAAGAGCAGTTTTTTGCGGGCTACGGCCGTGTCGACGTAGTGATCCACCTGCGGGACCACCTCATCCTGATAGAAAACAAGATCGACGCCCCTGACGGCAAACAGCAACTCAAGCGCTATAACGACATTGGCAAGGCCTCACGCAAGCCGTGGCAGTTGTGGTACCTGACAAAAAAAGGCACGCAAGCGCACGCAAACAGTCACTGCGGCGTGAGCTACCGCCAACTGTCCTACCAGGAGCACATCCTCGGCTGGCTTGAGCAGTGCATCAGCATCTCGACCGCAACGCCGGCGCTTCAGCACGCGTTAATCCAGTACAAGCATCTGGTCCAGAAAATCACCGGGCAAACCATGACGCATACGACACGACATGCACTGATCGAACTTCTCATTGCCGACGACAATTTGCGGGCCGCCGAAGCCATTGCCCAGGCACTGCCCCATGCGAAGGGGACGGTATTGTTCAATTTCTTCAATGCAGTACGACATGGGTTGTCGGCCCAGTGCAAACCGGTGTCAGCGCCGCTTGGCTTTTCTGGGCATGACTGCAGCGAGGAGAATTGCCGCAAATGGTTCTATCCCAAGGCGTCGAGATTGAAGCACGTGGGGCAGTTTTTCGACATTGGCGTCGATGGCATGCTGCTTAGAATTGAGGTTGCGTCTGAGGCGCTGCACTACGGGGTGGTGCTGATCACGGGCGGGAAGATGGCGAGCGAGGGTGAGTTATCTGAGCAGATGCTTTCATTGCCTTCATCGTTGATGTGGAGGAATTGGAATGCGTTTAAATGGTATTCCTGCCTGTATCAGGACAATGTTGCTAGCGGCATGGAGGGTTTGTCTGATGCTGGGCGGTTGGTCAGGGAGGTGCTGCGTGTGGTTGAGTTGATCAGATCGGGCGGGGTGGACCGGTCTGGATTGCAGCTTGAAGGTGCATTGAGCTGAATCGCTGTCGGAGTTTGGTAGACCCGTTAGATCGTTGGGGTCGGTCCGACGCCCTGGCAAGGCCGCTCCGGTGGTCGGGTGATGCCAGGGGGGACGGGATAGGCTGCTAGGCCGTTCTGAGTGAACAGCGTGGTGCCCTAAGGCGGCTTTTGCGGGGGTTCCAGAAATTTTAGTGGCCTTCGCTGGAATCTGAAGTGGTGCCGGAGACAGGAATCGAACCTGCGACCTTCGCGTTACGAGTGCGCTGCTCTACCGACTGAGCTACACCGGCGTGTAGCGCAACGTACCACTGCTGCACCCGTTACGCAAACCTCTGTTTCCATTCGTTTATTGCGTCATCCTTACGGCGCGGCGCAGCCGTTGGGGGCGAGGTCGGTTTCGATGTCGGTGGTGCAGGCCCAACCGGTGGCTGAGCGGGTCAGGGTCAGGGCCTTGCCCAGCACGGTCGCAGGGGCGTCGACCAGGGTGCAGACGATACGGCCACTGGCGTCGCTGGCCTTGCCGGTGGCGGTGATCGCGCAATGGGCGGTGCTGGGCTGGCCGCCGAGGCTGGCGACGTCGGTGACGTCGCGGCCTTCGTTCAAGCGCAGGTCCATCGCGGTTTTCAGGGCGCTGATCTCCAGCAGGCCGGCGGCGGCCTTGGAGCGGGCTTGGTGGTTGGTGTACATCGGTAAGGCGATGGTCGCCAGAATGCCGATGATCGCGACGACGATCATCAGTTCGATCAGGGTGATGCCGCGTTGCCCTTTCATGAACAATTTCCTTTTCGATACGCAGACTCAGTGAGGTCAGGCTTGCCTCGACCGGCAGCGGCGCAGTAGGCCTGAACAGACACCTTTTGTCACCCCTACCCGCTTGGGCTTTGCCCTCGCTGCACTACTCTAGTGACCATCGGAAAGGCGTGCCTTTCCAAGGACGAGGCAAGCTGTTTCCAGGCTTGTCACAGGGACGAAAAGGACATGTGCATGACGTCATCTACGCATCTCTATACCTGGCAGGGCACGGACGCCAGCGGCGCCCCCGTCAGCGGCCAGACCACAGGGCGCAGCCCGGCCTATGTACAGGCTGCGCTGATTCGCCAAGGCATCACGGTGGCGCGGGTGCGGCCAGCGGGTGGGCTGGCACTGACTTGGCCGCGTTGGCAGGCCAGGCCGGACACGGCGGGTTTCAGTCGGCAGCTGGCGACCTTGCTGCGAGCGGGTGTGCCGTTGTTGCAGGCGTTCGAAGTGATGAGCCGTAGCGGCTGCCCCGAGGGGCAGGCGGCAGTGCTGCTGGCGCTGAAAAAAGACCTAGGCGCAGGGCTGGGGCTGGCGGATGCCTTGCAACGCCATCCTCGCTGGTTCGATGGGCTGTACTGCAACTTGGTACGGGTGGGTGAGCAGTCGGGGACGCTGGATCGGCAGCTCGAACAGTTGGCGTGCATGCTGGAGCAGCGGCGCACGCTTGAGAAGAAGGTGCGAAAGGCGATGGCCTATCCCATCCTGCTGTTGCTCACAGGGTTGGGGGTTTCGACCATCTTGTTGCTGGAAGTAATTCCGCAGTTCGAATCGATGTTCGTCGGCATGGGTACGGCATTGCCAGCCCTCACCCAGTGGGTGATAGACCTGTCGGCGGGGTTCGGGCAGGTGGCGCCCTGGGTCGCGCTGGTGGGGGTGCTGTTGGGCGTCGGTGGGCGTCAGCTGTATCGCCAGCATGCACCGGCACGCCTGTGGTGCGCGCAGCAACTGCTAAGCATGCCGGTGTTCGGAGCGTTGTTGGGGCAGGCTGCGCTGGCGCGGTTCGCCCGCAGCCTGGCGACCAGTTATGCGGCTGGGGTGCCGTTGCTAGACGCGCTGGGCACGGTGGCTAGGGTTTGCGGCGGTGAGCTTCACGAGCAGGCGGTGTTGCGTTTGCGTCAAGCACTGGCGAACGGTCGGGCCCTCAATCAGGCGATGGCTGAGGAGCGCGTGTTCCCGCCCCTGCTGGTGCAAATGACGGCAATCGGTGAGGCCAGCGGGACCTTGGACCAGATGCTGGACAAGGCTGCGATCCATTATGAGGACCAAGTCAGCCAGGCCCTGGACCAGCTGGCCAGTCTGCTGGAACCGGCCATCGTGCTGGTGCTGGGAGTGCTTGTCGGTGGGCTGGTGGTGGCGATGTACCTGCCGATTTTCCAACTGGGTAGCCTGATCTGATATGACGGTCTGGACACTGCAGGGCATGGAGCCTGCGCACTTCATCGCCTGGGCCGCGCTGCTCGGTTTGCTGGCAGGAAGCTTCATCAATGTCGTGGCGCATCGTTTGCCGATCATGCTCAAGCGGCAATGGCGACGCACTGCGCAAGAGATACTGGAGCTACCCCCAACCTCGTCTGCGCGGTTCGATTTATGGTTACCCGGCTCCCATTGCCCTTTGTGCAAGCACGTCATCCGCGCGTGGGAGAACATCCCTGTGCTCAGTTACCTGGCACTCAATGGCCGTTGCCGGGGGTGCAAGGGACGGATCAGCGTGCGTTATCCCTTGGTCGAGGTGGCCAGTACCCTGTTGTCGATGGCAATTGCATGGCGCTTCGGCCCGTCGGAGCAAGCGCTTTTTGCGCTGCTGCTGACCTGGTGCCTGCTGACGCTGAGCCTGATCGATGCGGATCAACAGCTGTTGCCCGACGTACTGGTGTTGCCAGCAGTGTGGCTGGGGCTGATCGTCAATGCTGGCAATGTGTTCGCGCCACTTGGCGATGCGCTGTGGGGCGCCGTGCTGGGTTATCTGAGCCTCTGGACCGTCTACTGGGCATTCAAATTGCTGACCGGCAAGGAAGGCCTTGGGTACGGTGACTTCAAATTGATGGCGCTCATCGGTGCCTGGGGTGGCTGGCAGGTGCTGCCCCTGACCCTATTACTGTCCTCGGTGGCGGGCACATTCATAGGGTTGTGCCTGATCGGGCTGCGCCGGCATGCCATGGGGGCGGCAATGCCCTTTGGGCCTTATCTGGCTATTGCGGGGTGGATTGCCGTGCTCTGGGGTGATGAAATACCCCCCTCCTACATGCAACTGCTTGGATTCCAATGACCACAGCGGCCACAACACCCTGGATTCTCGGCCTTACCGGCGGCATCGGCAGCGGCAAGAGCGCCGCAGCCGAGCGCTTCGTCGAGCTTGGCGTGCACCTGGTCGATGCCGATCAGGCAGCGCGGTGGGTGGTCGAGCCCGGCCGCCCAGCCTTGGCGAGCATCGTCGAGCACTTCGGCCCTGCCGTGCTGCAGGCGGATGGGCAGCTTGACCGTGCCGCGCTGCGCCAGTTGATCTTCACCGACCCGGCGCAGCGCAAATGGCTGGAGCAATTGTTGCACCCGCTGATCGGCCAGGAGATTTTCAGTTACCTGGCCAAAGGGCAATCGCCCTATGCGGTGTACGTCTCGCCCCTGCTGATCGAGTCGGGGCAGTATAAGAAAACCCAGCGCGTACTGGTCATCGACGCCCCGCAGACCCTGCAGGTAGCACGCACCCTCGCCCGCGACCACACCAGCGCCGAGCAGGTGCAGGCCATTCTTCAGGCCCAGCTGCCGCGTGAAGAACGCCTGCGCCATGCCGATGACGTGGTGGTCAATGACGGCGACCTAGGTCACTTGCATGCGCAGATCGACCGACTGCACCACTTTTATCTGACTTTACGAGGAGGCCAGCCATGAGCCAGCCATTGACCGTCGATTGCCCGACCTGTGGCGCACCTGTGGAATGGAACGAGAAGAACACCTTTCGGCCGTTCTGCTCCGACCGCTGCAAACTGATCGACCTGGGCGCCTGGGCGTCCGAGGAGCACAAGATTCCCGGAGCCGAGGACTCGGAAGACGAACTGTATTCAGGGGATCTGGAGCCTCGTCACTGATCACTTTGGGAGATACACCAGCTAGATGCTGTGCAGCGAGGCATGGCTGTCAGCCACCGCCTTCCTTCCAGGGAGCCTGCAGGTATCGAGTACGGTTGAACGTCTCCAGCCATTCGGGGCAGAAGACCACCAGTGCGCTGATGACGGTTCCGTTGATAAACGCTTCGGGAAACATCATCAGCCACAGGTAGCCCACGAAATCACTCAGCCACTCCGGCATGGCGAACAACCCATCGAGCCAGAGCAATCCCAGCGCGGCACTAAGGCAGACGACCACCGTCAGTGCCGCCGGGAAAAACCCTGAGCAAAAGATGTACACGAAAAGGTTTCGCGGCCGCGCGCGTTCCACCGCGATGGCACAGACTTCGGTGACCAAGACCGGCAGGCCGACCAACAGCAGGCCGTTGACCCCTAATGCAGTCAACTCCTGACGCCCGAGCAGCAGCAGACCCACTTGCGCCATGAAGCCACCCAGTACTGCCAGCGGCCAGTCCAGCAGCAGGGTGACGGCGGTCATGCCGATGAAGTGGTAGGACACGCCCGTGTCGAAATCACGCCGAACCAACCACAGCGCGAACAACCCGACCACGGTGCCGAACAGCAAGTGCTGGCGCCGCCGGTCGGTGACCAGCTCGACCCAGCGGGCCTGACTGGTGGCCCAGGCGAGCAGCGGCACGTAGCCGAGCCAGCCAACGGTCAGCGTTGTTCCCGACAGCACTTGCGCGCTGATCATGTAGGAATAACCTCAATCAATGCATGGACAAAGGGAGTCTACACGTATTGCCCAAGTATCAGCGTGTCCCTACACCACAAGCATGCAATTCATTGATTCAAGGCGCGATCAACACCGGATCGTCATCAAATTACAGCTAAGCTTGCTTCATGGATGACTCCGATTACCTGCGCCTGCTTACCATCCAGGCCGAACAAGCCAACGCGTTCCTGTCCAATGCCCGCAAATGGGAGCGTGAGCGTTGGGTCTGCCAGCGCCTGCTGCAAGGCCTGAACATCGCGTATCGCAACGACGACTTCACGCCCGCCGGCCAGGAGCCGCCTGACGTATTGTTCCGCGATGCGGCCTTCGAGGTGTTCTTCGTGCTGGACGAGGGTCGCCGGCTTAACGATGAATGGCGAGAAGAGCTGCAACGCAGGCGCAGCGCCTTTTCACTGGCGCAACTGGTGCGACGCGAAGCGCGCCCTCGCCGCATCAGTGCCACCGAGTTGCTGGGCAGGCTGGCACCTACCCTGCGCAAGAAAGCGCACAACTACCGTGAGCGCGGGCTGGACCTGAACGAGTTGGACATCATTGCCTTCGCCAGCCTCAAGCGCGAGGTGCTGGACCTCAACACCCACTTCCCGCCGCCCACCGAGTATTTGCGCCAGGGCTGGCGCTCGCTGTCGTTGGTCGGGCCAACCTTTGCCCGGGTATTGTTCGCTCACCCGGATGCGCCGGATTTTCTACGCGGCAACCTGGGGCGCAGCATCGTCTTCGATGTGGGGATCAGTCTTTGATCCAGTGCAGCGATCGTTTGCGATGACGTACACTCGGCGGCGCGGATAGAAAGCATTATCATTTGTTACAGCCGCGTGAGCGACCACTGTAGCGTTTGCCCCTGCACGAACGTCTATCCGTAGAGGCCCAGCATGACCCACGCCTGAACCCTGCGTGTCAGCCAGTGTCGATGATGACCTGCAAGCCCTGCATACACTGGGGTCGAGCATCTCGCCACCCCCGCTGTCTTGGGTCTGGCGCCCGTTGAGTGGACCGGAGCTATGAGCTGCCTTGCGCTCGCCCTCCCCTCTTACCCCGTGCGGCCGGCCCGTTGGGCCAAGAATTCCGTAAACCTTATGAGATATTCCCATGACTCATCGCATCGTGATTGTCGGCGGCGGCGCCGGCGGCCTGGAACTGGCGACCCGCCTGGGCAAGACCCTGGGTAAGCGCAAGCAGGCTGACATCACCCTGGTGGACACCAACCTCACCCATATCTGGAAACCGCTGCTGCACGAGGTGGCCGCCGGCTCCTTGAACTCCTCCGAAGACGAACTGAACTACGTGGCGCAAGCCAAGTGGAACCACTTCAACTTCCAACTGGGGCGCATGAGCGGCCTGGAGCGTGAGAGCAAGCGGATCCAGTTGGCTGCGACGCTGGATGAAGACGGCCGCGAGCTGCTGCCCGCGCGCACCCTTGCCTACGACACCCTGGTCATTGCCGTGGGCTCGAACACCAACGACTTCGGCACCTTGGATGCGGCGCAGCATTGCCTGTTCCTGGACACGCGCAAGCAGGCAGAGCGCTTCCACCAGCAACTGCTCAACCATTACCTGCGCGCCCACGCAGGCGATGTGGCCAGTGAAAAGATCAGCGTAGCCATCGTCGGTGCCGGTGCCACGGGCGTGGAGCTGGCTGCCGAGCTGCATCACGCGGCCCATGAACTGGCGGCCTACGGCCTGGACCGCATCCAACCGAAAGACATGCACATCACCTTGATCGAGGCAGGCCCGCGCGTGCTGCCGGCACTGCCGGAGCGCATCAGCGTGCCCGTGCATCAGACCCTTGAGAAGCTGGGGGTGAAGGTAATGACCAACGCGGCCGTCAGCGAAGTGACGGCCGAAGGTCTCAAGACCAAAGACGGCGAAGTGATCCAGGCCAGCCTGAAGGTCTGGGCAGCGGGCATCCGGGCGCCGGGTTTCCTGAAGGAAATCGATGGCCTGGAGACCAACCGCATCAACCAACTGGTCGTACGGCCCACCCTGCAAACCACCCGTGATGACGCTATTTTTGCCTTCGGTGACTGCGCCGCCTGCCCGCAGCCAAACAGCGATCGCAACGTACCGCCCCGGGCGCAGGCGGCCCACCAGCAGGCGTCGATGCTGGCGCAGAGCATCAAGGCGCGCCTTGAGAACAAGCTGCTGCCGACCTACCAGTACAAGGATTATGGCTCGCTGGTGTCGCTCTCGCGCTTCTCGGCCGTGGGTAACCTGATGGGTAACTTGATGGGCAGTGTGAAGCTCGAAGGCTGGCTCGCAAGGATGTTCTACGTGTCGCTGTATCGTATGCACCAGATGGCGTTGTACGGTTTCTTCCGCACGGCCCTGATGATGCTGGGCAGCAAGATTGGTCGCGGCACAGAACCACGGCTGAAGTTGCACTGACCTGGCTGCTGGCTGGGTGCACTCGCAGGCGCCCGGCTAGCGTCGCGTCCGAACGATTTCCTCGGCTGCCAGACGGCCGAGGTGGGGCGCTAGCACGATTCCAGGATGTGCCACCAAGGCGTACACCCCCTCGACGCCAGGAAGGTAACCCATCACAGGCTTGCCTTCCGGGGTCATCGGTCGGTGCCCGATACTGACCGCGCGCAGCGAAAGCGCCGTGGCGCCGATGAACATCTGCCGGATGGCTTTTGTGGTGCGCTCGACCAAGGCTGGCAACCCTGCCTCACCCTCGGCAGGCGCTTCTTCAGCGCAGGCCACGCCCCCTTCCAATGCCGGACGTAACTCCAAGCCATTACCGTAGACCAGGTGCCGCACTACACCGGCTGGCGCCGCGAAGCGCATCAGTACAGCTGGCCGGGTAAGCAAGGGCAAGGGCAGACCGACACCTGCTGCAAGGCCGATTGCGGCACCAGCATTGGCCAGCACCACAGTATCGGCGGCGTAGGTTTGCGTTGCGCACCTGGCGGCCGTCACGCGTCCGTTGTGCGTCTCTATGCCATCGACCCGCCGGCCGTATAGAACCTCTGCCCCGGCTTGCTCGGCGCCGCTCAACAGCATTTTCGCCAAGGCAACAGGTTCCACGGCAAAATCGTCCGGCGCCCAAGCGGCCAGTGCGGGTGGCGTGATCATGCACGGCTCAAGGGCGCTTATCTGCTGGGCGTCCAGTGGTTGAAGGTTTACGCCGGCAGAGCGTTGCTGGTCGATGAGGGCGGCCGTTTGCGCATCGTTGTCCAACCACACCATGGCGCCACGGGCGGCAACCGGCAAAGGCCCGAGGTCAAGCGCCAGCCGGTTGAAGTCGGCGATGGCCTGCAATGTGGAGGAAAATGCAGCCGGGTTGTCCGATGCACTGGCGCTGGCAGTGCCTACCCAACCATATGACCAACGGGTAACGCCACTGGCGGCTCGAGACCCTTGCTCCAGAACAGTGACCCGAGCACCGAGCCTTGCAAGGTGCCACGCAATGGAAGCACCCATGATGCCTCCACCCACGACCACGACACTTGATGTGTTGGCTCCCATGCCAATAGGTCCCCAGACTGCGAAAGACACAGGCCAGAATAGCGGATTTGCGGGAAAATACAGGGCTTAGAAAAACCGAGGCAAAAGAAAAAGGGCATCTCATTCGAGATGCCCTTCTTACATGGTGGGTCGTGTAGGATTCGAACCTACGACCAATTGGTTAAAAGCCAACTGCTCTACCAACTGAGCTAACGACCCGGAAAATGGTCGGGGTGAGGGGATTCGAACTCCTGACATCCTGCTCCCAAAGCAGGCGCGCTACCGGACTGCGCTACACCCCGAGATTGGCTCCGCGACCTGGACTCGAACCAGGGACCCAATGATTAACAGTCATTTGCTCTACCGACTGAGCTATCGCGGAACTGAACTTCGGTACAACCTTACATCTTCGAAGCTTGTGTTAACTTCGGTCTCTTTAGCTATCCGCTTTCGCGTTATCGCTGCTGAGGCCGGCTATTCTACATTCTTCGTTTTGCTTGTCAACCACTTTTTTTCATTCAACTTACTGATTTCTAAGTTGTTTTGCGGTCACCGGTGTTGCTGGTGATTCGCTTAGTGCCTGACAACGCGGCGTATATTAGGGCCACTCGATTGATCATGCAAGCATAAATTTCAAAAATTTCAGCAAGTTATCTTGGATTAGCGCAAAGGCCCGGATTTACGGGGGTTGGCTGGGCTCGTCGATGACAGCATAAGGGTTGTCGGGGCCGCTTTGCGGCCCATCGCGGCACGAGGCCGCTCCTACCCTGACCGCATGATGCCTGATACATCAGGATTTGGAGCGACATTGCCGAGGCGCCGGACCAGCCGCGATGGGCCGCGAGACGGCCCCAACAACTTAACGTCACGCAAAGACGATCTCGTCGCCTTCCACCGTGGCAGTGATCGCCGTACCTGGCACGAACTTGCCCGACAGGATCAACTGCGCCAGCGGGTTTTCGATCCAGCGCTGAATCGCGCGCTTGAGCGGCCGCGCTCCATACACCGGGTCGTAACCCACGGCGATCAGCTTGTCCAGGGCTTGCGGGCTCAAGCTCAGCGAAAGCTCGCGCTCCATCAAGCGGCTGCGCAGCCGTCCCAGCTGGATCTCGGTAATGCCGGCGATCTGCTCGCGGCCCAGCGGTTCGAACACCACCACTTCGTCGATCCGGTTGATGAATTCGGGACGGAAGTGCGCGCCCACCGCATCCATCACGGCAGCACGCTGCGCCTCGCGATCGCCCACCAACTCCTGGATCTGTGCCGAGCCGAGGTTGGACGTCATCACGATGACCGTATTGCGGAAGTCCACAGTGCGACCGTGGCTATCGGTCAAGCGTCCGTCTTCCAGTACCTGCAACAGCACGTTGAACACGTCGGGGTGAGCCTTCTCTACCTCGTCGAGCAGCACCACCGAGTACGGCTTGCGGCGCACGGCCTCGGTCAGGTAACCGCCCTCCTCGTACCCCACATAGCCTGGTGGTGCACCGATCAGCCGCGCCACGGAGTGTTTCTCCATGAACTCGGACATATCGATACGCACCATGGCCTCCTCGGTATCGAACAGGAATTCGGCCAGCGCCTTGCACAGTTCGGTCTTGCCCACGCCGGTCGGGCCGAGGAACATGAACGAGCCGCTGGGCCGGTTAGGATCGGACAAGCCTGCCCGGGACCGGCGCACCGCGTTGGCCACGGCGGTAACGGCCTCGCTCTGGCCAATCACACGCTGGTGCAGCAGCGCTTCCATTTTCAGCAGCTTCTCGCGCTCGCCTTCCAGCATCTTGGACACAGGGATGCCCGTCCACTTGGAAACCACTTCGGCGATTTCTTCCTCGGTCACCTTGTTGCGCAGCAATTGGTTATCGGTCTTGCCGTGCTGGTCGACCATCTGCAGGCTGCGCTCCAGGTCCGGGATTACCCCGTACTGCAGCTCAGCCATGCGGCTCAGGTCGCCTTTGCGGCGGGCGGCCTCAAGTTCCTGACGCGCTTGCTCGATCTTTTGCTGAATCTGGGCCGAACCCTGCACTTCAGCTTTTTCCGACGCCCAGATCTCTTCGAGGTCGGAATATTCACGCTCAAGGCGCTCGATTTCCTCGGTCAGCTTCTCCAAGCGCTTCTTGGCAGCCTCATCCTCTTCTTTCTTGAGCGCCTGGGACTCGACCTTGAGCTGGATCAGACGGCGGTCGAGACGGTCGAGGACCTCAGGCTTGGAGTCGATTTCCATCCGAATACGGCTGGCAGCCTCGTCGATCAGGTCGATGGCCTTGTCAGGCAACTGACGATCGGTGATGTAGCGGTGGCTGAGCTTGGCCGCCGCGATGATGGCGCCGTCGGTGATGGCCACCTTGTGGTGCACTTCATAGCGTTCTTTCAGCCCACGCAGAATAGCGATGGTGTCCTCTTCGCTAGGCTCCTCCACCAGCACCTTCTGGAAGCGACGTTCCAGGGCCGCATCCTTCTCGATGAACTGGCGGTACTCGTTCAAGGTGGTGGCGCCTACGCAATGCAGTTCACCACGGGCCAGGGCCGGCTTGAGCATGTTGCCCGCATCCATGGCACCCTCGCCTTTACCGGCGCCGACCATGGTGTGCAGTTCGTCGATGAACAGGATCACCTGCCCTTCCTGCTTCGACAGTTCGTTGAGCAGGCCTTTGAGGCGCTCTTCGAATTCACCCCGGTACTTGGCGCCGGCAATCAGGGCCCCCATGTCCAGGGCGAGCAAACGCTTGCCTTTCAGGCCATCTGGCACTTCACCGTTGATGATGCGCTGGGCGAGGCCTTCGGCAATGGCGGTCTTGCCCACGCCGGGCTCACCGATCAGCACGGGGTTGTTCTTGGTACGGCGTTGCAGCACCTGGACGGTGCGGCGGATTTCGTCGTCACGGCCGATCACAGGGTCAAGCTTGCCTTCTTCGGCACGCTTGGTCAGGTCGACGGTGTACTTGTCCAGTGCCTGACGCGATTCCTCTGCGTTGGCATCGTTCACGGCCGCACCACCGCGCAGGTTGTTGATGGCGTTCTCCAAGGCTTTCTTGCTCACGCCCTGGCTGAGCAGCAACTTGCCCAGCTTACTGTTCTCATCCATGGCCGCCAGCACGACCAGCTCGCTGGAAATGAACTGGTCACCCTTTTGCTGGGCCAGGCGGTCTGCCTGGTTGAGCAGGCGTGCCAGATCCTGCGACATGTTCACATCGCCCGTGGGGTTCTGGATTTTCGGCAGTTGGTCAAGTTCCTTGACCATCGCCTGACGCAGGCTATTGATGTCGAAGCCGACCTGCATCAGCAGTGGCCTGATAGAGCCACCCTGCTGTTCGAGCAAGGCCTGGAGCAAGTGGACAGGCTCGATGGCGGGGTGATCCATGCCAACGGCCAGGGATTGCGCATCGGATATTGCAAGCTGGAGCTTGCTGGTCAAACGGTCTATTCGCATGATGTACCTTCCTGTAAAGGGCAGGTCGGAGCGATGGACAGCGCCTGTTTATGAAGAAACCTGCCTGAGATGTCTTATAGATAAGGCTGATTCTGGAAGATTCAAGCGTAGCGGGGTTGACGGAGGTCAAGCTGTTGGATTTGCACCGGTGTAAAGGCAGGTGCGGCCCATTGCTAGCGCGGCGCCAGCCACACCAAGGAAGCGAAACGCCCACCTTGCGGGGTACGCCGATAGGAGAAGAACCGCTCGTCGCTCACCGTGCATAAGCCGCCACCGTAAACAGCCGTGACCCCACGGGCTGCCAGGCGAATACGGGCCAGGGCGTAGATATCGGCCATCAGCTTGCCGGGTCGCTCACCGTCGACGAATGCCCGCGCGGCCTCCGGGTGCACCGCAGTGAAGGCATCACGCACTTCCAGGCCCACTTCGAATGCCTGGGGCCCAATCGCCGGGCCCAGCCATACCAGCACCTGAGCCGGTGGTACGTCCAAGCGATCCAGGGTGGCTTCCAACACGCCCCCGGCAAGCCCGCGCCAGCCCGCATGGGCTGCCGCCACCTGCGTACCGGCCTGGTCACAGAAAAGTACAGGCAGGCAATCGGCGGTCATCACCGTGCAGGCGATGCCTGGCCGGTCGGTCCAGCTGGCATCGGCTTCGACCACGCGGGAGGGGTCGGCATCGACGACGGCCAAGCCGTGCACCTGCTTGAGCCAGGCGGGCTGGATGTCGAACTCGCCGCTCAGGCGCAGACGGTTCTGGGCAACGGCCGCAGGGTCGTCCCCCACATGGTCACCCAGGTTGAAGGTATCGAAAGGCGGCAGGCTGACGCCGCCCTGGCGGGTGGTGACGCAGGCGCGAACCGAGGCTGGCGCAGGCCAGTCCGGTGTCAGCAGCGACTGCGTCAGGCCACTCATCCGATGAAACTCTCGCGATCCTGGTTGAGCAGCGACAGCAGCCAGACGAAATCATCGGGCAGTGGCGATTCCCATTCCATGCGCTCGCCCGTCGCCGGGTGCACCAGTGCCAGGAAGCGTGCGTGCAGGGCCTGACGCGGGAAGGTCTTGACCGCCTCGACCATGGTCGGGCTTGCCGCAGGCGGGATGCGGAAGCGCCCGCCGTAGGTCTGGTCACCGACCAGGGGGAAGCCGACGTGGGCCATGTGCACGCGAATCTGGTGGGTACGGCCGGTTTCGAGCTTGACCCGCACGTGAGTGTGCGACCGGAAACGCTTGAGCACACGGTAGTGGCTGACCGCTGGCTTGCCACCGTCTGTGACAGCCATGCGCTGGCGCATGCCGCCGTGGCGACCGATGGGGGCGTCGATCTTGCCACCGGCAGTGACCACGCCCACCACGATGCATTCGTAGATACGGCTGACCGAGCGCTTTTGCAACTGGTCCACCAGGTGGGTTTGCGCCTGCAAGGTCTTGGCCACGACCATCAGGCCGGTGGTGTCCTTGTCCAGGCGGTGGACGATGCCGGCACGTGGCACGTTGATGATGTCGGGCACGTGATGCAGCAAGGCGTTGAGCAAGGTACCGCTGGCATGGCCGGCAGCCGGGTGCACCACCAGGCCCGCAGGCTTGTTGATGACCAGGATCTGGTCGTCTTCATAGACGATGTCCAGCGCAATGTCCTCGGCCTCCCATTCGCCCTGGGCTTCCTGCTCGGCTTCCAGGGCCAGCACGGCACCGCCATGCACGGTGTCACGCGGGCGCAGTACAGCACCGTCGACCGTCAGACGGCCATCTTTGATCCAGGCCGTCAGCCGCGAGCGCGAATACTCGTCGAACAATTGGGCGGCGACCTGGTCGAGGCGTTGACCGCCCAGTTCGGACGGGACCTCTGCGCTAAGTTGAATGATCTCGGACATGCTCGATTCAGTGGGCGCACAGCCTTTGGTTTCAGCTGCGAGCTTGTGGTTAAATACGGCTTCTTTTGTCCCGGGGTTGGCCGGGGCGCTCATCATAACAGGACGGCCCCGCCCAAGACAGCGGCCGTCAAAGGGACGCAAGCCGCCATGCAAGTGAAACACCTGCTGCTGATCGCCATCCTCGGGCTCACCGCGGCCTGTTCCTCTAATAAGGAAGTCATCGACGAGAACCTCAGCGAGGCCGAGCTGTATCAGCAGGCCCAGGCTGACCTGGACAATTCCAGCTACACCAGCGCCGTGAACAAGCTCAAGGCCCTGGAGTCGCGATACCCGTTCGGCCGCTATGCCGACCAGGCGCAGCTGGAGCTGATCTACGCCAACTACAAGAACTCGGAGCCGGAGGCTGCCAAGTCGGCTGCCGAGCGCTTCATCCGCCTGCACCCGCAGCACCCGAACGTCGACTACGCCTACTACCTCAAAGGCCTGACCTCCTTCGACCAGGACCGTGGCCTGCTGGCGCGCTTCCTGCCGCTGGACATGACCAAACGCGACCCGGGCGCGGCACGCGACTCGTACAACGAGTTCGCGCAGCTCACCAGCCGTTTCCCCAACAGCCGTTACGCCCCGGACGCCAAGCAGCGCATGATTTACCTGCGCAACCTGCTGGCCTCCTATGAAATCCACGTGGCCGACTACTACCTCAGCCGTCAGGCATACGTGGCTGCCGCCAACCGTGGCCGCTACGTGGTGGAGAACTTCCAGGAAACGCCTTCGGTTGGCGACGGCCTGGCGGTGATGGTCGAGGCGTACCAGAAGATGCACCTGGACGACCTGGCTGCCACTAGCCTCGAGACCCTGAAGCTCAACTACCCGGACCACCCGAGCCTGGCCGATGGCGAGTTCCAGCCCAAGCAGACCGAGTCTGACGGTCGCGGCTGGCTGTCCAAGGCTACGCTGGGCCTGATCGAAACCGACACCCCGCTGCCACCGGGCCAGACCCGCGCCAACCAGGACGTGATCAAGCAGTTCCAGGATGCGCGTGACGAAATGCCCAAGGAGCTGCTGCCCAAGGACGAAAACGGCGACCCGATCGAGCCACCAGGGCCCAAGGAAGCCAATAGCAACCGCTCCTGGTTCAGCTACATGACCTTTGGTCTGTTCGACTGATTCGGGCGTTGCATGAAAGGGAGGTCCTGGACCTCCCTTTTTTATTGCCTGCGCCCTAGACTGTCATCCTCTTTCATTCGACAAGCTGAACACCATGGTTCGCCTACTTTTCTGGATCGTCCTGATCGCCGCCGCGTTCTGGCTGTGGCGCAAATTCAAACTCAGCCAGCAACCGCGTCAAGAGGCCAAACTCGACGCGCCTCTGAAAATGGTTCGCTGCGCGCATTGCGGCGTGCACCTGCCCACCGACCAAGCACTGGCGCAGGGCAACACCTGGTATTGCAGCCAGGCGCACTTGCAGCAGGGGCCTGGCCGCCAGGGCTGATCGGGCGGTTAGCCAAGACGCCCATGGGGGGCGTAGGGTGCCGGGTCGATGATGGGCTCGGCGCCATTGAGCAAATCAGCCAGCAGTTGGCACGAGGCTGGCGCCAGCACCAGCCCGTTTCGATAATGGCCGCAGTTCAGCCATAACCCATCAAAACCTGGCACCGGCCCGATAAACGGAACGCCTTCAGGCGAACCTGGCCGTAGCCCGGCCCAGTGGGCCACCACGGGCGCGCCATCCAGGCCGGGCAGCAGATCCACCGCCGATGCCTTGAGGCTTGCCAGCGCCTGATCGGTGGGGGTCTTGTCGTAGCCGGCATGCTCCAGCGTGCTGCCTACCAGAATGTGCCCATCCCGGCGCGGAATGGCATAACGGCCTTTGGCAAGCACCATGCTTGGCAGAAAATCTTCAGCGCATTTGAACAGGATCATCTGCCCTTTCACCGGCTCGACCGGAAGCTCAAGGCCCAGGTGGCGTAGCAGTTCGCCGCTCCAGGCGCCGGCACTGAGTACGACTTCGTCGGCGGCCAGCTCGCCTTCAGCGGTGCTCACCCCAACGATACGACCGTCCTGCTGCACAAAACCCGTGATCTGGCAGTGCTCACGCACACTCACATTGGGTAATGCCAGCAACGCTGCCTTCAGCGATTTGACCAGGCGTGGGTTGCGCACATTGGCCACGCCTTCCATGTAGAGGGCCCGCTCAAAGCCTGGCCCCAGCACAGGGACTGCGTCGTACACCGCCGAAATGTCCACGGCGCTCAGCGGGCGCTGCTCACGGCTCGCCCAAGCCAAGGCCTGGGCTTGATCATCCAGGTCGAGCCAGTAAAGCCCGGTGGTATGCACTTCAGGGTCCAGGCCCGTGCTGGCGAACAGGCGCTCGCCCAGCTGTGGATAGAAGTCTTGCGACCAATGCGCCAGGGCGGTCACTGCCGGGCTGTAGCGCCACGGATACAGGGGTGAGACGATACCGCCCCCGGCCCAGGATGACTCGCGGCCTACCTCGCCCTGGTCGCATATCACCACCTGGTCAACGCTCGCCGCCAGGTTGAATGCCGTCAGCAGGCCAATGACCCCGCCACCGACCACCACTACTTGCTTGCTCATCTGTCGATTCAACACCTGAAGTAAAAAACCGCGATGCACCGGGCACCTGTGACCGTTCAGCCTCCCCAGCAGCGCGCGCTGTCGCTGGCGCCGTGGTTGCGCCCTACCCCAGCTTGATCAAGCTCGAAATCGCCACAGCGGTCTTCGGCCATGAGCCCTGTGGGCAAACGTCGGGCACGCAGGGTGAAGGTCTGGTCCTCGCGCAGCGCTTGCAGGCTGTAGTAGCGGTTGCCCGAAGGCAGACTCGGGTCGCCTTCGGCATACTGGCCAGTAAGCAAGCGATGGCGTTCCAGGCGCAATGCGGCATCTTGCAACAGGGCGACCACCTCGTGGCGCGCTGCCTGCCGCAGGTGGTCGTTGTAACGGGGGTAGGCAATGGCTGCCAGAATGCCGGTGACGGCCAGCACAATCAACAGCTCGATCAGGCTAATGCCTTGCTGCATGTCAGTCTCCTCTGAATCTTTGTCGCCACGCCATGCGGACAAGCTCACCGCCATCGTTGGCATACACCGCTTCCACTGCCTGCCGCGGATGACTTCGCTGGCTGACCGCGGTGACCCGGAACACGGTCACTGGTCGCCCCATCGGGATAGCCACGGCGCGTTGCGTAGTACCCAGGTTCTGCACCTGAAAAAAACCTTCCGGCCCGGCTTGCCAGGCCCCGGCCAGGCGATGAGGCTGCTCAGGCGGCAGACACACTTCACACGGCGGTGGCGGCGCCTGCACGATCGATTGCTTGCCAACCGCCAATGTGGCTTCGGCCTGCTCGAAGGCCAGCTGACCTTCTTTGAACAGGCCTACCATTTGCGTTTCAACGGCGGCTGCACGTAGCGCCGAAGTGCTCAGCACCCCCAACAAAAGGCTCAGCCCCAACGCCAACAGCAGCACCACCCCCCGCTCACGTGTCATGGCTCGCCCCCGTTGCGGCGGGCCACACTGACAACGTACTGCTGCTCCAGCGCCAACAAAGGGTCGAACAGATTCAAGTGCAGGTCGATGCGCTGGCCATCGTCCGCAGCCACCACGTGTAGACGGCGTACATGCTCAAGCAGGGGCTGGGTGCTGCTGCCACGGGTGAAGTACAGGGTATCGTCCCTGACGGCGTAACGATGCCGGGTGATGGGGATGGCCATCAGCGGCGCGACGGCGTGGACATGTCCACGATGTACTTTGGCGTATCCGACGCAGTCAGTGAGCAGGGTCCATTGGGGCTTGAGCGAATGGCCCGGAAGGTCGGCCACTACCACCGTAAGGCTTGATTCCTCGACTTCCAGTGGTCGGCTAAAGGCGGCAAGGGTGTCGCCGTCCGGCAGATCAGCGGGCTCTAAGCGCAGGCAGCCGAACATGCCAGCCATACGGACGTCCTGGGCCATGCGCAATAGGGCCAGCCGTGCATCTTCCTGCATGCGCAGCGCAGCCGCTTGCAACTGCCACGCCCGGTGGGCAGAGGTGAACAACTGGCTGGCGCCGGCCAACAGCATCAACCCGAGTGCCAGCGCCAGCAGCAGTTCGAGCAATCCGACCCCGTTTTGCCGAAGCCTCATGGCAGCGCCTGCTCATGTGCACTGGCAGATGCCAGCACCGCCTGCGCCTGCTGCCGAGCGTCATGCGTGGCCTGCAAAGCCTGCATGTGCAGCGCCGCTGCGGCAAACATGCCCACGGCAATCACCACCATGGCCAACAGCGTTTCCAAGAGCGTCATGCCCCGTTGCGTTACCTGCATCCCTGCAGCTCCTGCGACTTTTCATGCGTTGTCGATGTACGCCTGCCACTGGAAGGGTGACCCCGCGTGCGTGAAGCTAAAGCCAAGCACGCCCAAGGAGAAATGCACGGTGAAGCAACAGGGAGTAACACTGATACAAACGGTGTCGGCGCTGGCGGTGCTCGCTGTCCTGACGCAGCTTGGGGCGCCTGCCTACGTCAAGCTCAGCGATGACCTACACCGTGCTGCCGTCACGCGGGACTTGGCGCAAACGCTGCGTAGCGCACGCGGGCACGCCATGCTGTTGGGTGAGGATGTGCGGGTGCAGGCGCTCGACGATGCGTGGGGCAACGGATGGCGAGTGATGCTGGTGCAGGATTCGCGGGTGCTGCGTGAACAACGCCTGCGCCGGCCTCTGCAGATCGCCGCGAACCTGGGTCCGACGATGACGTTCACGGCCATGGGCCTGCCAGTCAACCCTGCCGGCAACTGGCTGGCGGCGACTTTCGAGGTATGCACGCGCTCGGCCGGCACCAGCCAGCATCAAGTGGTGATGGCGTCCAGCGGCAGGGTCCGGGTATCGAATGAAATCCGCGATAGTCGAAGGTGCACAGATGCTGGGGCCTGAGCGTTTATGGATAAACGCTCAGGCCCGCTCAGGCGATCAGATCAATGAGCGCACACGCAGCTCTTTGGGCATCGAGAAGGTGACGTTCTCTTCACACCCGTCCAGCTCTTCGGCACCCGTAGCGCCCCATGCCTTGAGCTGTTCGATGACGCCGCGCACCAGCACTTCCGGCGCGGACGCGCCTGCGGTGATGCCGATGCGGCCAACCTGGTCGAACCAGGCCCGCTGCAGGTCTTCAGCACCGTCGATCAGATGGGCCGGGGTGCCCATGCGCTCGGCAAGTTCACGCAGCCGGTTGGAGTTGGAACTGTTGGGGCTGCCGACCACCAGGACTACATCACACTCGTCGGCCAGTTGCTTCACGGCATCCTGGCGGTTTTGCGTGGCGTAGCAGATATCGTCCTTGCGCGGCCCGCCGATGTTGGGAAAGCGCGCACGCAGCGCGTCGATCACGCGGCTGGTGTCGTCCATCGACAGGGTAGTTTGCGTCACGAATGCCAAGTGGTCAGGGTCTTTCACCTGCAGATTGGCCACATCGTTCTCGTCTTCTACCAGGTAGATGGCCCCGCCGTTGCTGGCGTCATACTGCCCCATGGTGCCTTCGACTTCCGGGTGCCCGGCATGGCCAATCAGGATGCACTCACGGCCATCGCGGCTGTACTTGGCCACCTCGATGTGCACCTTGGTGACCAACGGGCAGGTGGCATCGAACACCTTCAGGCCGCGCCCACCGGCTTCCTGACGCACGGCCTGGGAAACCCCATGGGCGCTGAAGATGACGATGACATCGTCCGGCACCTGATCGAGCTCCTCGACGAAAATGGCGCCACGGCTGCGCAGGTCTTCGACGACGAACTTGTTGTGCACCACTTCGTGACGCACATAGATGGGCGGGCCGAACACTTCCAGCGCGCGGTTGACGATTTCGATTGCCCGGTCGACCCCCGCGCAGAAGCCGCGCGGGTTGGCGAGTTTGATTTGCATGATCGGCTCCAGGCCTACAGGGCCTTCACCTCGAGGATCTCCACCTCGAAGGTCAGGGTCTTGCCAGCCAGTGGGTGATTGAAGTCGATGGTCACCTGATCGTCGTCGAAGGCCTTCACCACGCCCGGCAGTTCGGCGTTGGCGGCGTCCTTGAAAATGATCAGCAAGCCATCGGACAGCTCCATGCCTTCGAACTGGGACCTCGGCATAACCTGCACATTCTGTGGGTTAGGCTGGCCGAAGGCGTTCTCCGGGGCAACCTCCACGGTACGCTTGTCGCCAGCCTTGAAACCGAACAGCGCGGCCTCGAAGCCCGGCAGCAGGTTGCCGTCGCCCACCTTGAAGGTGGCAGGTGCCTTGTCGAACGTGCTGTCGACCGTGTCACCGTTTTCCAGGTGCAGGGCGAAATGCAGGGTGACTTCGGTGTTCTGGCCGATACGAATGTCAGTCATGGACCGGCTCCTCGGATTTCTTGCTCTTGAACACATCCAGCGCCAACATGATTGCGCCGACGGTGATGGCGCTGTCAGCCACGTTGAAGGCCGGGAAGTAGTGGCGGTTCTGCCAGTGCACCAGGATGAAATCGACCACATGGCCCAGCACGATGCGATCGTAGAGGTTCCCGATAGCACCACCCAGTACCAGGGCCAGCGCTACGGCCAGCCAGGTTTCATGACGACCGAGGCGCTTGAGCCACACCACCAGCACTGCGCTGACCACCACGGCGATCAGGGCGAACAACCAACGCTGCCAGCCGGCGCCATCGGCCAGGAAACTGAACGCAGCGCCAGTGTTGTAGGCCAGGGTCCAGCTGAAGTAGTCGGGGATGACGACAATTTGCTGGTACATGGTCAGGGCATTGTTGAAGTACAGCTTGGTGGCCTGGTCGACGACCAGGACCAGCACGCTCAGCCACAGCCACGCGAGGCGCCCGAAGCGCCCCCCTGCAAGGTTAGGCATAGTGGCGCACCTCGCCGGAGCCGGTCAGGTTTTCCACACAGCGACCGCAGATTTCCGGGTGCTCCGGATGGCTGCCGACGTCTGCACGGAAGTGCCAGCAACGGCCGCACTTGGTGTAGCCAGACTTGACCACTTTCAGCTTGAGGCCTTCCACTTCGGTCGCCACCGCCTCGGCAGGCGCCTGCGCGAACGGCACAACGCTGGCAGCCGAGGTGATGAGCACGAAGCGCAGCTCGTCGCCCAGCTTGTTCAGGTCGGCGCTCAGGCCCTCGTCCGCATACAAGGTGACTTCGGCCTGCAGGTTGCCGCCGATGACCTTGGCGGTCCGCTGGTTTTCCAGTTCCTTGTTGACCGAAGCCTTGACCGCCATCACCCGATCCCAATAGGCGCGATCGAGTTCGGTGCCTTCCGGCAGCTCGTTCAGGCCCTCATACCAGCCATTGAGCATGACCGACTCGTTACGCTCACCCGGCAGGTACTGCCAGATTTCGTCGGCGGTGAAGGCCAGGATCGGCGCGATCCAGCGCACCAGCGCCTCGCTGATGTGGTACAGCGCGGTCTGGCAGGAGCGACGGGCGACACTGTTGGCACCGGTGGTGTACTGGCGATCCTTGATGATGTCGAGGTAGAAACCACCCAGCTCCTGCACACAGAAGTTGTGCACCTTGGAGTAGACGTTCCAGAAGCGGTACTCGCCGTAGTGCTCTTCCAGCTCGCGTTGCAGCAACAGGGTGCGGTCCACCGCCCAACGGTCCAGGGCCAGCATGTCCTGCGGCGCGAGCAGGTCGCGGGCCGGGTCGAAGCCGGTCAGGTTGGAGAGCAGGAAGCGTGCGGTGTTGCGAATACGCCGGTAGGCATCGGCGCTGCGCTGCAGGATCTGCTCGGACACTGCCATTTCGCCGGAGTAGTCGGTGGCAGCTACCCACAGGCGCAGGATATCGGCACCCAGGGTGTTGTTGACCTTCTCGGGCTCGATGGTGTTGCCCAGCGACTTGGACATCTTGCGGCCGTTCTCGTCCACCGTGAAGCCGTGGGTCAGCAGCTCGCGGTACGGGGCGTGGCCGTCGATGGCGCAGCCGGTCAACAGCGACGAGTGGAACCAGCCGCGGTGTTGGTCGGAACCCTCCAGGTACAAATCGGCGCGGGGGCCGGTGGCATGGCCGATGTCGTGGGAGCCGCGCAGTACATGCCAGTGCGTGGTGCCAGAGTCGAACCATACGTCCAGGGTGTCGGCGATCTTGTCGTACTGATCGGCTTCGGCGCCCAGCAACTCGGCGGCGTCGAGCTTGAACCAGGCCTCGATGCCCTGTTGCTCGACGCGCTTGGCAACCTCTTCCATCAACTCGACGGTGCGTGGGTGCAGCTCACCCGTCTGCTTGTTCAGGAAGAACGGGATAGGCACCCCCCAGTTGCGCTGGCGCGAGATGCACCAGTCAGGCCGGTTGGCGATCATCGAGTGCAGGCGTGCCTGGCCCCACGCCGGGACGAACTTGGTGTCCTCGATGGCCTTGAGGGCACGCTCGCGCAGCGGTTCACCGTCGCGTGGCTGTTTGTCCATGCCCACGAACCACTGTGCGGTGGCACGGTAGATCAGCGGCGACTTGTGACGCCAGCAATGCATGTAGCTGTGGCTGATGGTCTCGGTGTGCATCAGCGCACCGACTTCGCCCAGTTTCTCTACGATGGCCGGGTTGGCCTTCCAGATGAACTGCCCGCCGAAGAACGGCAGCGATTCGACGTACACCCCGTTGCTCTGCACGGGCGTGAGGATGTCATCGTTGACCATGCCGTAGCGCTTGCAGGTCACGAAGTCGTCTTCACCGTAGGCCGGCGCGGAATGCACCACACCAGTGCCTGCGCCGAGTTCGACGTATTCGGCCAGGTAGACCGGCGAGAGGCGGTCGTAGAACGGGTGACGGAAGTTGACCAGTTCAAGGGCCGAGCCTGGAGCGGTGGCGATCACCGAACCCTCAAGTTCGTAGCGCTTGAGGCAGGACTCGACCAGTTCTTCGGCCAGGACCAGCAGGCGCTCGCCGATATCGACCAGAGCGTACTGGAATTCGGGGTGAACGTTCAGTGCCTGGTTGGCAGGGATGGTCCACGGGGTGGTGGTCCAGATCACGATGGCGGCCGGCTTTTCGAGTGCCGCCAGGCCGAAGGCTGCGGCCAGCTTGGCGTCATCGGCGACAGGGAACGCCACGTCGATGGTCTGCGACTTCTTGTCGGCGTATTCGACTTCGGCCTCGGCCAGTGCCGAGCCGCAATCGAAGCACCAGTTCACCGGCTTGAGGCCCTTGAACACGTAGCCCTGCTTGACCATCTCGGCCAGGGCGCGGATTTCACCGGCCTCGTTGGCAAAGTTCATGGTCTTGTAGGGGTTGTCCCAATCGCCCAGCACGCCCAGGCGAATGAACTCGGTCTTCTGCCCTTCGATCTGTTCGGCAGCGTACTCGCGGCACAGCTCGCGGGTACGGTCGGCGGTCAGGTGCTTGCCATGGGTGACTTCGACCTTGTGTTCGATCGGCAGCCCATGGCAGTCCCAGCCCGGCACGTACGGCGCATCGAAGCCGGCCAGGGTCTTGGAACGGACGATCATGTCCTTGAGGATCTTGTTCAGCGCATGACCGATGTGGATCTTGCCGTTGGCGTAGGGCGGGCCGTCGTGCAGGACGAACTTGGGACGATCCTTGCCAATCTCGCGCAGCTTCTGGTACAGGCCAATGCTGTCCCAGCGCTGCAGAATCTGCGGTTCGCGCTGAGGCAGGCCGGCCTTCATGGGGAAGGCGGTGTCCGGAAGGTTTAGCGTGGCTTTGTAGTCGGTCATTTCAGGCTCTTGGTTAGCGGTTGAGCGTGCCAATGTGCACGTGCGGCGGCGATATCCGCATCGATCGCCGACTTCAGCGCCTCCAGGGAGGCGAATCGCTGCTCTTCACGCAGCTTGTGGTGGAACACCACCGTCAGGCGGCGGCCATAAAGGTCACCGGCATAGTCCAGAAGATGGATTTCCAGGTGCGGGCGTCCGTCACCGGCAACGGTAGGACGCACGCCAATATTGCCGACACCCGCCCAGGCCTTGCCATCGATCTCGATACTGGCCAGGTAGACCCCGGCCAGCGGTACACGACGGCGCTTGAGTTGGATGTTGGCGGTGGGTGTGCCGAGCTGGCGGGCCAGCTTCTGGCCATGCAACACGCGGCCGGTGATGCTGTACGGGCGGCCCAGCAGGTGCTCGGCCAGCTCGAAGTTGCCTTGCGCCAGCGCCTTGCGCACCTCGGTACTGCTGACCCGCAGGCCGTCCTGGATCACGGTGTTGGCGGCTTCTACGGTAAAACCATACTGCGCGCCTGCCTGGACCAGGAAGGCGAAGTCGCCTTTGCGGTCACAGCCAAAGCGGAAGTCGTCACCCACTTCAAGATGCTGCACGCCCAGGCCATCGACCAGGATGGTCCTGACGAAGTCGTCGGCGTCGAGCTCACCCAGGCGCTGGTTGAAGGCCAGGCACAACACGCGGTCGATGCCCTCCCCGGCCAGCAGCGCGATCTTGTCGCGCAGCCGGGCCAGGCGGGCCGGCGCGGTGTCGGGCGTGAAGTACTCACGCGGCTGCGGTTCGAAGATTACCACGCAGGTCGGCAGGCCCAGGGCCTGGCCGCGCTCGCGCAGGCGCGCCAGGATTGCCTGGTGGCCACGATGTACCCCGTCGAAGTTGCCAATGGTGGCGACACACCCCCGGTGTTCGGGGCGCAGGTTGTGAAGACCTCGAACCAGCTGCATAACGCGCTTCTTGCTCATAAAGTGGCCGATTATAACCACACCCGGGCGCCGGTGACAGGCAGCAGCGCCCAAGGGCGGCGTGGATTGCGAAAAACCGACGCCTGACGCGCCCGCCGCCTCAGTGCAAGGCTTTGCGGGCGAACTGCCGAGGCCGGAAACCGCACAGGTACAGGCAACCAAAGTAGGTGACGACGCCCGCCATGATCAGCGCCATCAACCGCATCAGTCGTTCAAGCATGTTCCCCTCGACCCAGGCCGGCAGGTAGTGCATGCCGGCCAACAGGACACCGGACATCAGGCTTGCCGCCAACACCAGCTTGAGCAGAAAAACGGCCCAGCCCGGTTGCGGCTGGAACAGCTGCTGGGTGCGCAGTTTCCAGAACAGCAGGCCGGCGTTGAGGCAGGCGCCAAGGCTGATGGCCAGGGCCAGTCCGGCATGCGCCAGCGGGCCGATGAGCACTAGGTTGAACAGTTGCGTGCAGACCAGGGTGAAGACGGCAATCTTCACTGGCGTGCGAATATTCTGCTGCGCATAGAAGCCCGGCGCCAGCACCTTGACCATGATGATTGCCAGCAGGCCAACGGAATAGGCAATCAGCGCCTGCTGGGTCATGGCCGCATCGGTCGCGCTGAATTTGCCGTACTGGAACAGGGCCACGGTCAGCGGCTCGGCAAGGATCGCCAGCCCCAGCGTACACGGCAGCACCAGCAAAAAGCACAAGCGCAGGCCCCAGTCGAGGATGCGCGAGTACTCTTCCCGGTCCTTGTTGGCGTAGGTCTTGGCCAGGGTCGGTAGCAAGATGGTGCCCAAAGCGACGCCCAGGACACCAGACGGCAGTTCCATAAGCCGGTCTGCGTAATACATCCAGGAGACAGAACCTGCCACCAGGAACGAGGCGAAAATAGTATTGATGATCAGCGATATCTGGCTCACCGAGACGCCGAGGATGGCAGGGATCATCTGCTTGAGCACCCGCCACACGCCTGCATCTTTCAGGTTCAGCCGCGGCAACACCAGCATGCCGATCCTTTTCAGGGCCGGCAGCTGGTAGAGCAGTTGCGCCAGGCCACCGGCCAGCACGCCCCAGGCCAGCGCCATGATCGGCGGATTGAAATACGGCGTGAGCAATACGGCGAACACGATCATCGCCACGTTCAGCAAGGTCGGCGTGAAGGCCGGCACGCTGAAGCGGTTCCAGGTGTTGAGGATGGCGCCCACCAGCGATGACAGCGAGATCAGCAATATATAAGGAAAGGTGACCCGCAGCAGATCGGTGGTGAGCTGGTATTTCTCGGCGTTGTCGACGAAACCAGGCGCCGTGGCCCACACCACCCAGGGTGCGGCCAGTATGCCGATGCCGGTCACAACGGCCAGCACCAGCGTCAGCAAGCCGCTGACGTAGGCCACGAAAGTACGCGTGGCCTCTTCGCCCTGCTGGCTTTTGTATTCGGCAAGAATGGGCACGAATGCTTGGGAGAACGCCCCTTCGGCAAAGATGCGGCGCAGCAGGTTGGGTAGCTTGAATGCAATAAAGAAGGCATCGGTGGCAACGCCGGCACCGAAAATACGCGCCAGAATGGTGTCGCGGACAAAGCCCAGCACCCGCGAAATCATGGTGATCGAGCTTACCGCAGCCAGGGATTTGAGCAGGTTCATCGAAAAGATTCACGCCAATGACAGAGGACGCTGCCAGAGCGCGCCCGAATGTGCGATACTCCCGCGCCTTCGCAGGGGAGCCAAAAATTCCCGAGTGTACAGGTCGCGCAGCAGAAAGGAATCTTTCCCGCTTGTTGGCGCACCGCTCGGCGGAACCTTGCAAGTGGCCTTGACATCCGTCCGACTGATCGGCATGATTCGCGGCCTATTTTGTTTGCTATTTACCTAAAGTCTTTCGAGGAGCTCGACGGTGGCCAACTCACCTTCCGCCAAGAAACGTGCAAAACAGGCTGAGAAGCGTCGCAGCCACAACGCCAGCCTGCGTTCCATGGTCCGCACCTACATCAAGAATGTAGTTAAAGCCATTGACGCAAAAGACGCCGAAAAAGCGCAAGCCGCTTACGTTCTGGCTGTACCTGTAATCGACCGTATGGCCGACAAAGGTATCATCCACAAGAACAAGGCTGCTCGTCACAAAGGCCGTCTGAATGGCCACATCAAGGCGCTGAAAGAAGCTGCAGCTGCCTAAGCGACGCGCTAGTCAAAAAACCGACCTCAGGGTCGGTTTTTTTATGCCTGCGTTTTGTCAGTTTCCCGGTTCGTGGCTCAACGCACGCTCTGAATAGTTGCAGGGCCGCATGGCGGCCCTGCCCTGTATCACTTGGCGATCTGGATCTTGGGTGCCCACTGCAGCCATTCGTCTTCGGCTTTTTCGAACAGCGGGAAGGTTTGCCTTGGCCGAGCCGGGGTGCCCATGCGTTCACCCTCGGGCGTCGCGAAGGCGATACCGCCATCGATCAATGTTTCCAGCGACTCCGTGCGCACGGTGGCGCCCTTGAACAAGCCCCAATCGAAGCCAAAGCCGCTGCTGTTCCAGAAGCGGCTGCCGCTACGTACCAGGCTGGCATAACGTGGCTCGATCAGAATGTGGATCAACACCCTGTCGGCACTCTGCCCCAGCTCGACATCGGTCACCTTGCCCACCGCCACCTCGCGGAATGTCACGGGCACACCGGGCTTGATGGAGCCTAGCCGAGGTGCGCTGAGGGTCACTGGCAAACCCACTTCGGGCCCCGCAACCTCGGGCGCTTCGGCCAGTGCGATGAAGTCACGCTGAGGACCCCTGTCCTTGACCGCAGGCTGTACCTCCAGGTACTGCCCGCCTACCAGCGTGTCGAGGTTTTCGGTGCGCACCAGGCCGAAGGATGGCTTGACCACCCAAAACTGAGTGCCGGCACGAGCTATGCGCTCTGCCGCTTCGGTAATACGCGCCTTCAACAGCACTGCCTGCATGTCCTTGGTAAGGTCCACACTTTCTACACTGCCCACATCCAGCCCCCGGAAGCGGATGGCGGTGCCTGGCTTGAGCCCATCGGCACGCTCTACGCGGATGGTGATAAGGGTACCGGCACGATTGGCTGCCTCCTGGCTCTCATGCAAGCGGAAACGCGGGATATGGCGCTTTAGCGGCACATTGGGCCGTGGCGTGTCGAAGGCAATGCCGCCTGCCATCAAGGTCTGCAGGGATTCACTCTTGATCTTGATGCCGGACAGGCCACCGGTGAGGGTAATACCACTGGCGTTCCAGAACCGTGTCGAGCCGTTTACTAGTTTTTCGTATTCTTTCTCGATGTGAACACCGATCAGAATGCGGTTGCTGTCACGGGCGAACTGATAGCTTTGCACGCTACCTACCTTCACCTGCTTGAAGGTTACGGGGCTACCTACTTCCAGGGAGCCCAGGGTATCTGCGAACAGCACCATGTGCAGGCCCGGCGCCTTCAGGTCCAACGGCGGCGCTTTGGCGCGCGCTTCGAACTCGCGCTCAGGGCGAGCGCCTTTCTCGCCAGGGCGGATGGCAATGTAGTTACCCTTGACCAGCGCTTCCAGGCCCGTGATGCCCGCCAGGGAAATGGAAGGCTTGACCACCCAGAACTGGGTGCCATCAACCAGATAGTCTTCGGTCAATGGGTCCAGCGTCAGCTCGGCGGTGGCGCTGGATAGGTTGTCTTCCATTTTCAGGGTCTTGAGAGAGCCCACCTGGATACCTTTGTACATGACGGGCGTACGGCCTGCCTGCAAGCCCTCGTAGTCGCTCAGCTTTACCTTTACTCGAATACCGGCCTGAGCTGCATCGAAGTCCTCGTACAGGCGAAATGGCAGGCTTGGGTCAGTGGGCGGGCTGTCCTTGCGGTGCTCTGGCGTGGCAAAGGCGATACCGCCGGCGACGATGCTCGACAGCGACTCACTGCGCACCTTGACCCCCGACAGAGAGGCATCGATGCTGACGCCGCTGGCGTTCCAGAAGCGCGTGTGCTTGCGCACCAGACTCGCATAGGCCGGCTCAATGAAAATCTTCACCTCGACCGTGCTCTGGTCTTCGGAAAGCCGGTAACTCTTCACGCGGCCGACCTGGATTTGCTTGTAGAAGATCGGGCTGTCTTTATTGAGCGACCCCAGGCGCTCGGCCTTGAGGGTAAGGTGCAAACCAGGCTCGGAATCCGACAGTGGGGGTGCCACCTTGAGCGCGGTGAACCGCTTGGTGGGCTCCCCTTCTCCAGGGCTGACGGCAATGTAGTTACCAGACACCAACGTCTCGAGGCCGGATATGCCTGCCAGGCTGACGCTCGGCTTGACCAGCCAGAAACGCGTGCCCTTGTTCAGATGCCCTTCGGCCGCCTGGTTCATCTCGATGGTAGCGATGACACCCTGATTCTCGCCCTCTGCATCCAGCACCAGGCTCTTGACCTTGCCGACCGGCATGCCTTTGTAGATGACTTCGGTCTTGTTGGCGACGATGCCTTCGCCCGACTCGAAACGCACCTCGATCTGCACGCCAGCCTCACGGTAGGCCTGCCATGCGAGCCAGCCTCCGATCATCAGCGCGATCAGGGGCAGGATCCAGATGGCCGACCAATTGGAGGCAGGGCGGGTTTTAGCCGTTGGCAGGTCACTCATGGTCGTCATCCGACTCCGTGTTATCCCAAATCAGTCGGGGATCGAAAGTCAAAGCAGCAAGCATTGTCAGGATCACCACAGTTGCGAAGGCGACAGCGCCCAGATTGGCTTCGACATTGGCTATCCTGCCGAAATTCACCACTGCCACCAGAATGGCGATGACGAAAATGTCGAGCATGGACCAACGTCCTATAAATTCGATGAAACGGTACATCCAGATCCGTTGACGCGCCGACAGGGGCTGCCTGCGCTGCACGGAATACAACAGCAGGCCGATCCCCACCAGCTTGAACGTAGGCACCAGGATACTGGCCGTAAATACCACGGCCGCAATCGGTACCATGCCGTGCTTGAGCAGGGCAATGACGCCCGACATGATGGTGTCGGGCGTGCCTTGACCGAATGAGCTGACGGTCATGATCGGCAGCACGTTGGCCGGAATATAAAGAATGGAGGCAGCGATGAGCAGCGCCCAGGTGCGCATGATGCTGTTCGGTCGTCGCGGATGCACCCTGGCACCGCACCGCGTGCAGGTTTGGGATGCGTCGCCTGCGGCTTGCCTGTTCAGTTCATGACACTCGTTGCAGACAACGATACCTGCATCAATCGCCCGCATGCGGGTCCTCCCCCGATAATGCACTCCAGACCTGATGCGGTGACATTACGACCTCCAGCCAGACCTGAATCAACAGCAGACTGATGAAGCAGAACAGCCCAACCCCTACGGTAAGTTCCGCCAGGTCCACCAATTTGACGATAGCCACGAGCACGCCCATGAAGTAGACCTCGAGCATGCCCCAGTCACGCAAGTGGTGATAGGTCCTGTACAGCAACAACCCTAGCCTGCGCCCTGTGTTAAGCCGAATCGCCAGCAAAACGACCAGCTGACACATCAGTTTTGCCAGCGGTATGGCCATGCTGCACAGGAAAACCACGATGGCCACCCCCTGCATGCCCGAATCGTACAACCCCAGTACGCCGCTCCAGACGGTGTCGTCCGATGTCTGGCCTAGCAGATGCAACTGCATGATCGGCAGGAAATTGGCTGGGATGAACAGCGTGAGCGCCGTCAGCACCAACGCCAGGCTGCGATTGACCACATTATGCCGGTGCGCATAGAGCTCGTAGCCGCAGCGTGGGCAAAGCGCTTTTTCACCGGGGTGGATTACAGGTTTGCGTAAGAGTAGATCGCATTCATGGCATGCGACCAGGTCTTCGAGTGGCAGATCAGCCAGCGTTTCTGGCTCGACGGGGTTGGACATAGGACGCTTCTGAGTAAGTGCGTGGGGTTATTCTAGTGATCTTATGGAGGGCGGCATAGGCTGGAGATACAGCTTCGAATGGCCAGGCGACCTAAATTTGGATTCTTGCCGATCAGGGAGGGGTGCCTGAGCGACAGGCAGGCTTGGAAAATTTTTTGGACGCTCAAAGACAAAACCCCTACCTGCGTGCGCAGATAGGGGTTTTGCGAAATGAATCTTGACGATGACCTACTCTCACATGGGGAAACCCCACACTACC
>NZ_VEJN01000018.1:0-104031 GCF_007678615.1 Pseudomonas sp. DE0157
TCGAGCATCAAGCGATCACTGCTGCGGGGCCTGCCCCTGACGTGGACTGCCGTAAAGAGGTCGGCGACCACCTCCCATGCTTCATCAGAGAGCTCATAACGCTTTGCCATCACAGAATTCCTTTCCGTTGATGGTCGGCGACTGTACCGAACACAGGCTGTTCCGCGGCCACATTTCAGTTTCTTGGGATTTCAGACAGAGCCTAGCCAGCGCCAACACCGGGCCCAAGTGCGCCAGATCATTGCCGGCCGTCTGCGGCTTGTCCTTCCCCCCCTTCAGGACTCATGCGCCACAGGGCATAGGCCACCAGCACCTGCTGACTTATGTCGAAGTCAACCTTATCCCCAAAGTATCTGTTCTTGATAGCGTACAGTGTATGTCGCTTCGACTCGCCCAACGGCCGAGCTTTCTCTTCCTCCACCAGATAACGGTCGATCATCTGCTTGACCGTGTGCGCAGCTCGGGTGGCGCGCTCGATAGCACCAGGTTCAGCTAACTCGGTTTCCCGTCGCTTCGCTCAGGCCACTGCAGCCTGTTTGCGGGCGAACGTTTGGCTCTCTTGGTAGACTGTCACCTTGTCGCGATTGATGCGGATCTGGACGAGATAGCTGCTGCTGCCATCGGCCTTTTACGCGTTCTGATCGTTGCCATCTGAGATTGGTACACGTCTGTACCAAACGTTTGGTAATAACGCCTCAAAACCCCGAAAATTGGTACAAAACACGTTGAACGAAATGACCGCAATATCAGGCTACAACCCAGAAAATATGCGCCCTGAGCCGTCACGCCGCTTCAGCGTTGCACCTATGATGGATCGGGTCGATTAATTGGGCTCGCCGAATGATTACTGGGGCTAGAGGGTGCTTGATAATTTGCTGTAGCAAAAAATAAGCAAGTTAGGCGGGATGACCATGCAATTGGTCATTTTTTAGGCAGGTAAATAGGCAGCACTCCGGTCTGGCACTGCCGGTGTTTCTCAGGTGGTCATGACCGGTCATGATCCCGCACGCTGAACCGGACCACACCCCACACCTCGAATGTATCCCCCTCCATGATGTACCGCGACGGGTACTTGGGGTTCTCCGACCGCAGGACCAGCACACCGTGCTCACGGCACATGCGCTTGCAGACCGGTTCGCCGTTCACCGCCGCAATAACGATGTCGCCGTGCTTGGCCTCGACGCTTCGATCAACGACCAGAAGGTCACCGGAGTACATCCCGATACCCTGCATGCTTTCGCCCTCGATCTTGACCAGGTAGGTCCAGGGCGCACGCACCTGCATCAGGTCGTCCAGGCTGAGCTGGGGCATGTCGTCGATTTCGAAGTCAAGGGCGGTGTTCATTGGCGGGGCCTCCATACTGTATTAATGAACAGTATGGTATTGGCCTGGGATGGCGCCGGCAACTGCCGACAAGCGGGATGTGCTAGTGCAGCGGGGGAAGTTTTTTGCCCATCAACTTGGAGACAGTGCGAAGCTGGTAGTCGGAAACCGCCTGGGCCAAGGACTCGGAATGGAGCCGCAGACGCTCTACCTCCTCCGCCGGCGCGCCATAGTCTCTGGCCTCCCAGTACCGTTTGAGAGCTTGCATCGACTGCTCGATCAGCGGTTCGCCTGCCTCAACGGCAGCGGCAAATTCATCCTTGTCCATCGGGGATACCCTTATTTGGTCAGGGCAGTATAGGCGTACTGGGCTAAGACCAGGAATATCGCGCTGACGCTAGCGGCATGCGCCTGCGGCTGCCGCCAGTTCCTTCTCGTACCCGATGCGCTGTCTGCGCTCTGCCAGCAGGGCCCGCACCTTCACCTCAAGGCTGTCGGTCTTGCGCAGGCTGGCGGCAGCCCAGGGCGGTACGGCCACGTCAGGAGTGTGGCAAGGGACCTGCACAGGCACCTCGACGCGCACGGTACGAATCTCCGGCTCGGCCCGGCCTGCACAGCCCGCAAGCAGGAGAAAGCCTGCTAGCACCCCCACCCCGTGCAGGGATCGGCTTGCAATGTTCATAGGCCAAGCTCCTTGTCGATGATCGAGGTTGCAGCCGTGCATTGGTCGCCACCAGTGCGCTCCTGCTGGATGCGGTTTGCAGCTTGGTAGTCCGGCTCGGCACTGGCGCGGGCTTCGGCTAAAGCTTTCTCGGCGGCAGCCTGGCGCTGCTGGGCGGCCAGCTGCAGGTCACCCAATGCCTTCCCCTGCTCATTGGCCAGGGCGACCAGGTTGTCTCTGGCCTGCTGGCACTGGCCGACTTGCTGCGCCAGGTCAGCAGCTTCGCCGCTCGCCTTCTGGATCTGGCCATGCTGCCACCAGATAACGCCGGCGGCGGCCAAGGCCAGCAACAGCCAGAGCGGTATGGCCTTCAATACCGCAAGCACGGCGTTCATGCCAGGGCCCGCCGCACACCTTCGTCGATGATCGCCGGCGTGTACGGGTTGCTGCCGTTCTCGTGGATGATGATGCTGACCACCATCCCGCGCAGGACGGCAGGGTCTTTGATGTTGATCACGTCAGTTGGCCTCACACCGATGCGCTTGGCCACCGCCGAAGCATAAGCCTGGGTGTCGTTCTCGTTGCTCGGCGCCCAGCGATTGATCGTTTCGAGCACGGTGTCGATGCCCTTCCCGCCCACGCCGGGCATACCGTCCTTACCTCGGTAGTTGATGAGTAGCTTGCCTAGAGCACGGATGCCGTTCTCTGGCGTGTCGAAGATGGCAAAGCGGCCGCCCGGCTCCTTGCCGATCTGGCCTTGCCAGTCATTGCGGGGGTTGTAGTCGATGTTGCCGGGATTGCGATTGCGTATGCCGCGAGGTGTGGACATGCTTTTCTCCAGGCGAAAAAACCCGCGCTGGGCGGGCTAATAACGTACTTGCTGGTTAGGCAGCTGCGGCCGCTTCCATCAGCATTTTTTCGAGCGATGCCAGCTCGGTGCCAGCAAGTGCCGTATTGAAGGCTGAGAATGCGTTGCTGGTCATTTGCCGCGAAGCCGCGCTACCGGTGTTGGCCACGCGCAGCGCACCCATATTGAGTTCAGGCATCAGGCTGATGGCCTTGACCAGGTCGTTCGTGTACGACCACATTTCCACGCCGTCATAGCGGATGCTGATCCGGCCCAGGTTGCGATCAAAGATCAGCACCACCGCAGTCATCTTGGTGGCGCTGAGCTTCTTAGCCCATCCGTTGGATGTGGTCTCGGCAACCGAGATCGTGCCGAAGTTTGCGGTTACAAGGCCCGAGCCGCTAGCGTTCGAGTACATGCCCCACGGTGCTGGGGTGTCGTTGTTCAGGCCTGCCGAGGTGCTGCCGAAGGCCAGGTGCTCGGCACATACCAAGCCGACCGTGAACGATCCAGACGTGACGAACGGGTTCATTACCAGTGCCTGAGCAATCGCATTGACCTTGTAGCCCGTCTTGCCGTTGACCATCGTCACGAAGTTGGCCAAGGCGTTGGATGATCCGTAGCTGGGGATGGCGAACTGCTCTACCCGGTCGAGCACCACGCCGCCCTTCGCGCCATACGGCGCCAGGCACGGCCAGAACTTGATGCTGGGGATGTTGACCACCTCGTCTTCCGCTTGCGAGTAGTCGATCTTCGGGGCGCCTGGTACGGATGCCGAGCCAGGGGTACGCAGAGCATAGAGGGCCATTATTGAAGCTCCATGGAGAAGGCACACAGCCAGTTGTAAAGGGGTTTGTTGTCGAAGCGGGAGAAGTCCCGAAGGTCCGTGTCTCGGATACAGCCGCGGCGCCCGGCGCCGTTCTGTGGTGAGCTGAGCAGCGGTTGCAAGGCGTACGTCAGCACCGTGCCCGCAGCGATTGCAGCAGTTGCAGTGATGACGATGGATGCGCCGTCAGCGCCCATCACGATCGATTCAATGGTTCCGGCCGAGAGCTGGAAGCCCAGCTTGCCTGGGTCGGTTACCAGGGTGGTGTCGGCAGCCAGCCGGCCAATGGGGCCTGGCGTTCCGGCATTGCCATTGGGCATGTTATTCAGGCGCAGCGTGATGACAGCCCCTGCGAGCGTGGCCGACAGCACTTTGAGCGGCTGCCACTTGCCGCTGACTTGGGTCAGTCGCTCGGCTCTAGCCTCCAGCTCACCGGTCTTTATGTAGCCCTCGGCCTGCATGTGATACGTGTCGAAGTAGGGGTAGGCGTACTTCGGCCCAACCATGACGACGTTGGGGTTCTCGTTGTGCGACTGAAGTTGTGCCAATGGAATTGCCGGGATGGTCCCGGTTTCCCCAGTCAGCATCTGGGTGATGTAGGCCAGCGGCGCGATGGCTTGGCCGGTGATAGCCAGGATGTCGGCACGATAATCGCTGATCCACTCCGCCATGATCGCAACGTATTCCGCCTGCGTCGTGTTGACCTGACTTTCGCCATGCACGATGGACAGGCTTTGGACCTGGTAGTCCCAGCCGTTGGCGGCGGCAATGTTCTTGGCTGCAGTGACGTGGGCCAGCGCGTTGTTGTAGATGGTGGTGCCTTTCTTCAGGCCGGCATACGCGGTACCGCCGAGCGCAGAAATGCTGTACAGCAGTCGCGGGCTGATCGAGCTGGTGCGCTCATGCCAGCGGCGGAACGCCAGCATGTAGGAGGTTGCAGGGGTTTCGCCTGCGACACCGGAGACGTACTCGCGGACTGGCTCCAGGGTTGTGGCCCCGACCCAGGATGTAGGGCGCGGGCCACCTGGCAGGGTGAACAGGTTGTCGGTGTAACCCTTTGGCGTGAACGGGGAGAACAGGTTGCCCTTCTTCCCGTCGATCGTGTACTCGCCGTTTGCATCGAGGACCAGGCCGCGTGAGCCAAGGGTCAGGGACTGACCGGTAGCCAGCTTGTGCAGCAGTACTTGACCGTCACGCAATACGCGACCGTCCGTGAGGATCGTGTGCGGTTGCGCAGATCCCGCAGAGATCTTTAGCGCCCGAACCATGTCGAAAGCCACTGCCTGGGCTACCAGCCAAGTTCCCATCTGGGTTAGCTGAGTGGCTCCAAGGGGGTCGTAGGACCAAACCTGATCGCTTACGACCGCCGCCTGGCGCTTTCCTTGAGGCTTCTCATTTTGCTCCTGGACCAGCTTGGCATCGTAGGTGGCTGACGGTGTGATCTGGGCTGAATCGCCCGACTGCATCATCACCGACTCGCCAGACAGGAAGAGTGTGGCTTGCTGGTATGCCTCAGTCAGGGGCCGCTTGCGGGCTTCAACTGTCTGCACAACCGTGTCGCCCATGGTGAGGAAGGCACCTTGACGCAGATCGGGGCCAAGCGGGCGTTTCTTTTGCACGGGTAGCGTCAGCAGCATGTTGCCAATGCTCCAGATGATAGGGGCCTCGCCTGTTACAGGGCCGAGAGGTCGTTTTCGTGGGGTGATATCGAGCAGGCGTGCGGGCTGATTGGTGAACCTCACCCACTTTTTGGTGTTGTTGTTCCAGGAGTACCAGCCGTTCAGATTCGCGTCGGGATCACCGTCGACAACGGCTACAACCGCATCACGCGTCTGCGGGTCTGCATTCATGGCTGCGTACGACGCATAACGCTTGTTGTTGAGGTCGTCACCGAGAGCGGCGGCCGTTGCGAGCATATCGGCCTTTGCTTCGGCCTCCGCCGCGTCTACTGCATCAACTGACTCACCAATGTCCTGGATGCCTTCGTCGCGTGCAGCATTCACTGCGGATTTCGCCGCAGCTACGGTTGGGCCAACCTCGTTCTTGGCGTTAATCACCAGGTTGTGGAAGGCCTGATACGTGTTGCGTGGGCGGCCGAACCTGTCGAGGAAGGTTTCCTCGGTACTGTTCATTCCCTCGTCGAGGTGCTTGGCGTTGTCGAACAAATCCCGTGGGTCGCTCGAACCGAGAGGGTTGTTGGTGTTGTAATCCATGTGTACTCCGGGCACAAAAAAGTCCGCACATGGCGGGCTGGCTCGTCGGGTTCCGGTCAGGCCGGCGGGAACTGGTGGTCGTAGGTGTAAACGCGGGCGTCGTAGGGCATGCCCTTCATGGCCACGTTTCCGTTTGCCGGGTCAGAACTGGTGATCAGCGTTGGGTAAGCCCAGCGAGAAGCCGGGGCGAACAGGATGTGCGGCGGTTCGAGCGGGCCGTCCACCACTGGGGTGAAATCGAGCGACTCAACCCGGGCGGTGTATTCGTCCACGATCACAGCGTCCCACGGCCCCGACAGCGTGCCGTCCAGGCGGCGCACGCCGATCAGGTTTTGCTCAGTGAGCGACCATGGCAGCGGCTCGGATGAGCGGAGAAGCGTTCCCGCGTCCGTTACCATGAAGTCCAGCAGGATCGAGCTGTAGCAGCGCCTGTCATCGGCAACTGCTGCAAAGCTCAGGTAGCCGCTGTTGCTGCCATCCATCTCGGTTTCCCAACTGTAGATGTCGGTCCGGAACTTCTGGTGGCCACGCCTGCGCATGCCGAACCGCCATGCTCGGGTCTTGTCGCTGAAACCGGGCATCTTGATCTTCTCGACCTTGAAGCCTTGGTCGCCTGGCCAGCGGCACTCGACCGTTTCCCATGCCCAGGTATCGCGGGAGAAGTACTCCACATCGACACCATCGAAATCGTTGATCGACGGCATCGAGCCGCTGATCTTCAGCATCTTGGTCATGTTCTGCGGCGAGTAGGTCTGGGTCTTGGGGCCATAGCTCACGTCGAAGATGGACCGGGCACTGTCCCGCACCGGGCGCAGCAGGCCCCGAAAGGTCACCAGCTCGGCAAACCCACACGCCAGCGCGTTGTTGACCATGTCCTTCACGGTGATCGTCGCGTCTAGCGTCTCGTCGTAGGTATCGCCCCTGGCTACGCAGATATCGTGGAAGGCCTGCCACTCCGGCATATCGAGGTCACCGTCCGTGTATCCCCTCTGCTTGAGCTGGTAGATGCACCAAGGTGCGATGTCCCGCGTCGGCCCTACCCCACCCTCAAGCAAGGGCAGGATGCGGGTCACCTCGGCGCTCACCTGGCTCTCGGACTGGGCCGAAAGCCGGTCGCCACCCCGGATGTCCGCCGTCATCACGGTCAAACCTGGGTAGCTGGTGGGCGAGCTCTGCAGCAGCCCGCGCAGGTCGTACCAGGTAGTGTCGTCCTGCAGTTCTGGCTCAACCCGGCCGGGGAAGTACTCGTTGCGCTTCTTGATCCTGGCCTCGGCCCGCATTGGGTATGGAAGCGAGATGCGGTTAGTGAAGCCCTGGGCATCCCGGCTGCCCCCGGTGTGCTGCATGTTTATGACCGTCCAGGCACCGCCGATATCGGCATCCCGGTATTCGAAGGTGTGGAACGCCGGGATTTTGTAGATCAGTCCGGTGGTGCCGATGCCGCACAGGCCATTGGCAAAGAACACGCTCCACTCCAGTTCGGTGACCTTCTCCCCTTCCGGGCAGCAGGCAATCGGGCCCCGGTAGCCGCCCTGCAGGTTGGTGCTGTCCAGGCTGATGTTGCCGTTCACCGTCTCCATGGCGTCGAAGCCTGGCCACGAGGTGTCAGCGCTTCCGCTGGAGGACAGTCGTTCAACCTCCATAAGCGAGGTGCTGAACGCAGTGATCCGGTACCGCAGGCCGCGCGGGCCGATGCTGGCCAGGCCCTGACCCAGCGCCAGCCCCACAACCGGGGCGCCGCCGTCGTAGTCCAGCGTCATTTCGGCTGGCTGCTCGGGCGTGCCGCTGGTAGTGGTCGTGCCGGTGGTGCGCGCTGGGGATGAGCCCAGGATGACCGAGGCACCCGTGGCGTTGATGGCCTGCCCAGCAAAAGGGCTCAGCTCCACAAAACGAAGGCGCCCGCTGCTCTGCTGCGCCTGGAACGGCATGCCGCTCAGTAGCGAGTTCAGCGTGTTTACCAAGCCAGCGAGGTCCGTGGTCGCCGTGTTGAGCGTGATTGGGTAGTTGGTCGAACCGCGCACCAGCGTGAAGCTGAGCGGCGTGGCGTCGAAGTTGTAGCGTGTGGGCGCCGCCGAACCGGTCATGGTCGATGCGGTACCAGGGTTGGCCGGTACGGCTGGGCTGTAGGGCGTGTAGCTGTGCACCACGTAAACACCAGCGTTCGCCCCGGCCACCTCGATCGCCATGCCTGGGGTCGGGTTGAGCATGCCAAGCGGCCCGCGCACGATGTCCCGGCCTGCGCCGCCGTCGATCACGGTGTAGGTGTACGGGGCAACGACCCGAATGATGATCCCGCTGGACCAGTCAGTAGGGAAGCCGCCGGCACCTGAAGGCACCGCGATGTTGTCGCCATCGAACCGATAGGCCGAGGCCGAAGCGCTCTTGGTCAGGTCCGTGGATACGGTCAGCTCTAGGCCGGCAGAGCCGCTGGAACTGGCCCCCACCTCAGGCGCGTTGTACCAGAGCTGGTGCGCCGGATCGCCGGACAGGTCAGCCCCAGGCGGGTAAATTGCGAACGTCGCATCCGATCCCAGCGAGATCAGCGGGGTTTCGCCCACGCGGACCTTGGAGATTGGAATGTCGTACTCGCCTTCGCCCACATAAAGCAGCATTTGCACGCGCTGGTCACGCGGGGCAAGGAACCGGCGCCGGGGCTGGGCCAGGTACGACGGATACGTGCGCTGGTGGCCCGCGATCTGCCGCACCGGGTCGCCCAGCTTGACCTTGTTGCCCTTGGCGCTGGCTTCAGACAGAGGGTCACCCTGCTGCGTGCCGAGGTTCGAGGGCATGCCGGGCATCTTGGGCATGATGGCCTTAACGACCGCCTGGGCGCCTTTGAACAGGGCCACGGTGATCGAGAATGGATCGGTACCCTTGGGCTCGCGGTAGATTTGGAGCAGATCCGAGGGCCTGAATTCGACCAGGTGCCACTGATCGTGCTCGATCACCTCCTCGTTCAGCAAGATGCTGATGGGCGGGCTTTCGCGGTGCTCGTAGGATGGTGCCTGCTCGCGCAGCCAGGCCTCGATGGTCATGCGGCGGTCGGTCTTCCACGTACCAAGGGGCGCCGTGTTACTGATCTTGTTCGGGTAAAATTCGATCACGGTAGTACACCACCTTCGGGTTCGCGGCTTCGAACTCGCCAGTTGTCCGCAGGCATGCGCCTCCGGGGTTTGTGTCCAGCACCTTCAGCCGGCCCTCGCTGTGCACCACCACGCCCACGTGCAGGCACAGCGCGCCCCGGAACACAGCGGCAATCGCCCCAGGCTCAGGCTGGCATTCCTCCATGCCCTGGCGCAGGTCGTGGTAAGCGGTGGTGTTGGCCTTCAGCCTGTTCTTGCCTACATCGCCCAGGCTGGGCAGCAGCGGCAGGCCGAACACCTGGTGGCGCACAGCGATGCACAGGCCCCAGCAATCGAAGGCAATAGGACCCCGTGCACCCTCGCGGTACGGGGCGCGCATGAATTTCTCGATCATGGTCAGATGTACTTCAGGCCGGGTGCCAGGTTGGTGGTCAGGATGGTGCGCAGACCGTTGGTGTTGAGCAGGTCGAAGAAGCCGGCGGTGAGCTTGGCGATGTCCTCGTCATACTCCCTACTCAGCAGGGTCATGCGGTACTTTTCCTGGGGAAACGACAGGTCCTCGGCCAGGTACCGCCGGAAGGTGATGATGAAGCGGCTGCCGGCGGCGCGGGCGGCCTCTACAGCCTCTTGAACCTCACCGGTCACGTTGTCCAGGCCCAGCACCAGGTTCTGGAACGCGCTGTTGTCGTTCTTGGGCAGGGCCAGGTCCATTGCCATGGCGATGAAGGTCAGGGTCCGGCCGTCTTCGGTGGTGCACACCCTGTCCTCGTACCCGGAGCAGAAGTAATGGGCGATGGTGCCGCCCTCCTCCTGGGCCTCGATCGTGTCGACTAGTTCGCCGCGGCCCGAGGCGTAGCACTCTTCAATCAGGCTCATGCTTCAGGCCACTCCCTGTTGACGGCGAGGTCGATGATGTCCTTGTTCAGCCAGTACTGCGGGAACTGCTCCCACGGTGCTGGGATGAGTGGCCGCTCTTTCAGCTCAACGACCGCCGAATAGCGCCAGCGGGTGATTTGCGTCAGGTCCGGGCCGGACGGGATGCTCTTGAAGTGGGCTTGGTACAGCGCGAACCCCGCGGGGGTCTGCAGGCGTATCTCGAACCACTCCAGTCCGTTGTTGATGCTCCGGGCATACCACGCCTCGAACAGCCCCGCCTCGGCCTGGCTGAAGTTGAAGTTGAACCGCACCTCGGTGGGAACGTAGCGGTGCCGGAGCCGGTACCGCGTTCGCCCCGTCACCATCTGGGTGGCCCGCATCGGGTCCACCGTGCTCAGGCCATACCCCTCCTGAAGAGGAAGCGGCAACTCTGCCGGGTATTGAATCATTGCCATTCCTCAGCTGGGCTGGTGTGGGTTATGTGAGGGGCTTGAGCCCCAGCGCTTCCTCGAGTCGAGCCAGGCGGCGTTGCAGCAGCTGCTCTTTCTCGTCAACGGGCTCCGGGGCCTGGTCGCCCTGCTTTTCGTCCTGCTGGTCTGTGTCGGCCATGCCATTCCTCGCTATGTGCCTTGGCGCTTGAGGCCGTAGGTGCTTTCGAGCGCCTGGGCCCGGTCACCGCCGCCGTAGATGTCGGCCACGAATAGTTCGACCTCTGCTGTGCCGTCATCCCGCGTCTTCTGATTCACGGTGCCAGCGCGTGACTGGTCCTGAATCAGGTTGACGTAGACGTTGGTGTTCTGGGCAACAGTGCTGCCATTGCTTGCAGAGCTCGATGACGACGAAGCCGAACGGGCAGATGCGATGGGTGTGACGTTGCCAGTGCGCAGCGCCTCCACAGCTGACACGCCACCAAAGCGGCGAATGTCAGCCTGCGACCACACCACCTCGCCCTTGTGCACCACACCAGCTGGCTCGTACTTGCCACCAGGCCCGGTGTAGCCGCCCTCGGCAAACCCGCCGCTGATGCCCCGAATCAGCGCATAGGCAGCGATCAGCGCAGTACCGCCGACAACCGCCGCAGCGCCGAAGGAGCCAATCGATGCGACAAGTGCCGCTGGCGCCCAGGAGGCAAGAGTTTCCACGGCCGCAGATACGTTCGCCGCCAGGGTGGTGGCGATCGTGGAAAGGGTCGAGGCTTCGGCGATGCCGTCCGCCGCAACCTTCGCGGCAGCCTTTTCGCCTTCGGCGACCACCACGGCGCCCTTTTCCGTCTCGATGCCCGCAAGTTTCAGCGCCTGCATGACCAGGAATCTGGCTGTGATGTCGGCGAACGCTGTCAGCATCGTGTTGGCAATGGTGCCCGCCAAGTTGCCGAAGGCATCGCCCAGGCTTTCCGTGCCCTTGACCAGTCCCTGAATGCTGCTGGAGATCGAGGAAGTGGTCTCACCCAGGATCGACTCAGTGGCCGCCCTGGCCTGTGAGTTGTAGTCAGTAGCGATGTCGACGTAGTTCTGCCACGACTCCGATACACCCACCAGCCACTGGCTGCGCATCGCGTCCTGCGCTGCGTAGTAGTTCTGCTGGTCGACCATGCGGGTAGCGAGGGCCGCCCGCAACGCGTCAGTCTCGCCCTTGTACAGGTCGGTGTCGTTGGCCGTAGGGTTGTCGAGCTTGTTGTAGTCGCGGGTCAGCTTGTCCAGTTGCTTCTGATAGTCCTGACGGATTTTCAGGTCTTCTTGAAGGCGCTGACGCAGCCGATCGCTCTGCCCTGCACCGGCCAGCTCGTTCTGCTGTCCCTCGCGGGAAAGCTCGAGCTGCGAGTTCAGGTTTTCCACGAAGGCCTTCAGCTTGGCCTCGTTCTGGAACCGCTCCTTGGTCAGCTCGTTGGCCCGCTCCAGCGCCGCGTTCTGCTTCTGCTGCGCCAGGTTGAGCTCAGCCATCGCCAGGACCTGCTTCTGCGATGCAGTGAGGGTCTTCCTCTCCTTGAGGCTGGCAATCTCAGTTTCGAGCTCGATCAGCTTCCTGGCTTCGGTGCCTAGCTTCTGGGTCTGGTCTACCTCGCCGGCAATTACGCGGCTCTGTTGTTGCAAAACGGCGTAGCGCTGGCGAGCCTCGTCCAGCATTCGCTGACCGGCATCATCGCGAACCGTCGGGGCTTTGGGCGACTTGGGATCCTTGAATTGTTCGGCTATGTTCGCTTTTACCCTGGCCACAGTTTCTGCCGCGAGGCGCGAGTCATTCGGGTTGTTTTTCCGGATAACATCAAGCGACTTCTCGTATTCCTTCAGCGCCTCAGTGCGCTTCCTTGCGTTCGTCCAGGCAGACTTTTCAAGGGCGTCCACCTTGGCCATCGCGTTTACAGTTCGCTCATTCGCATCAGCTGCATCCTTGTCGAACTTCGCTATGTCGTCTTGGGCGGCTTTTTTGTCTTTGAGGAACTGGAGCTCGTCGGTATAGAACTCCACCATCTTATCTTTGTCTTGGAAGAACCCAACGTCGCCACGCTGAGCGCTTGCTAGATTGGCTTGGGCCTGCGCGATATCTGCATCAATGTTGGGACGACCTATATCCTTGAGGCGGTCCGCAGCATTTGCCACAGCGTTGTATCCACGCTCCCAGAAACTCAGATTTTCAATGATTTTGGGGGTGCGATTATTGATCGCATCAGCAAAAGCATCAGTCGCTAGCTTGACCGCATCCGCGTGTTTGCCTTGCTGCTCAAGCGCAGTGATCTGGGAGTAAACAGCAGCCGTCAAGTAGTGATATTGCTTGTTGAGCTCTGCCGAAGCCTTGACCGGCTCATCCGCGAGCCTGGTGAACTCTGCCACTGTGTCAGATACGGCCTTGCCTGTGGCAACCTCCATCGATACCGCAGCCTGGGCAACCTGCTCGAAGCTTTCGCCGGCGATCTTCCCGCCACCGGCTATCTCGGCGAGGGCCGCAGCTGCCGCACCAGTAGAGCCAACAGTTGAGCTGATCTGGCGGGCCATGCTGCCAAGCCGGTCGGCCGTAACCCCTGACGCGCTCCCTGTTAGGATTAGGGCATTATTGAATCGGTCAGCCTCTTCCGATCCCTTATAGAAGGCATACCCAAGTGCCGCGGCGCTTGCTACCGCAACGCTAAGGGGTGTTAACAGTCCAAGGATGTATCCGCCCATGGCCCTGGCTGCATCACCGATGCCTCCGAAGGAGTCCTTGATCTGCGAGCCCTGCTGAAGGAATACCGTAAGAGGTGCTTGACCGCCCTGCAGGCTAATGAAAATGTCAGAGAACTGCGCCGGAAGCATCCGCAGAGCGGCTGCGTTCTGCTTGGCAGTGTTTCCTGTGCGATTGAGGCTGTCGTCGAACCCAGTAAGCGCAGCGCGCGACTGGTCAATACGGGTTTTGTACGACGCAAAAGTCTCGGCATCTAGGTTGCCAAGCTTGTTTTGTTGGGCGAGCTTTCGCTCCTGCTCGTCCAGCTTGTTCAGAGCTCGAGTGGTTGGGTCAATGCTGGCAAGAAGGTCTTCAAGGCTTTCAGCTTGGCTTGAGCTAGCTGATTCTGCCTGTTTTGTGGCAGCTGTGACTTTCTGGGTTGATTCCGTCAGACGAGCCTGGCTCGACGCAAGGACCATGTTACCTGACAGCAGGCCCTGCTCAGCCTCCGAAAGGCCAGTCGCAACATTTGCGAGGTTTCGCTGCTCTTGGGCCGCTCGAACTGATGCATCAGCAATCGCAAGGATCCGGGCCCGAGCCTGGTCGGCGGTCTCTCCTACTTGAGTCTGCGCACGAGAAACCCCAGAGAGTGATGCCAAAGATTCTTGGATCTTTCTGTTGTAGGCGTCATAAGCTGCGCCGTTGATCTGCCCCGATTCCCTGGCCTGGGCCAGAGCCGCTTCCTGCGCAGCAAGGTCATTCAATTTTTTGGTTAGCGGGTCAATCTTGCCAAGAAGACTGTCTAGCTCCTTCCGCTGATTCGCAGCAGCCTTGGCTGCGGCATCTGCGCTTTTTGCAGCTGCGTCAGTCGACGAAGATGCCTTGTCGTTGGCTGCTTGTACTTTCGACAGGGACATCGCGAGGTTGGAGTAATCGCCGCCTGACTTGCGCAGGGTTGAGCTTGCCCTGATGCCAGCCTGTTCAAGGGCTTCGAGGGCGGCTCGAATATCTGTTACTTGCTGCTCTGCGCTGCGCCCATCTACCTCGAGCTCTAGGCGGGATTTGAGTGCCATGCTTTTCTCCGGGCAACAAAAAACCCGCACTGGGCGGGTTTCTATGGTGTTCTGCTGATTGTCAGATGGCTGGAAGCTCGCTGCCGCAATGCTTACACTTGATGGCTGCTGCCATCACCTGCTCAGCGCAGAATGGGCAGGTCTTCTTTTCCGAGGTATCTGCAGCTATACCTGGCTCTGGGCTCGCTGGAGCGACCACTACGGCTTCTTCTGGCTTTTTAAAAGCCCAGATCAGCGCGGCAACCCAACCAATGATTGTCCAACCAAGAAAGAGGTTGAGAACTGCGATTGATTGAAGGTTGCTCTTCTTCCTGATCCACGCCTCAAAGGTCGGCAGAAGGTACAGCGCTGGCACAAAGAACAAAGCGCTGAACGCGATGGCTATACCAATAGAGTTGAGCGCTGGCTCTCTGCCCATGGACACGCTGTAGGCGGCGAAGAAGGCCAGAATTACGAACCTGACAAAGAACATCCCTGACTCCGAAGTATTCGACTATGCGGCAATTTACCATCAAGTCGGCGCATAACGAAGAAGCCAGATGCATCAAGGCTGTCGTTTCTCTTGTTCGGCAAGTGCTGAATGGTCGCGGCTGGCCGCTTGGTCATCACTGGACGGAAACCCAGTACCAGCCAGAGCGATGTCGTAGTAGCGTTTGGCCTTCCAACGACCCGCCCCGGTCCATTGCCGGCAAGCCCATGGACCAGGGCAAAATCGACCAGGAGGTCGCATGAGCTACGAACAAGAGATGCATCGCTTCATTGAGCAACAGCAGAATTACATTCAAGAGCTAGCTAATACTGTTGAAACTATGGCGTGTTTGACTCGAGGACTGCTCAAGGCTGTGCATGAGTCTTCAGGGGATAGCGGCATTGATGCAGTCTTCGATACGGCGCTTGCGGCCGCGAGCGGTATGCGCTGGAGCGGCGAAGCCAGAGCCAACAAGGTTCTGATCAAGCAGCTTTGCGACGAGGCTAAAACCGCTAGATAATCGGGTTCAGCCCAAGTGCTTCTTCGAGGCGCGTGAGCCGGCGCTCCAACAGGTCGGCCTCATCACTCGCGAGTTTCTTCAGTTCCTCGAGCGTTTTCACGGGTTTATCATCCGGCTGCTCTTCGATTTCTTCCAGATTTTGCATGCTCATCTCCTAACTTTAGTCCTCTCCAGCCAGTGCGGACTCGTCCAATGCGAATATCACCTCGTCGACCATGCGCCTGGGCAAAGGCAGCGGGTGAACCTCCAGCCAGTCAGTGATCTCCCGCGCAGACAACCTCAGCGGCTGAACAGCGGCTGCACCAACCAGGTAGCGACGGCCACGGGCGGCATTGCGAAACGCGTTCAGCAGACTGCCGGTGATCACATCCAATTCAGGCTCATCCGGCACGGCGATGCGCAGCTTCTGATAGATCAGGCTTCGCTTTTCTGTTCGCTGACCCCATTCCCGCTCCCATTCGAAGCGGGCGATTGCTTTCCCTTGATTTCTTCGAGCTCCGCCCGGTTGTCGGCAGCAATGGCTGCGGCACGGCGCAGGACGAAGTAGAAGAAGTCAGCATCACCGCGCAGCATTTCGGTGCAGGTGTTCTCGCTGTAGGCCAGCGGCTTGCCATTCTCGTCCTGTGCGCCCTGCCAGTCTTGCACGATGAACGACGCCAGGAGCAGACAATGGTTGTCATGCTCGGACTTCTCGCCCTCGATCACGCCTACTGCTTCCTGGCCGAACTGTGCATCGTTGCGCGCCAGTCGGCGGCGCATGCGCTCCAGAGCAATCTGGTACTGCTGGTTGTCCAGCGGCATCAGCAAAATCTTGGTGTCAGCATCGAACTCTTCCCAGCGCGCCTCGGCGCTTTTGGTGGTGTCGATCTTTTTCAGCTTGAGAGCCATGAATAATCCTCACGCCACGCCAAAAAAGGCCGCCCCGGCCGGCGTTATGCCGGAGCAGCCGAAAGTAATCAGGAAACGGTAATGGTTGCGGTATCGGTCTTGGTGCCGTCGGCAACGCTGGTCGCGGTGATGGTCGCGGTGCCGGCGCTGAGACCGGTTACTAGGCCGCTGCTGCTGACAGATGCCACACCAGGAGCGCTGGACGACCAAGTGACGTTCTGCGGTGCACCCGCTGGGGTGACGGTCTTGGTCATCTGCTGGGTGTCGCCCACATCCAGGGACGCAGTAGCCGGCGAGACATCGACAGCGGTCACGGCAACGACAGGCACACGGGTCACGGTCGGGGCAACCTTGGCCACGGTGTAGTTCAGCGTGACCTCGATCAGGTCGCGCTTGCCGCCGTTCGGCAGGTCGCCGTCGATCTCGATCGCCGGGAAGTCGAAGATGTATTGATTGCCCAGGCTGTCCTCGATCGGGAAGGAAAGTGCGATCGGCAGACGGGTGAAGGTGTTCTTCCAGATCTGCCAGGCCCGGTTAGACCAGGCCATGGTAATGGTGCCGGTGATGGCCGCCTCGGTGGCGATCTGTGCACCCGGGCCGAGCTTGCTGTTGCCGATGCAGCGCTGGGCCTGAAGGCTGTTGTCCAGATTCACAGTCAGCGCCGAAACGCACGCCACGCCTTCCAGAGACTGGCCATCAACCGTCAGGGTGCCGACGTTGATGTTCGACATGAACGGCGTAGTCGTCGGCGGATTGACCGGGGTTACGGTATTCGAATCGCCGTCGGCGTAGTCCAGGCCAACCATGGTGAAGGTGGTGGTGATCTTGCCGTCGGACGGGATGTCCAGCGCGAAGACCGACGCGTGCATGCCCTTGAACAGGGTGTACACGCTTACGTCGTTGAAGTTCTTGGCGATGGTGAAGGTACGACGGGTGTCGCCAACGGTCAGAACATTGCCGGTCCAGGTACCGTAGAAGGCAGCCTCGAGCAGCTTATCGAACGAGCCGAAGGACAGTTCGCCGACCAGGTCGCCCTGAATGTCGGCGCTGGTGGCCACCGAGCCCTGGCTGATTCGTGACTCGGTGATCTCGTCGCTGACTTGGGTGTTCACGGTTGGCGACAGGGTGTTGCTCGTCAGGCGCAGGGTATCCCAGTTGCCTGTGGTCGGGGTGATGCCGGGAGTGACCTCAGGGATGAGGTAACTGGTGACGCGGGCGCCAGACGACATGTGAATGTCTCCTTTCTGCGGGCATAAAAAAACCCGCTCGCGGCGGGTGGGTCATGGTGTTGCGGGTCAGCCGGCGCGGAACCGGATGTTCACGTTGATCTGGTAGTAGTCCTCGAAGTCGCCTACCACCTGCTGGGAAACCTCCAGGCATTCGATATGGCCGTCCTGCCAGGACTGGAAGTGCTCGGACAGGGCATCAGCCAGCTTATTGATGCCGGATAGCCCGGTGGATCGACGGCAGAAGCACTGGATCACCACCTGGCCAGGCCGGCGGTAGTGCGGCTTGTCTGCCATGCCCGCGAACGCAGCCGTGGCATAAAGGATCTCGAATGCGCACCATACGCCGGTAGCGGGCGGCTTAAACGCCCCACCGCTCGGGTTGGGGCTGTTTGCATACTCAATCCTAGCCTGCTCAATACCAGTGAACGAAGCCATCCGGGCAGTGAGCGTCTTGCGGACTGTCTCGAAAGGTACGGTCATATCCATTTCTCAGTGACGGAAATAAAGGAAATCCCGTACACGCCCTTTGGGGCCATGCGGCTGTAGCCGTCAGGCGTGATCCTGATGCTTGGTCCGCTCGGATAGCCGCCGAACTCGATCACCTCGCCGTAGGCGCTATTGTTCTGCAACACCACTCTGCTGAACGGCTTGAGGTCGGTCAGTGCGCCGCGTGCAGCTGACTTGGTCTCAGCGCCGAGCACGTCCAGGCGCGTGTTGACGCTATAGTCCTCAGCGCCAATGGACACGATGTGGTTTCCCATGTAGTTGCCGCTGTCGATGGGCGAGTTGATCACGACCTGGTCAACCAGCTCCAAGACGATCTGCCGCTGCATCTCGGTCAGGTCCTTCTCGATCTGGTCAGCGAATAGGGTCGGCAAAGTGGACCATCCGGCCATCAGGTAGCCCTCAGCTGAATCTGGTAGTGCACGCCAACCGGATCAGTTGTCGCCTCAATCACCCGATACTGTTTTGGCTGGTTGGTGATCAGATCAGGAGCGGTGACGATGTGCTCGGGAGCCGGCTTGTCGGTGACTTCGTTTACCAAGGCAATCAGCCGCACATCGGTGGCCAGAATGTTGATGCCGTCAATCTGGTCCTTCTTGTATCGACTCAACACGCCGCGGCCGGTGTAGATGACCGGTTCGGCTGTGCTTACCTCTGCCACCGGATCCCAGGCGCCTTCGCCCGGATAGGTACCGGTGAAGTCGCGCACCGCCTCTGCGAATGCCGTATCCAACAGCCGACCGAACGACGACTGCATGCTGGCTTTGATCTGCATGTCACACCGCCTGGCTGGTCTTCCTGAGTGAGTATTCGACCACGCAACGGCAGCGGATCCGCTCGTTGAGCGGGGCACCTAGCGAGGTGTCGCATGGGAACATAAGCATCGCGCCGCTGGGCGAAGTGAACGCCTGCTCAGCCATCACGGTCTGCCCATTCATGGCGCCGTGGGTATTTCGCTCACGGCCATCCATCGTGGTCTTCCACTTCTTCGCGAAGGTGTACTGGCCGTTGCTGCGCGCGGTCAGCTGCTGCCAGCCCTCTTCCCGGCCCTTGTTGTAGGCCTCGGCCGTGTTTGTCTGGGCCAGAGCCTCCGCATAGGTGCTGAGCAAGCGCTGCGCATAGGCCGTCGTGGCTCTGTCGATGGTGGCCTTGGCCAGTGGCTTGCCTTCCTGTATCGCATCGCGAACCGCAGCATCAAACGCGGGGTCGCGGCGCACCCTGGTCAGGTAGTTGCGCATCTGGGCCGGGTCACCACTGGCGAGCTGGTCACGGGCTCGCTCGATCGCTTCCGCCGAGGCGCCGCTTAGGCCCACTACCCCGCCAGTTCGGCGACCTGTCTGCCGACTCAGGCGACCCGCTAGGTTCAGCGCGGTGGTGCGTGCCGAGTCTCCCCGGTCGCGGCCCATAGACAGCACGACACGTACCGCGTCCATTTGGTCACGCGCCACCTGGTCCCGCAGCGCGGCCGCCTGGGTGCTCAGGAAGTCGCTCACGCTGCGCTCGCCCATGTCGATCTCGCGGCGCAATCCAGGGATGATGATCGCCAGCAACTCCTTGCTGGCACCTCGCGCATATGCGGCGCGCAGGCGCTCCAGCAGCACCGCCAGCAGTCCCAGTGACATGATCTCGGCGATGCGGTCCTCGTCATTGTCGGCGACGGCTTGTTCAAGCTGTGCGAGGCTGATGTATCGAATGGTCTGAGCTACCTGATCGAGGTATGCCAGCTTGGCCTCGCCCTCCAGCCGCTTGATCTCGGCCTCTACCTCTGATGCCTTCATACGACGAACACCGCCACACCGCACAGCCTGGTGCTGCGCAGGAGCGGTGCCACCAGCTCATCAACCACGGTGATGACCGGACGGGTCGGAACGCCGCCGGCATCCGCAGAGGCCTGATACTCGATCTCCAGCACATCGACCTTCTGCCGCTTGATGGCTTCGGAGGCGACATAGTCAGGACTGAGGCTGCCGGGAGCGACGATCTCGCGCAGCGCAGCCTCGTAGGTGGCCCGCTCGATCTCGGCCGGCACCTCGGTGGGCGGGATGGCCGCGCCTTCGTTGTCAGTGGCACCTGTGCGTGGCCACTGGAGCTCCTGCCCGCGACCTCCAGTCTTGCTACCGGAGAACATCGACTCCCAGCGCCCGCAGCTGTTTTGCTGCTGGTACTTGCCGTCGATGTAGGCCGATGCCCGGATGAGCGCGGCCTGCTTCGCCTGTTCGCTGCCTGTCCAAGCGGCATTCGCCCGCGCAGCGTGGTAGGCGTCGGCGCCTGCGACGGATCCGTAGAATTCTGGCATCGGGATGTCTCGAATAAGTGGGCGCCGGATTTGCCGGAACGCCCGGGGTTGTTACGCGTGCTTAGCCAGCTCGGCCTGCAGCTCTTCCAGGGTCACATCGTCGCCGACCTGTACGCCCTTTTCCTTGAGCTTGGCGATGGCGTCAGCCTTGGCCTTGCCCTCGGCTTCTGCCAAGCGCTTTTGCAGGGTCTCGACCTTGGCATTAGGGCCGATTTCGATACCCAGCTTCTTCAGCTTGGCCCGCAGCACTTCCGTGTCGTCCTGGCCATCGTCAGCATCTTCGCTGACTGCCAGCAGGCCCTGCTCTACCAGGCCAGACAGCACGTGGTGGGCTTTGATCTTGCCCCACCCTGCGACCTCGACTTCTTGGCCGGTAGGCAGCACCGACCCATCGGGCAGGTGCAGCGCGTTGACGGTGTTGTTGGTCACTTTGGCCATGATCAGATCCCATCCCCGTACTTGACGAGGTTCGGTTGGCGAATATCCAGGCCGCCCAGGCGGAAGATGCCAGGGATTTCCCAGCGCAGCGGGCCGGCCTGGAAGGCAGGCAGGAAGCGGTGAGGCATCGGGATGTGCATCTTGAGCACCTTGGGATCGCGACGGTACGCCACCATGCGGGCGGTACCGCCGGAACCGGCGGCCAGCAGGCCGTTGATACCGCGAATCATCAGTGGGCGGCCGGTGGTCTGGGTGTAGATGTTCGCCTGCATGATGAACTGCAGGACCGTCATGGTGGTGTTGGTCATGACGGTCTGAGCCAGCTGCTGGAGCTTCTCGAACGGGAGCAGCAGGGTGTCGGCAATCGACGTGTACTGCGTGCTCGAGTAGGTCGGCATCAGCACGGCGTTGATGTCCGCGATCATCTGCTGTGGGGTCGCAGCGGCCCAGTTGCCGTTAGGCACGACGATGGCAGCCACGTTGCTGTTGGCGATCAGGCCCTGGAAGCCCTTGCGCGTATCGCCGCGCAGCGCGACGTTGTCGACCATCTCCTCATAGGCTCGGCGAGCAGCGGCGGCGTCTTCGGCTTGCAGCGGCAGGCCCAGCATCTGCGCTTGGCTGATTTCTTCCAGGCCGAAGCCGTAGCCGATACCAGCGGTGTACACGCCAGTCTCGAACTTGCTCCGCTCGGAGCCAGCGCGCGGGATGTCGTCGGCATTGCCGTTGATCCAGTCGGCTTTACCGAACTTGTCGCTGGAGTAGTAGGTGACGGTCTTCACCCACTCGGGCGCGCTGTTGTCGACCGGAATCAGTTCGGCGTACTGGATGTCGCCGTACACGATCTGGTTGACCTCGCGCTCGATGTGCGTGGTCTGGCTGAGCACGAAGCCAAGCGCAGCCTGGGCATCGAGCAGTTTGATTTGCGACATGCTAGACGCTCCTTACTTGATGAAGATATCGGCCAAAGCGCCCGCAGCAGCGGACGTCTCGAAGCGCGAATTGGGGATCACGGTGTTGCCGGTCGCCACGTTGGTGAAGGCTCCGGCGGCGGTCACTGCTACAGGGTCACCGGCCACAACTGCTACTGCGGCAACCACGGTGATCGGGCCCTTTCGCAGGATGCGGGCCGACTCATAGCGGCTGAACTTCTCGCCTACCAGCACGGAGCGGTCGCGAGTCGCCACGCCCAGGAAGCCGGTGCCGGCGAACGGGATGCAGCCCTTGTCATTGGAGCCCTGAGCAACGGCGGTGCCGAATGCGATGCCGTCGGTGTTCTCGACGGTGCGCGAGATCAGGTCTGCTTGCTCCATCTCAGGAACATGGCCGGCCTTCTTGCTCGGGATGTTGGTGGTGTAGTTGGTCTGGATGGCTGGCATGGATCAGGCCCCCTGTTGAACTGGAGTTTTCCAGGCATTGGCGGTGCGCTGCTCGTAAGCAGACTGGCCGTTGTCATGGATGCTCTGTGGCTTGCCATCCTGATTGCTCAGGTGCTGGCGAACCGGGTCTTTGGCGGCTTCTTCGGCCAAGATGTCGAAGCGGGCATCGACATAGGCCTCGGCCTTGCCTGCCACTGCGGCATCGCCCAACTTGGCGACGACCACGGCTTTGCGAATCTCGGCATCGCTCTTGCCGGTGTAGTCGCCGTCGGCGATGGAGCGGGCCTTGGCGATCAAGTCGCCCCTGGCCTTCACGCGCTCGTCGATCTGGGCGTCGGTGATCTGCTTGCCCTTCAGGTCGTCGATTTCGGCGTCCTTGCGGGCCAGCTCGGCATCCTTGGTAGAAATGGCAGCCGCATGTGCCGCCTCGGCTGTGCTCAGCTTGGTGGCTGCGTCAGCCAGGCGGCCTTGCAGGGTGGCGATGACGACAGCGCCCTGGTCGGTTACTTCAACCGGGATGCCGTCGACGGTAACCGTCTTCAGGGTCATGGGTTTTTCCTCGGGGGTTGGGGTGTGTTGTGGCCAGGAATCGCCAATGCTTGCCCGGCTGCCGGCGCGCCCTCGCTGAACGATGGCGATGTGGTCGGCGATGATGTTGGTCTGCTTGGCCTGGTAGGGTGTGCCGTCACCAGCAATGCCGTCTTCCCAGACGAGCTCGCAGCTGTAGCCGACGCTCAGCTCACGCTTGCCGGCCTGCACCGCTGACACGGCAGCACCGTCGGTGATCTTCAGGCCGATCTTCAGGTACTCGCCGTCACGCAGCACGTCATCGCCAGTGGTGCCGACTGCGACCTGCTTCCAGTTGGCGGCGGTAACGGGTTGCGATGGATGATCATTGGTGATCGGGATCTTGGAGAACGTGCTGAGCGAGGCCTTGGCGAAGACCTCGGCCTCGTCGCGATAGACGTTCACCACGTTCAGATCCGGCCTACCCACCTCTCGCCCGAGGTACTGCTGCACACCTGTGCGTGCAGTGAGGGCAAAAGCTTCCAGGTAGCCGGAATCGCTCAGCTTGGTGTCACCCAGGCTGACTTTGTCGGTGATGTGCATGATTTACCTCAGGGCAACTACCCGGCAGGCGATTGTGAAGCTCGCGCCCAGGGCCAGCAGCGGCGCCGAGAAGGTCACGACGATGGTATTGGCGGCGGTGGCCACCACGTTGTGGATGGCATAGCCAGCAGGCAGCGCAGCGGTCGGGAAAAGCAGGATGTCGTCGCCAGCCAGTACGCCTGAAACGGTCAGGGTGACGCTGCGCACGCCGGCCGACAGGGCTACAGTGGCGGTCTGGGTCACGTTGACTGTGCCAAGCGCTACCTTGGGCGACGGGCCGGTGATAGCTGACAGCAGTACTAGGTCGGCCCAGGTTCCGCCGACCTGCCGCCACTGGATGGCCGTGCTGGTCTTCTGCAGTTCGACCGACTTTCCATTGGTGCCCATCAGCGAAGACACAGCGATGAGGTTGACCCAGTCGGCGCCGATCTGGCGTGCCTGGATGTAGCCGCCTGCGACTTGCACCTCGACAGACTTGCCGTCGGCGGGCGGGTGCGCGGCCAGGTACTGGGCTGTAGCCTGCTGTACCTGAGCGTCGGTAGCGTTGGCGCCGTCCCGCACAGGATGCGCTGCCAGATATGCCAACACGGCGTCACTGATCTGTGCCTGGGTGGCGTTCTGACCATCCTTGGGCGGGTTCTTGGCCAGGTAGGTAGTAACTGCCTGGCTGATCTGCTCAGGCGTTGCATTCTGTCCAGGCGCTGGCGGGTTGTCTTTCAGGTACATGCTCACCGCAGCAGCGATCTGCTCGGGCGTGGCGTTGGTGCCAGGGCTGCCCCGGTTGAATGCCTGGTAGTCGGCATACGTGCCTTCGTGGCCGTTGTCGAGCCACAGCTGGTAGGCCGACTTGCCGGGCGCACCAGGCGACTCCATCACCACTTGCTCTTCGCTGATGGTGGGAGAGAAGTCCTGGGCCTCGTCAGGGTCTGATGTGTAGCCGTTGGGGCCGACGTACATACCCTGCGTATCGGAAATCGGAACGGTCATCGAGCCCAAGACCTGCAGCATGACCTTGTTGCCCTGATGCACCGAGCGCAGCACGGGCAGACGGGTCAGCACCTGGCCTGGCCCTGCTTTGATCTCAGGCACTTGGGGACGCTCCGTAATAGGCGATGTTGACGATGGCGCCGGCCTGCTGGCCGATCAGCCGCATATCCAGCATGACCGCGTCGTAGACCATCGACTCACCGATACTTAATGGCATGCCAATCGACTGGGTCGGGTCGGCACCGTCATCGCGGTATCGAACTGGAGCGCCTTCGATCTTCATCAGGGCAACGATGGTACCGGCAGGCGGCACAGGTGCAGCTGACACGCTGTCGGCGGGCACAGCCATCTGCTGGTAACCCAAGGCATACAGCTGGCGGGTACCGGCGTAGGTGCCGCTTGGGCCAATGAGCATCACCGGCACCACCTCTCGCGGGCCGCCGTCTCCGATCACTGTTGGCAGGATGTCTGGCATATCAACTCCGTGTCATTGCTGCTGCGTTGGCTGCGCCTTGGGCTGCTGGGCGACCTGGTCGGCCTCGTCGATCTCCGGGTCTTCCTCGTCAGGCAACTGCGATCCGTACTCGGAAATCGCGGCCTCCAGCCCAGGCAGAACGCTTTCCTCGACCAGCACGTTGGTGGCGGCCTTGCTCAGCGCTTCTTCTGGGAACAGACCCGATTCCTTCAGCGTCTTGATCGTTTCCGCGGTGCGCTTGCCGTTTTCCGACTTCTCGGCGGCTGTCGGCTGCCACAGGGGTAGCCAGGCGTAGTGGATCTTCGGGTCGCGCGCGCCGAGGGCGGAACGAATCAAGCACTCATCGAGCGTGGACAGTGCGGGCCGCATATCCAGCTCCTGCATGGCCTGGATGCGGTCGTAGTAGTTGCGCAGGTCCGATTCGCCCGTGCTGCTCATGCCGGCCGGGGACTGGCCCGCCAGGCGCGTCAGGGGTATGTCAGCTGCGCCAGCCACTGCCTGGAGAAAGCGGTCGATGATGTCCGGCAGGCTGCCGAAGCTGGCCGACTTGCTGTCGTACTCTTCCTGGGCGTCCAGCAGTATCTGCCCGTTGATGCCCTTGGCCATCGCAGCAAGCCTCAGCCGCTCGAGCACCTGGTTCTTGTAGGCAGGGTCCTGCAGCTGATTCATGAAGTCCGGGATCTTGATCACGTCGACCTTGGCCTCGAACACCAGGCTGGCGACGTTGCCCATCGTGCTGTCCGACTGCTTAATCGTGTCCAGGATCGACTGCAGCACCGAGTCGCCCCAGCCGTACTCGACGCCGACGTCCAGCTCAGGGTCTGGCAGTTCAGCGCCGATGAAGATGATCAGCCGCGATGGGTGGACCTGAATCTGGCTACCGGTGAGCGTGTACCACTTGGGCCGGTCGAACAGGTCCGATTGAGGGTCTTGCTCGATGTCACCCGGGGCCAGCTTGCGCTTGCTCATGACGGTCAGGTACTTGATGCCGCCCTTCCCGATCCTCTCGGGATTGAGCGGCAACGCGGTATCCCGATCCCCGGTTCCGATGTAGATGGCAGCACCGCCGAACAACCGAGCCCGCGTCATGGCCTGCTTCACCTTCCGGCGAACGTCCAGGCGCTTCTCCTCGGCCTCAAGCTTCTCGATCTGGTCCTTGCTGGCCTGCCAGCCCCGCCAGCGCCGTGTGGCGTCCAGCGGTGGGATATCGACGATCTTGCGCGGCAGCCATGCCCCACGGTAGGCGTTGCTCAGTTCCTGCTCGCTCAGCAGCGTGGGCGCGTAAATCGAACTCGACGCCTTGTCGCGATCGGTACCCAGGTTCGCCACCAGGTTGACCAGCTTGTCGCTGAAGTATCGGACGACGCCCATTAGGAGACACCTGCGAGGGAGTACTTGGTGATTGGGTACTCTTTGTGGATGAAGTAGCCGCCGGCATCTGGCCGGTGGTCGTTGCCCTGCTTCTTGTCAGGCTCGCCGTTGGTGTCCCAGATCTGCTGCTCGAGGTCTTCGGCGTAGGTCGGGCACTTGTCGGCGTTCACGCGGTATCGGCGTTCGCCCTTGGCGTTGCAGAACATGGCGTTCATGGAGTTGATGCGGTCTTTCACCGGCGGGTTGCTACCGGGCGCCGAGACCATGAAGCCCGCCTGCTTGAGCAGGGAGATGTCGGTCTCGCTAGCCTTCACGGACTTGCGCGAGTCGCCAGAGGCGTCGGGGTAAACCCGGATCTGCCGCGTGCTCCGGTAGTCCGTGCCGTCGTAGAGCCAGTAGCGCTCCTTGATCTTCTTGATCATGTCCGGCGTGTCGTAACCGTTGATGATCTCGTCGACTGCGTGCGGCAGGCCAAGGCGCTTGACGTGGACGACCGCTGACATCTTGCCGACGTTGAAGTCCATGCCGATGAACAGGACCTCGCCAGGCTGGATGGTCTCCTGGCTGGCGTTGAGCTTACGGTCATAGGCTGTGTAGATCGTCCCGGACGTCAGGTTGACGAACTGGCCATTGAGGTAGGCCATGATCAGCTGCTCGGGGTACGAATCCATCAGCGACGGTATGTAGTCGGGCGGCAGGTTCAGCTCGTTGTCGAACGTGCTGGCCTGCACCAGGCCGTACATGGCGTTCAGCGCCGGTTTGTCGCGTAGCTGCTTAACGAACTGCTGGTAGACGAACTTGAAACCCTCTGGGGTAGTCGTCACGTCCACGCCGTTCTTCAGTCCGTCGACCTTGTAGCGCATCCGGGCGATGATCTTACGCCAGGCGTGCTCGGCCTTGAGCTTGGGCAGCACATCCAGCTCATCGACCAGAGCGTGCCCGATCTTGAAGCCCACGATGGTCTGCGGCTTCTCCATCGAGCGGCAGATGGTCGTGCTGCGGTACTGTCCGCCGCTGTAGAACTCGACCTCCTTGTCGCTCTCCTTGGTCTTGACCTTCAGCCCCCAGTCGAACGCCACTTCCTCAATGGTCGGGAAGAAGATGTCGCGTATCTGCGGGTAGGTCGGGGCGAAATAGCCAGAGTCGATGCGCGGCCACTCCCACACGTGCTTGCACAGCGCTGCGCAGCCAACCCAGGTCTTGCCCGAGCCAAACCCGGCCACGAAGCCGCGAAACTTGTGCGGCATGTTGATGAATTGCGACTGCGGGACGTTAAGGGTTGGCATCTGGCTTCCTCGCATCCCGGACAATGACCTCTACCCGTTGAGGTATGAGCCCATCGTCACCGCCACCATCCTGAATGCGCTTTATCTCTGCCTTCCGCTTCTCTACCTCAAGCCGCTTGAGCTCAAGGTCGAGGGGGTCTTTCTCAGAAAACAAGTTCAGGTGCTTGCCCAGCAGCTCCAGCCCCTTGAGCACGTTCTTGGCGTCGAACTCGAAGGCTGGGGCCAGCTCACCGGTTGGTGTCTCTACGATGATCTGCTCACCGGACCGATCCAGCACTGGCGCAACCTGGCGGCAGCGCTCAACGACCTCAACGATCCCAGCCAGCACGTAGTCCTGGGTGATCGCTGTTCGCTGCGACCTCTCCTGAGTGGCTTCCCTGAGCGCTTTTTCAATCTCAGGTTTTCTCAGGTTCTCCTGCCCGATGGATGCGGCTGTCTTCTGACTGTACCCTGCACGAATCGCGGCCTGCGTGGCATTCAGATCTTTCAGGTACTCCTCCACGAAACGCTGCTGTTTTGCTGTCAGCGCCATAGGGAATTCCTTGAGACTTGGGTGCCTCGCTGGGGCAGTATTAAAGGTGATGTGAATTTTACTGAGGGACTAGGTATGCAGTTCGCTTCTGTTGCAAAGGCGTCGGTCCTTGCACTCGCCATTGCAGCCGTCTCGGCAGCCGGCTTTTCGGCGGTCAGATCCGGCCTAGACGTCTATCAAAAGTCCGTCGAGTTTTCACAGGCTCAATGGGACAAAAACATAACCATCAAACCCGATCACGCGACGCCTGATGATCAACTGCTATCTGCAGCAAAGTTCATCTATGCATGGGCTCTCGGAAAAGACAGCCTGTACTACAGGCTAGACCCTGGGAAAAGCAGCCCGCTGGATGCCCTCCTGGCGGCTTCGGATGCCTGCGCGCGAGTGCCAAGCCAATATCAGGACGACCAGGTAGCAACCCTGGTTATTCGAGTTCCTGAAGCGCCTTGGGAAGCGCGCCAGCTAGCCGAGATAGTGAGGCGGCACGCAATCGCCTATACCATAGACACCGGATCTGATTTTATTGAGATCCCGTTTATCTTCATGGGTCAATCTGAACCCTGAACCCGGCGCCACGAAACGGCGCATGTCGATTTTGTGGCGCGCTACCTCACCAACCGATCAAACCGAGGCGGGATCAGCTTGGCCATGTTCCCCCGTGAGTACACGACGAAGAACATGAAGCCAACCATGCAGATGGTTAGCGGGAACTGAGCCAGGGCCAGGAACGATGTGTAGTTGACGGCGATGCGGTAGGCCTCGGCCAGGTTCGCCCCCGCCAGCATCCCGGCCATCAGGCCTACGAACTGACGGTGGCGGTCGGTCTTCTTCCGGTACCCGGCGATGATAAGGAAGATCACCAGGTGGCAGATGCCGCGTGTGGTCAGCAGCACTTCCGGGGCTACGGCCTGAACCCAAGCGAAGATCCCATGCATCCAGGCAGACAGCGTTTCTATGATGGTGCTCGCGTCATCCTTCATCTCGCTTACCTCGCAGTAGGCCGGAAGGGATGAAGCGCTCGAAGAATTCTACCCAGGCAGGCTTCTTCCCTCCTTCCGACCACGCTTTGAGTGATCCGAACATGGTAGAGGCCAGTGCTGAGATGACCAGGGCCACGCCAGCAGCAACCACGTTGTACGGGTAGAGGATCAGTATGCCCAGGCCAGCCAGGTAGCCAGCGATGAACGAGAAAACGGCGTAGAGGATCTTCGACCCCCATTTCAGTTCGGCAGTGGAGGCCAGGAAGGCACAGCACCCGCCAATCGCGCCCATGATGATTACGTGGTCAATCGGTATCTGTGTGGCTGACACGACGCCAGCGCCTGTTGCCGCACCGACTATGATCGCGCTTGAAATCCCATCTGCGCTCATAAGCTCTCCCGGTGGGCGGTGGTGATGATCGCCAGCCCTACCATGAGGCCGGTGGAATCCATTCGACTCCCAGGAGCCTCGACAAGATGGCGAAGGTGAGCAGCGCAGCACCTGAGCAGGCGGCGAACTCGAGCATTCGGGTGGCGATCAGCTGGTCTTCCTCGCTGGGCCGTTTGAGAGCCTGGATGAAGATGAACGTGGCGAAGAAGACATTGCAGCTGATGTCGCGATGCATGACGTAGTTGAGCATCGCCAGCCCAAGGGCCAGCAGACTCCAACAGGTTGATCGAGTCACTGAGCCTCCGGGGACTCTTGAGGGCCTCTCGGGGCAATAAAAAACCCGGCGCGAGGGCCGGGTTCTGTTCGTCAATCCTCAACACACGCAGGAATGACAGGATGAGGGAATAATGTTGCACGGTTGCGCGGTTGTCAAGCCGCTTCTGCCATCAAAATGCCTTCGTCCTCCAAAATCTTGGCAGATGCCGCCAGCGCCTCGACAACCATCTCATCCAGCACCTTCTCGATGGCCTTCTTCCATCGCCAGTAAGTGGTCCGGTTCAGACCCTGGTTGTCCCACGTGTTGATGTCGTAGAACTCTGCAGGCAGCACGATCATATCGGTTGAGCGCTTCACGTACTGCTCGCGGCGAGCCTGGCCGGCGTCCTCGGGCATGTCACCACCAGCCAAGTGCTGAACAACGCCAACATGCAGCGACTCGAACTCTGCGCGCTCTCGGGCAGTACGGCTGGCTACCTCATGTCCCGACTGCGCCTGCACGCCCTTCACGGGCGGGATGGCCCAGGCCGTCACCGCCTTGTACCGGAACAGGTTCGGCGCCTGGGTGGCGATCAGCGGCACCAACTTGCCGATCGCATCCACCTTCTTGGCCTTGTGGGTCGAGAACCTGGCCGTAAGGGCATTCCAGTGCCGCGGGATCAGCTTGCTGTGCAGGCGGGCATGCACCCAGCAGTCCAGAAGCATGGCTGCATCCTTGCCAGTGACCTCGCCTTTGAGCTTTGATGCCTGCACCTTCGGCTCGAAGTCGCCACCCCCTACTCCGCTCATGGCCTCTGCCGCCAGGGCGCGAACGATTGCTGCCAACACGCTTTGGTATTTCATCGGCCCTGCTCCTTCTTGAGGCGAACTTGGATAGATCGGGCGTGCAGTGCACAACATGTTGAGATGACGCCAATGGCCAGCAGCAATGCCCAGGCCGTGTCGCTGATAGTCCAGGTCATGCTGCTGCCCTCTTGAGGTCACGAAGTTTCTGGCGGTACAGGGCCTTGATGGCCTGCAGGTCTTCGATGGTGTAGCGGCGCGGCGCCTGGTCGGCCTCGAGCGCTTCGACTGCGGCCAGACCAATGCGCTGGATCAGCCCCAAGCGGTACTCGGCCACGTTCCCGGACAGGTAGCGGTTGTCGTGTTTGCTTTGTGCGTGGCAGTTGCTCTCGTCGAAGCGCAGGTGCGGCGCAGCACCAGTGCTGCGATAGTGCCCGGCATCTACGGCATTACCGTTCCAGTCCAGGGGTCGCCCGCTGGAGATGCACGCATACCCCGCCAAACGGTCACGCTCGCGGATGTAAGCGTTGAACGCGGCTTGGGCCTCCCGTAGGTGCTCACCCTTCGTCTTGAGCTTCTCGCGACGCTCCTGGAGGTCCTGGCGCTTCTGCTTGGTGATGGCCTTGGCCGCGACCTTCTGCAGCTTCAGGTCTTTGGCCATGGCCAGGGCACAGGCCGGGCTGCAAACCTTTTGCGTCGATAGCATGGGCTTGAAGCGCTGGCCGCAGCCTGGCGCTTTGCACTTCTTCGGCTTCGGTGTTTTGAGGGCGGTCATTGGTACACGCTCCCAGGCTGGCCAGGCTCGTTGCTGCCGGTGCAAGCCAGATCATGATCGCTTGCATGGGGGCAACGCTTGCAGCCGCACACCGGGCACAAAATCATCTTTGTGAACGACAGCGGTACCCAGCCTAACGGGCCTTCCATGCCCAAACGGTGCTCTTTGATGCAGCGGTGGCATTCGCATTGATGGCTCATACCTCGTCCCCCCACTTGTAGAACACACCACCCATGGCAAGCGCGGTACCGAAGATCGTCCAAAAGGCCGGGCCGTTCATGTACACGCCGACCATTGCCAGCTGCGCTGCAAGCGCGCCGCCCAAGAGCGCAGTGATCGCTGAATATCCATGCTTCATGCCGCCACCTCGCCCACCAGGTCGCCGAAGAAAACGCCTCTGGGTGTGAACTCGGCCAGGATGCGGTCGGTGTAGGCCACGCCCTGCGCGCGATTGAACAGGCTGGTCACCGGGAAACCGTCTGGGCCAAACAGCTTGCACTCGCCCATCATCGCCAGCTTCTCCTCGTACGGTAGGTGGCGCATGACCCGATACCAGGCCTGCTGGAATTCGGCGTCTTCGTTGAGCAGGATCTGCACGCCGATGTGCAGCTTGCAATAGCGCCGGGCGTCGGCCGCGTCACCGATCTGGGTCATCTCCGCGATGCGCTTGTAGAACGCGAACCACAGGGCGTTCTGGTCCAGGGTGCGGTCCTTGCCAGGGCGCAGGCTGACCACCACGAATTTATTGTCGCGAAACATGCTGGTCAGCTTGCTGATGGCCTCGGAGAGCCTGGTGGTGCTGTTAACGCTGATCTTGTCGGTCATCACGCCACCTCACACTCAGGCCAGATCAACTGCGCCTCACGCAGCGCACCCGCACGGTCCAGGCTCTGCTCCATCAGCACCATCTGGAAAGCCTTGGGGCCTACGATTACGGTCCATACGCGTTTCATGGGGTCACCTCCGGCATTTGCCAAAACGAGCCTTTATTGCTGACCAGCCCATCCTTTTTCAGGCGCTGCAAGGCAGCCGAAATCTGCTTGACCGTGAAATCTCTTCCCTTTTTCGAGAGCTGATGCTGGAAGTGCTGGGCAAAGCCTGGGGCATCCTCAACGCAATACATCACGCAGTACTCGATGCTCTGTGGGGTATCGATCCAGTGATAGCGCCTCATGGGGTCACCTTCAGGCCTTGGGCCTCAATGGCTGCCAAAACATCCGGCGCGTAGTACATGTACCCCGGCTCCTCGCCAGGAAGCACGACAGCCACCGCCTCGCGGGAGGCCTGCCAGAACAGCCAATAACACTGCGCCGCATAGTTCAGGTACTCGCCGTCCTCACCTTTGGCCAGGTGGCCGGCGAATAGGCCGCCCTCTGGGCTAAGCGCGAACTTCTCGAACTGCTCGCGCACGCTGTCGCGCACCTTGTTGGTGTCCATCAGTGCTTCTCCTGCGCGTGCCACTTGGCCTTGTATTCGGCGATGAAGTCGGCCGGGAACTGCGACCGCCACCCGCACCGACACTTGAACTGCTCGCCATCCCAGGAGGTGCGCGGCATCAGGTGCGGGCAACGCTCACCACCGCAGTACGGCGAGTAGCCTTCTCGGGTCATCAGGTTTTCTCGAACGAGGCTCACACCCCCTCCCCGGCCGGCTGCCCGGCGCGCTTGATGTTCAACTTGGCCAGCAGGTGTGCACGGCATGCGGCGGCGCTGGCTGGGATCTGTTGCAGGTCCAGCAGGCGGGCCTGGCGTTGGCTGGCGTACTCGTCGGCCAGCTGCGCGGCGCCCTTCTGGCTGTCGTGGCCGATGCCGGTGGCGATATCGCCCAGAGGCTCGCCGGCAACCAGCATGCGAATGGTGATGTCGTAGGCCCGGGCGAAAACCTTCTCGGCCCGCTCCACCTCCATCGATCCCAGGTTCTGCGCCTCACACTGCAGAGCCGCGTGGCGCACCGCTGCGTGCGTCCAAACGCGTGACCCTGCCCTGCTGGGGTGGAAGTTCTCCAGCGCCTCTGCCAGGGCCCTCGCAAGCGGCGGAATGCCCATCTCCTCCGGGGTCGGCTGGCACAGCTTGATGAACTTGCCGCTGCTCGGGGCGAAGTCGGTGCCCAGCACCCGGCACTTCTGGATGCCGAAGCGGATCTGCTCGAGCGTGTTGATGCCAGCGGCGACGAAGGACTTGATCCAGCTGCGTTTGGCAGCCTTCAGCGCGTCATCGTCCGGCCAGGCCTGCTTCCACGCTGGGAAGATGGCCTGCAGCTCCTTGAACAGGGCGTTGACGACCTCGGTGGTGCCAGGGTCTAGCTGCTTGGCCGGGGCGTGCACCTCGGCTGGCAGGTTGCCGGTCTTGGCCATGATCTGCGTCACGCTGCGCAGTTTTGGTTGTGCGCTCATAAGGACCCCAGGTCGTTTGCCCAAGTTGTGTCGTCGAAGTCAGGGCCGCTGCGGCGCTGGCCTTGCTGGGCACCCGGCAGCACCTTCTCCGGAAACAGGCCGGTCCAGCCGTTGCTGATCGACTGGTTGATCACGGCCTCAGGTGCGTGGTGCTTAGCCAGCTGGGCGGCCTGGCGCTCGCAGGAGGTCTTGGTCATCCGCTTGCCAATTTCCTTGCGGTGCTGGCACCAATCAGCCCATACGGAATCGCTGACGTTTGCCGGCTTGGCAGTCATCGGATCGAACTTAGGAGCCTTCTTCGGAGCCGCAGGAGCGTCAGCGACTGCCCCCCTCGGTTCTTTGATGGTTCCTTGATGGTTTATTGATGGATTGGGTGCAGCTCCTGCACCCCGTTCTGTCGTGGTTTGCACCCCGTTCTGTCGTGAGCTGCACCCCGTTGTGTCTTCATTTGCACCCCGTTCGGAACCGGGTGCAGCTGTTGCACCCCGTTCTACGCACAGGTCATAGACGGTCGGACGGCGGTCGTGACGGTCGATATAGGCGCCGGCAATAGCCTGATTTCCAAGTCGAATCACCCCGATCTCCAGCAGGTGGTCGAGCTTGTACTTGACCGTGCGGATGGACAGCCCGGTGTCATCGCTGATGCTGGCCGAGGACGGGAAAGCCCCTCGACCGTTCTTGTCGGCGTAGTTGGCCAGGACCAGAAGCACGTAGCGCGCCGTGGCGTCCACGATATCGCGCTGTTCCAGGGCCCAGGACATGGATTGGACGCTCATGCCGAGCCCCCGAACGCTACGCTCAGGTTGATGGAGTAGACATGGTCCCAGGCAGCAGCAGGCCAGGCGACCACCTTTCCATAGCGCGGGCACGGCACCTTCTCTGGGGTGATGCCGTTGTCCTTGCAATATTTCTTGAGGGGGCGGAATCCCTGCTTGCCTAGATGGATGCCCAGCGCCGACTCAACAGCGGTAACGGTGGCATGGCGCGTGTTTCGACCCAGTTCGGCTTCCAGCTGATTGGCTCGGCGCACGGCGGCGGATGCGGTTGCCATGGCGGTTGCTTCGCGGCGACTGCCGATCTCGGCCTTAGTGGCGACTGCCTGGTCGCGCTCGGCGGTGATCAGCAGCTTCTCCTGTTCAGCAGCCATTGCTAGCTGAATCAGCTCCATGCGGGAGAGCTCGCGGGGCTGGGCAACCTGGGCCTCCAGCTCGCGCCAGCGCTTGATTACGGCCATGCGCATTGCTGCGCTGTAGCCAGTGAGCAGGCAGTCGGTGTGCTCGCGGTCGAGCAGGTACTCGGTCTGCTGGCGGTTCTGGCCATCGAGGTAGGTGCATCCAGATTTGGATGGATCTTCGCCAAGGTCGGCGAGCATCTTTTCGATGTCTCGCTTGACGTGGAAGTGCTGCTTCCCGGTCAGGACGGCGATTTCACGCGAAGACATCGTGCGCGCCACGAAATCGTGGTTCGCATTTTGTGGCGCCGGCATGTTGCTGGGTTGTAGACTCATGTTCTGCGTATGCATATAATTGGTCTCAGTTATGTGTTGCAGAGAGCCGGGCCGCAATCCCGGCTTTTTTGTGCCCGTAAGAAGCCCGAAAGAGGGCCTCTTTCTTTTCACAATCAGGGAACATCGAGGCCCTTTTTGTGCCCTACCAGCCCCAACACCGGGGCCTTGTGTCGCATTTGTCTCAATTGCTCCTGGACCGCGAGTGAGCGACTCATCTCCAAGTACTCCTCCGTCGATCTATCCAGGCTCCAGCCAAGGTCGGCAGCCAGCTGTCGAACCTCAGCCTTCACCTCGATTGGCAGCAATTCGAAGGTGGTTTCAGGCATAGGCCCTCCATAGGGGCTTCAGGCCGTCTTATCCTGCTCACCGGCACCGTTCATTTCTCGGAGCAGATCAGCAGCGCCCAGGCGACGGCCAAGATTGGCCAGTTCGTGCACGTAGGTAGCGAGCTGCATGCCGGCCATACGTGCTTCCATGCGCAGCTTTCGGACCTCTTCAGGCTTCCAGCGCGACTTGATCACTTCGCTGCGTTTGTTGGCGGGGTCCAGGTGCATTCAGGGATTTCCTTGTGATTGAAGAATGGTTACGCAGCCGACTTGCGAGCAGGTATTGGGCGAATCTCATTCGCCTCGATGTGCCCGTCGTCATGCATCGTGATTCGGATGTCTCGCTTGGCGCGGAACATTTGGGAGACGGCGCTTTGCTGAATCCCCAGAGCCTTGGCGAGGTCGCTCTGGGTTCCATGCCCGGCCAGGTATTCCTCAAGGGAAACAGTGTTCATCTGGGCTGCCTCATGGGGGTTTTGTCGGATATTAGCACTGCTGTTTTACAATATTCAAGGACAAAGAGTAGCAGTGCTGTTTGCTTAAGAATCAGCTGTGCTACTAAATCACGCGCATGAAGAAACCCATCAGAACCCCTTTGTCTGCAGAGCAGCTTGCCGATGCCAAGCGGCTGCATGACATCTACAAAAAGCGCGTCAAGGAATCTAGGGAAGATCCAACCAAGCCGTCCTTGACCCAGACCGAGGTCGGTGAGCGATGCGAATGGAAATCTCCTCAGAGCACTGTCAGCCAGTACATGACTGGGAAGGTAGCTTTGAATCTCGATGCGCTCGTGAAACTGTCCGAGGCTCTAGATTTTGAGCCGGCCGAGGTAAGCCCTACTCTTGCCGCGGGCATCAGAAGAGTTTCAGCTGCACAGCACATGGATCATGAGGCACAAGCCGCCAATTCGCCCCTGCCTGAATCGGCTGATGTTCCTCAGTCCGAAGATGAGCGCTATGCATTCGTTCCGCAATACGACGCAAAAGCAGCCGCGGGCCTCGGCAGCGAGAACCCTCACGTAGAGGTTCATTCCACATTGGCATTCAAGCGCGACTGGCTGAAGTCAAAGGGCGTGAAGCCTGAAAGCCTAGTGGTGATCTACGCCGAGGGGCAAAGCATGTGGCCGACGATCAACAGCGGAGACGTGCTGCTGGTCGACCAGTCGAGGATCGAGCCAACTGATGGCCAGGTGTTCGTGCTAGCTGGTACCGACGGTGCAATCGTGAAGCGCTTGATTCAGGGGCCTCTCGGCCAATGGACCTTGCGTAGCGACAACGAAGACAAGGACGAGTATCCAGATCGGTCCCACCTGCGCAGCAAGGGGAACGAGCATCGGATCATAGGAAAGGTAATTTGGAGAGGCGGAGACCTCTAAATTTTGATCATCATCAAGGAGAAATGATGTCACGCATGATGCTTGCTTTGCTTTGCTCCACCATCACACCTTTAGCTTTTGGGGATACCTCCCTTTACGTTCCTTCCGACTCCAAGGCCACATTCACGGTTCTGGAGCGCAGTGGCTCTGGCAATGAGAGGACGATCACAACGAAACGCGTCGGATCGAGTGGAACCTCTTATTCTCGTCGGCTCTACAACTGTGCGGATCGCACTGTGAAGTACTTAGGCAGCGGAGAAACTCTCGAGCAAATGAACGCATCGCAGCCCGATCCGCGGATGGGCCCTATCGTCTCTGGGTCGATTGCTGATTACGTTGGGGATGAAGCTTGCCGTTAACGCAAAGCCTTCATCAAAGGTTTTGATGGCTGCTGGCGGCTCAGTCTTGAGCGCTAGTGTCGATATCAACTTACAGGGAGTTCATCCATGATCCGCTACGCCCGACATCTACTATTTGCAGCCATGGCAATGGCTCTGGTTGGCTGTGCAGGCACTCCATTCACTTTCGGGCAGGCCAGCCAAGTCAAGGTTGGTATGACCGAAGATCAGCTTTACGAGATCATGGGCAATCCTTACATGGTCGTCTCCCAGGAAGACGGGCAGCGTTTCATCTACACGCACGCCACAGCTTTTGGCGGCGCCAAGTCAGTCTCGTTCGAGACAAAAGATGGGAAGGTGACCAAGGTCCCTTACATTCCCAAGGACTACATCGCCAAACCAAGCCCGGATGAGTGATCTGCCTATCCCCTAAAGCCCGCCCAGTGCGGGCTTTTTTGTGGGCGGCAAAAAAATATCAGCACTGCTGTTGACTCACAAATAACAGCAGTGCTACTTTTAATCCATCGAGGCACTACACAGCCCCTCGACAGGCCCTCAAGCCGACCGCTCTTTACACATCGATGGGAACCTCGCAGATCGATCCCGGCAACGGTACAGGGCGAGCAATAAATTTCGATCTCCATGCCAGCTCTGGAACTGGCCAGCTCGAAATCAGGCGGAACGTCAGCACGGCAGAAACACAGGCCGGGCCACGGGAAGCGGATGGAGGGTTGCGCTGCAAACGCTCCCTGCCGGGATGCCCTTAGAACGGGCGTCTGCACCTGGCAAAGCGCAATCAGTGAGGAAACACAGATTTCACTGGCTGGCCTTGGCGACAGGGCCAGACGGGAAATCAAACCAGCGGAGCAAAACCATGAGCATCACGAAAGAGCAACTGATCGAAAACATCCAGGACTTCTTTGGCGATACCAGCCTGCCGCGCTCCGAGGTCATCGACGGATTGGAGGAGGCAGCAAGCATCATCGAGATGCAGCTGAATGCTATGGAAGAGGAAGACGCCGACGATTGACTCCCTGACAGCCGGAAAGACGGCCCGATGCCCTGCTCCCCATCGCAGGGTGCATCGGTGAGCGATCTGTTGAATTCAGTAGGGCTCTCCCCGGCGCCGGGGATGCCGTAAAGGGCCGACCCTTGTCAGGCGGTTCCGCTGATACCGGTGTTCCTGGGTGGTTCGACTCCATCCGCAGATCGTTCACCGATGCAGAGAAGCGCCCAGCTGAGGGCGCGGTTAACGAAGCACCTGTGGACGTCCCTTCCCTCGCTCCGGGGGTAAACGAATTGCGCCGCTGGATGGGTCCACGCCAAGCCAGCTGCCGGGGTAGCGCCCGGCATCTGCATCACCCCTTCCCTTCACATCGACCGCATTGGCAGGCGCCAGGCCACCTTTCACGGTGGGTTTGGTCACCTTCGCCTGGCTCCTGGCCAATGCGGTCCAGAGGATCACTCAATGAGCGGAATGAGCGTTTCCGGCCAGATCATGATTCAAGAGCCTGAGGCCGGCGGATTTTCGGCCCATGTCTACCCGACGCGCCTTGATGCGGCCATTCAGTTGCTGCGCGTGATGATTCGCCGCGCCACTGACGAGCAGCAGGCCATGGATCAAGTCGAAAAGGCCGTAGCTGAGCTTATCAGCGAGGAGCGGCACGATCTGGATATGGAAATGGCAACCGAGCGCCGGCGCTGTGGTGAAGAGCCATGAGCGGCTGGATCAAGCTCCTGGACAGGATTCCAGATCAGGGCCAGCGCGTACTCGTGTACTCGTCTGATCTCAGGGTCATGTCCGGGCAGTACTTCATGCACGAGCCAGGAATCCACGACGGCGACACTGGGTTCTGCGATGAGAACGGAGACGACATTTTCCCCGTTACCCACTGGCAGCCCCTCCCTTCCCCACCCACCGAGTAACCCACCACCTGGAGGCGACCATGTCCGCACTTCAAGCAGCACAATGGCAGTACGACAACCAGTTGCCTCCTGAGGTGAGTGAAACGCCCCAGGAGCGCGCAGAACGTCACTGGATCGAGGAAGGCATCGACCAGCTGATGCGCGGCGCGGATTACCTGTTTCAGCGCCGTATGCGCCCCCAGCAGGGCGTAACGCAAGAGCGCTTCGCCGAAGCCGTGGACGAGTTCGCTATGGGCCAGCTCGGGCTACAGGGCGCGAGCAAGTCAGTGCTGGGCAGGCTGGTCCTGGCTGCCCACTTCAAGATCGGCAGCGAGGCGCGTACAGCAGCCGACGAGCTCATGGCGGTACCGAATACCGACACTGTGCTGCGCGAGATAGCGCGCACCCTTCTCCAGCCATTGGTAAAGGACGGTTTGGTGGCCCAGGCCGAGGATGAGCTATGAGAAGCCCCCATGTGCTAATCGACGAGGAGCTTGACGCCCTCGCCGACCCAGCCACGCCGATCGTCTGCTCTGCGCTTGTCCAGCGCACGCTCACGGAAATGATGAGCGACCAGCGCATCACCATCGAAGAGTTCAACCACTATTGCGGGCGCCTCAACAAGATTGTTGATGGGCGCAAGGAGGTCGCGTGACTACTCCCATTTTCCCAACGCTCATCGATGAGCAGATCGCCGAGCTGCCCGAGGCACTGGCTCTGCCCAGAGACCGCGTTCTGATGCTGTTCAAAGGCCCGACTCTCTTCGAAGCCAAGCAGGCAGCAGCAGAGGCATTCATCGAGAACCCCGAGGCAATCACCAAAAGCTGGTGGATGTGCGGCGAGTGGACGGTTGGATATGAGGTGCGGGCATGAGCGAGGTCTGCCTGCTTCTTGATATTGATTTCTTGCGCGATGACGCTGTGCGCGAGTCGTTGACTATCAACATAGCCACGACTGGTTGCCTGCCTTCTGATGAGGCTCTTGCGGAGATTATACAGAAAGAGGTCATTGCCCACCTTTCTAAGCATCCATGGGTGACTCAGCAATGACCCGCTACCAGCGCGCCCGTCGCCTGGTCATCTGGCGCGGCTCCTTCTCTGCCCTCTTCGCCTGTACCGCCTTCATGCTGGCCAGTGCTCTGGCTGGCAGCATCACTTCCTGAATCACGTAGCCGAGCACGGCGGCCCTTCGGGATAACCGTACCCTTCGGGAGCGTAAGCGGCCGAGAGCGCGCAACCATCCACCGCAGCCAGGGCCTGGAGCGTACCTCCGTGCCTGGGTGACCTGGCATTCCCTATTCCAACTGACGGCGCCGGCCTGGCGCGAGGTTTTCCTATGCAACCCGGCTACTACCGCGACCTCAGCAACGAGGCGTACCACAGCGGCGAAGGCGTGTCCAAGTCGCAGCTAGACCTGATCGCCAAGGCCCCGGCCTTGTTCCAGTGGAGCAAGGCGGCGCCGGAAGATCCCGAGAAGAAGAAGGCGCTGGACCTGGGCGACGCAGTGCATGCCCTGCTGCTTGAGCCGGAACGGTACGCTGCCGAGTACGCAGTTGGGCCCGCTGATGCGCCGCGAAACACGAAGGCCGGCAAGGAAAAGTGGGAAGAGTTCGAATCCACGCTCTCCGGCCAGACCGTCCTGTCGGCAGAGGACGGCAGGAAGATTGGCCTGATCCGCGAAAGCGTCATGGCTCACCCGCATGCCAGGTTCCTGCTCGAGACACAGGGCGACGCCGAGGCCAGCATCTACTGGAACGACGATCGAGAGGGCGTGCTGTGCCGCTGCCGACCAGACAAGACCATCGAGCGCCTTGGATGGATTCTGGACCTCAAGACGACCGCCGACATGAGCAAGTTCGCCCGGTCTTTCTACGACTACCGCTACCACGTTCAGGACAGCTACTACAGCGACGGCTACGCAGCGCACTTTGGCGAGGCGCCGGCCGCGTTCGTGTTCCTGGTCGTGAGCACCAGCATTGAATGCGGCAAGTACCCGGTTCGCCTGTTCACTATGGACTTCGAAGCCAAGGCCGCAGGCCGAACCGAGTATCACCGCAACATCGAAGTCTACGCCGACTGCCTTCGACACAACGAGTGGCCGGCCATCGAAACCCTCACGCTGCCCTACTGGGCGAAGGACAAGCTATGACAGAGGTAAACCCATTCGCCCCACGTGGCATGGCGGAGCACGTCAACCACGGCACGGTGAACATCGAACAGAGCCGGGCCGTCACCGAAGCCCAGGGCAAGCTCCTGCTGGCCAAGCGATTCCCGCGTGATGAGGCCCTGGCCTACAGCAAGATCATGAACTCATGCAGCCGGCCAAGCCTGGCAGCTTCCGGCGAGTACGCCTACCCGCGGGGCGGACAAACCGTATCCGGCCCTTCTATCCGCCTTGCCGAAGAGCTGGCCAGGTGCTGGGGCAACATCGAGTACGGCATCCGCGAGCTGAGCCGTCAGCAAGGCAACAGTGAGATGGAGGCCTATGCCTGGGACCTGGAGACGAACACTTACTCGTCGCAAAAATTCACCGTTCGCCACATCCGTGACAAGCGCGGCGGCGGCCAGGCCCTGACTGAAGAGCGCGACATCTACGAAATCACCGCGAACATGGGCGGTCGCCGCCTACGTGCACGATTGCTGGCCATCCTACCGCCGGATCTGGTCGAGGCTGCCGTTTTACAGTGCCGCAAGACACTGGCCGGCGATAACAGCCTGCCACTTGCTGACCGTGTTCGCGCCCTGGTCGACGCATTCGCCCAGCAAGGCGTGACCGAGAAGCATCTGCGCGCCTATCTCAACAAGAGCCTGGACGAGATCCTGCCCGAGGAAATCGCCTCTCTGCGCGGTGTGTTCAACAGCATCAAGAACGGACAGGCGGCTGTCGGTGATTTCTTCTCGATCAAGCCGGCCGAAAGCCAAACCGCAGACCTCAACGCCGCCCTCACCGAGGCGCAAAGGAGTGAAGGGTGAATCCAACAATCGACCTGGAGGCCGCAAAAGCGGCCTTCTTCGCGTCTGGCGGTCAGCTTGTGGTGCTGGAGGGCTTCACCTACCAGCCGCTGCCGCAACGCAAGCACCCCGAACCATGCCGGAAGAAACGCAAGGGCCCGCCGCCCGTCCAGAACGGCACGCGCCAGGAAATGGCCATGGCCCGCGCAGATATGGTGGCGAAGATGGCCGAAACCATGACCTGCCGAGAGGCCAGCCTAGAGCTGAATGTGTCCCAGTCATCACTGTGGGACATGGCGAAGCGCTACGGCTTCAAGTTCCTCCCAGGCAATCGTGGCAAGAACACGGAAACGCCAGAAACAGAGGATCGCGATGCCAGGTTGGCCGAGCGCATTCTTGCCCTTCGTGATGTTGGAGTATCGAGGTACGCCGCCGCCCTCAAGCTCGAGATCGGCCATTCCACCTTGAATCGCATCGTTGAGAAGTTCGACATCGACTTCCCGCGTAAACGAACCAGGAGGTAGCCATGCAAAGCAGAAGAAAGCAAGTCTTCCCCCTTCCGTACTACCAGGGACGCACCGCCCGAGCCGCTGGCCGGTGCCGAGCCTCCCAGCCATACCCCGAAATGACAGTCGACAGCGCCTGGTGGCTTGGGGGCTGGCACGACTGCGATATAGAGCTTACCGATGAACCGAAGAATCACCCGATCGCTACAGCTGCACAGGCGGCGTGAGCAATTCAACCTACCGCCCAGCGGATTGAAGGAGTTGCCGTATGGCGATGACGCCGCAAGAGCGCGACAAGCGCCGGCGCGAGAAGGCCGAGCGCTTGCAGGAAGAAGACCTGCGCTTGAAGGTTCGACCAGGGACTAAACAGGCCCTGCAAGAGCTGATGGAGTGGGCCGGGATCGAGGAACAGGGCGAGGCGATGACGCTGATGATTCATCACATCGAAGCGCTCGGGCATCACGCACTGCTCCGGATCGCGCGCCACGAAATCGAAGCACACCGGAATGTGGCGCGCACTGAGCCGCTGCGGCTGTCGGCCAGGAAACGAACCGGCCAGAACCTGCGCGCCATCTGCGGCTGGGCTGACGCTACCTACAGCCAGATGATCGAGGCGCTGATCCACGGCATCCACGCTTTGGGCCGGCTTCACGCGGCGAAGTTTCTCACCCCGCCGCGGCACGAGATCAGCATCTCGCCACGCCTGGCCCTGGCCTTCGACCGGAAGAGCATGCTGATGATCCAGCAGGATCCCGGGGACGAAATTTTGAAGCCTCGGTGACGCTGCGCAAACTACTGTCATTCGTCGAATATGAAATTCTCACGCAACTTTATACTTGATACATCAAGACAAACCTTAATTAGCCCTAGGGTGAACTCCAAATGATAGTCGGTCGGCCCAGTAATGAGAGCTGGTACGTCATCCCTCATCAAAATGGAGGAATCCATAGAGCGGAAGGTGGCATGGCTCGCAACCCCAGAAAGGCCCCGGTATATGGTGTCGTACAGCGGGATCAAATCTGCGACGCCAGCGGCGTCAAAACACGAAAATCCCGCTCCGCCCCCATCTGCCCGGCGACTTACCTCATTCAAGTCCGCAATGTTTTGTTCGGTTAGCCCTTTGCCTGACAAGGAACGGATCATTGCCTTCGCCTGTTTTGCCTCAGCTATGTCTCCCTCTCTCGCAATTCTGAAAAAAACCGAAGGATCATTGATAAGCGCGCCGGCGTAAAACAGTGCTTCCACAGCAGAACGGGTTAAGGTCTGCGCGTCAACCACTAGCCCTCGCTCGCAAAGAATAATCGCAGCCTGACAGCTCCGGACAGTTCTTTGAAGAAAGGTCAAAGAAGCAATCATATGAGGCTGACTTAGGTCGGCACCAGCGGCCATCATGAGTTGATACGCCGAGTCTGATGCAGTCTCAGCATCAAAAAATGATTTTGGATACTTGTCGCGCTGGACAGCACGAAAAATCTCAATTTCAGCGGATAGAAAACCTTTTTCAGCTAGGTCTTCCCTGTCATCAGGTTTATCCATTCGTTGCTCCGGCTTCAAGTCGCTGGTCATTTTCAAGTCTTCAACCCTCAAAATATCACAGTCGCATCCAGCCATGGATGGCGGCGCATGCATGGAGAAAGCCATGATCGAAGCCACCGAGAAGCAGCTCGGCCTGCTCTGGCACACCTTGGGCCTTTGCCCTGAGCGTCCTGATCGCCGCAATATCAGCCGCAACCACTTCCTCACCAGCCCGGGCTACGACGACGCGAAAAACCTGGATGTTCTGGTGGCGGCCGGCCTGATGACCTGCGGCAAGCCTCCAGCCTTCTGCTCACAGGATGAGGTGGTCTATCGCGCCACGGACGAGGGGAAGCAGTTCGCCTTGGACAAGCTGCCACCGCCACCTCCGCCGGCCAAGCGCACCAAGTTCGACGAGTACCTGGACGAGTGCGAGTGCTATGACGGCTTCGCGCACTTCCTAGGGATCAACCAGCCCCAGATCCAGCAGCGCGGCGACTGGGGAAACTACGAATACCGGATGGTGCGCTACCCGCGCGGAAGCGCCTACTACGAGCATCGTCGCCCTACCAGATTTGCTTACTGGTCGCCCTACCAGACCCTTGAAGTTGCTGGTGAATGGGCTCCGACCATGAAAGCGGCCAAGGCCAGCTACAAGGAAGCCCTGCGGCTCCAGCTGGCTCAGCGCCGCGCCGAGAAGAAGCGCCTCGCTGCCTGACCCTCCCGCGCTGCCCGCCAGCGCCTTCCCCTATTCAACGATAACGCCTCCTCGGCGAGGGCGGCGCCTGCACGCATGGAGCAAGCCATGACCTACACGCTTCACCTTGGCAAGTGCATCGACGCGATGCGGGCTATGCCTGATAACTCGGTTGACAGCATCGTCACCGACCCGCCATACGGGCTGAGATTCATGGGAAAGCGCTGGGACTACGACGTGCCTGGCGTAGATACTTGGGTCGAATGCCTACGAGTTCTCAAGCCCGGCGGGCACCTTCTGGCCTTCGCCGGCACTCGGACCCAGCACCGCATGGCCGTCCGCATCGAGGATGCCGGTTTCGAGATCCGCGACATGATCGCCTGGGTTTACGGATCTGGCTTTCCCAAGTCGCACAACCTGGACGGCGACTGGCGAGGCTGGGGCACTGCGCTCAAGCCTGCCCTGGAGCCGATCACGGTCGCCCGAAAGCCGATTGTTGGCACCGTGGCGGCGAACGTGCTGGTGCACGGCACTGGCGCACTCAACATAGACGCCTGCCGCGTCACGCCAACTGGAGAGAGCCGTGTACGGTCCGACGAGGACAGTCAGGACAAGCGTTACGCCAACTCAGGATCAACAAACTTTGCGGCAAAGCCCGGAGTGCGCGGCGGCGCCCCCTTGGGGCGCTGGCCAGCCAACCTGGTTCACGACGGTAGCGATTTAGTCAGATCCTCCTTTCCTGAGGCATCTGGCCAGCAAGGCGACCTGAAATCGCATGCCAAATGCAGGCAGTCCCCTAACGGGATTTTCGGCGGAATGCGTCCTGCCTTGGACCACTCGGCCCGGATGGAGGCTGACAAGAGCGCGGCGCGATTCTTCTACTGCGCCAAAGCGAGCCGCGCGGATCGCAACGAAGGGCTTTCTGCCGGAGATCAACCAGCCGTGGCCGCCGGCGCCACCATGCGGGAGCGAGAGAACGCCGACTGGCCCAAGCGCAATGGAAACCATCACCCCACCGTAAAGCCGACAGAGCTCATGGCCTACCTGCTGCGCCTGGTTACCCCGCCGGGCGGTACCGTCCTCGACCCGTTCATGGGAAGCGGAAGCACCGGCAAGGCCGCCATGCGTGAAGGATTCAACTTCATCGGCTGCGAACTTGATCCGGAGTACTTGGCAATCGCCAAGACGCGCATCGAGCATGAGCAGACCAAGGTTGCCGCGGCGAGCGAGAACGCTGCAGCTACCGAATCGCAGCTGAGCCTCTTCGGCAGCTGAACACCCCACCCTTCCCATTCAGTCACGCCACCCCGGCGAGGTATCCCATGCCCACAGAAAACCGATCCAGCAATATAGAGATGGTCAGCGTGCCGCGCGACGAGGTCGAGCGCCTGGTCAAGCTCCTTGCCTATCAAGCGCACCCATACCCATCGCCGCATGCCGAGTACTGGCAAAGCGTGCTTGATCAGCCAGTCCAGCACCAGGGCGAGCCGGTGGCGGTGCTGTATGCCAATGGCACCGTACTGACCAAGGCGGACTGCGGCGATGTCTTCGATATTTGCTGCAAGGTGGAAACCCCGCTATACACCCACGCCGACCCTGCCGAGGTTGATCCTGTGCCGGAATGCTTCTGCGTAGAACACGGCTTGCATATCGAGCAGCTGAAAGCCCAGCTGGCCGAGGCGCATGCGCTGTTGCGCAAAGTTCGTGACGGTCTTCTGCAATGGCATCACCGGTCTGCTGCGGAAGAAATCGAGCTGATCGACGCCGCCCTATCCACCAGCGCAGAGCCGAAATGCGGCAAATGCCATGGTCGCGGCCTACTGCGCATTGCCACTGTTTGCGGCCCTGCGGACAAGAGCTGCCCGGAATGCGCCAGCGCAGATCCGAGCGCGCCAACCCACGACCCGAAGTTAATCAGCATCGTGCACACGCCCCCGGCTGAGTACGACGAACCCTGAAGGAGTACTTCCGTACTCTTTTCGCTGTAACCCCTCTCCCCTCTATTCACTGACGCTGCTCTGTGGGCGGCAAGGGCGAATACATGTCTGAAAATGACCCCTGCTCCGAATACAACAAGGAAGAAGACCGCTGCAACAGCGGCTTCCCTGTTTTGCACGCCATCTGTCGTGGGATGCCGAGCGGCTGCCATGCGTGCGGAAGGCCTTACACCAAGCCGATGTGCATGCAGGAAGAACTGCCAGCGCACTTGGTTCGCAAGGACGGCATGCCGCTCGGCTGGCCGGTCAAGTAACTCCCTCTCACCTCTATTCACTGCCGCGATATGGCGGCCAAGGAAGCGCTATGCCCAAGAAAAGGGTGGGCATGAAAGCCCGCATCGAAAAGAAGCTCAGCAAGCGCCTGGTCGAGCTGTTGCCGTCGGTCTATCGCAATGCCTGGCGTGATCAGGAGCAGTCGGAACTGGCGTATGACCAGGGCTCCAGTGTTCGCCACGTTCTGAGCGTGGGCGGCGGACTGGACTATTGGGGTGAAGGACAGGACGCCTACACCGTCTGGGAGGATTGGCAGCTGAACTGGTGCTGGCACAGGACTTTTGAGTACTACCCGATCGGTCATCGCTTTGAGGGATATCCCAATACGGAAGGATTCCGCCCAACCACCATCAACCTGCTGAAGCTGGCCGCCCAATGCGAGCAGACCAGTAAGGGGTATCCATGATGGCCCGCCTCGCCATCTGCCTCCTGCTGCTGGCCACCGGCGCCAGCGCAACCGAACTGCCATCAGGCGTCTGGTCCTTCGAGGACAAGCCCCGCAGCGTCGTCTGCTACGTCATGAACTCGCTGGGCAACAACGCTATCAGCTGCGTGAAGGTCTGGCTGCCGCAAGTCGCCGGCAACGAGCGCCAGCTCTCCCCGCACGAAACCCAACCCGAACCTACACCCGCTATGGCGCCTGGGCGCTGGCTTGATGAGAGGTATCAGCTGTGAGCAAGTATCGAAAAGGTCAGCTTTACACACGTCGCATGCGCCCGTCCGATGACAGCGACAGTTGGCGCTTGGCAATGCGCCTAGCGTTTTACACAACCATGCTTCGCAGCGGCGAATATAAGAATGCCTACGTGCTCTGCCGTCACGGCGTGAAAGGGATAATGGAGGTTGGCCGGAGTCGTAAAGACCTGACGTCCACCCTGTTCATGTCCGGGTGCCGCAACTTCAAAGAAATCCAGCGCAAGAGCAAGTTCGGCAACATCGAGCGCGCCAGAGCGGCCAAGACCAAGCAGGTGGCACCATGACCGACCTGATCGAAGTGGAGACAACAGACCTGGCCGGCGAGGCGCTGGGGTGGGCGGTCGGCAAGGCTGAAGGCTTGGAGCTGGAATTAGAGCCGCCGCACTACGGCGCGTCTTGGCGGGTGTTTGCGCGCCACCGCTACACCGCGACCGAGGAAGCCAAGCGCTATAACCCGTGGGAAGATTGGTCGCTGGGCGGCAACCTGATCGATAAGTACTCCGCCATGATCCGTGGTTATCCAAACCAGATGTATGAATCCCTGGCTATCGCGCGAGTCCGTATCAGCGGGGCCTTGGCCTGGCAATCTGGGCAGACACCACTTATCGCGCTGTGCCGCGTAATCGTCGCCGCCAAGGTTGGCGATATCGTGCAGGTTCCGAAGGAATTGATGGTAGGACCCCACGACCATCGACGCTGCAGTCTCGATAGATAGCTGGATCGCTAGTAAGTGCAAGGGCAGCGCCTCCCCAAAGATGCGGCCGATCCTTTATACGTTCGAATCAGGCGTTTCTTCGCCTTTGTAACCCCAGCCCGCTTTTTTGGCCTTCTCCACCAGCTCCATGATCAGTTCCATATTCGGCAGGCGCGCTTGACCGCGTGCAGCTTGAAGGGTGCCGTCCTTACGCTTCCAGATGAACCGATAGCCGCGCTGCTGCGATCCGTCGCTGTAGTTGTAGTGGCACCACTGAAAACACAGAGTCCAGCCACTTTCGAACTTTTTTTCCACATTTTCGATAATCGTAACGCGCGCTTGAACAGCCATAGAAACCTCAAACTCAGTTAAGTGCTTAATTGCACAATTAAGATCTTAACTGCGTTTTGGCGTGGTGTAACCCCCTTTGTATCAATGCCTGACCTTCTAATCCTACAACTCAAGCCCGCCGACATGTGCGGGATGGAGAGCTATTGCCATGACGAAACACAAGCACACGCCAGGCCCTTGGGAAGTTCTGAATGAAACCGAGGTGTTCACCGGCCTTGGCGCCGACAGCGGAGACGGTGTGAAGGCGCTGTCCTCAGATGGCTGGATGATCGCGGATTGCGGCGATTGCTTGACCTTCACCGAGATCGGCCCGGCAGAACTCAGCCGCGACTTGCGCCGGGCCAACGCAAAGCTGATCGCCGCTGCGCCGGACTTGCTGGTGGACCTGATCGACGCCGCCGGCCAGCTGCGCCAGTACGAAGTGCTGCACCGCGCCAAAAGCACCGCCGACAGCCTGGCGAAGGCCGAGGTCAATGCCACCCTGGCAGCGCGCTTCGAGCAGACCATCGCCAAGGCTACGGCCTGACCAACCTGCCGCCACCGGCGGCGTGGAGACCATCCATGAACCTGATCGACTGCTACGTCACGAAGATCCTCAGCGAGCCGTACCGAATGTTCGGCCAGTGGTGGGTCGATGTTGAGTACGACGGCGAAGGCCGCATCAGCAAAACAAAGCTCATGTTCCGCACCGAGGAAGCCGCCCAGGCGGCCAAGGTCGGGCACCACTTTCTGGCCTAAGGAGGCCCGCATGAACACCTATTTCCTGCTCATGGCCCAATACGGCGGCCAGGCCATCATCCCGCTCGAGCGAGTGTGCCTCGACTACTTCAGCCACCTGACCCCGGAGAAAATGAAGGGCAAGGTGGCCAGGGGCGAAATCAACCTTCCCCTGGTGTGCATGGAAGCCAGCCAGAAGTCTGCCCGGGGCGTGCACCTGAATGACCTTGCCGCCTACCTCGACGCGCAACACGCTAAAGCCAAGACCGAGCACGACAAGCTCATGGGTCGCGGTCTTCGACGCGTCTCTTGATCCTCCTCTGGGCCTCGATCACGGGGCCCGTTATCACCTTCTCGATCCATTCCCACCCTTTATATGGATCGCCATTCCCCCGCAGGTGCGTATAGCGCCGCATCGAGTTCCAATCCCGGTGACCAGAAACAGAGGCCACCTTCGGGATATCCCACCCCATTTCGAATAGACGGCTTACGCCATCGTGGCGAAGGTCGTGAAAGTGCAGGTCGTCCAGCTCAAGGAAGTTGCAGGCTCGGGTGAACGAGGCCGAGATTGACTTCGAGTTGTACGGAAATACCTCGTCAGCAACGCAAGGCATCGACTGAAGAATGCGCCAGGCTTCTTCGGGCATGTGGCACCACACGTCGTTCCCGTATTTCTGGCCAGGGTTCTTCATGTCGGTGATGAGGACCGTGCGGTCCTTCTCATTCAGGGCGTCCCAGCGAATTCGCGTGATTTCCTCCTGCCGGCGCGTGGAGAAAAGGGCGAACAGCACCACTCGCAGCATGTCGATCTCCTGCTTGCGGCGGTCGCGCATCTCCTCGAAGTACGTGAGGAGCTTGTCCAGTTCATCCAAGGTCGGGCGCCTGTTGCGCTCCCGGCTTTTGCTTACGGCACCCATCTTGCGCAGCACCTTTCTGGCGTCAGGCATGGCATGCGGGTCAACGTCGTATCCCCAGGCTGGCCTGGCCACCGACAGTACCGCCCCTAGGTGCGCCAGATCGTTGCCCACGGTCTGCGCCTGGATGCCGTCGTTCTCCATCCGCCACATGGCGTACTCGACAAGCTTCTGGCTGGTCAGCTCTATATCGGTCACGTCGCCCAGCCAGGTCTCCTTGATGGCGTTGAGGGTGGCGCGCTTGGTTTTGCCCAGGGGCCTGAGCTTTTCGTACTGGTCTAGGTAACGGTCAACCATGTGCTTGACTGTCACGCCGTCTCGGTTCGCCTTCTCGATCGCGCCGGGTTCGTGCAGTTCTGCCTCACGCTTCCTGATCCAAGCTTGGGCTGTGGTCTTTCGGTCGAACGTCTGGCTTTCCTGATAAACTGTCTGGCCCTTCTTCATTATCCGGATCTGCGCGGTGTACGCGGCAGATCCGTCCTTGCGCTTCCTGAGCGTGATGGATCCCATGGTCTTTTGCTACACGGCCGATTGAGGTTGCTACATTGTAGCAATGGCATCTGGCGAATAAGCAAAAATGGTGGGAAACGGTAGTAAACGAGAGATTTGAAAATGCCCGTGATACCCGCAGAAAACCAAGCAACCCCAAGCGATACGGTAGTTAGGAGGTTTTCTGTTGCACCGATGATGGACTGGACCGACCGCCACTGCCGGTTCTTCCTGCGCCTGCTCTCCAAGCACACCCTGCTCTACACCGAAATGGTCACCACCGGTGCCCTGCTGCACAACGACGCCCAGCGTTTCCTGCGCCACGATGCCTCCGAGCACCCGCTGGCCCTGCAACTGGGCGGCAGCGTGCCGGCGGATCTGGCGGCGTGTGCGCGGCTAGCTGAGGCCGATGGCTATGATGAGGTCAACCTCAATGTCGGCTGCCCCAGCGACCGGGTGCAGAACAACATGATCGGTGCCTGCCTGATGGCGCACCCGGCGCTGGTGGCCGATTGCGTGAAGGCCATGCGCGACGCCGTCTCGACACCGGTGACGGTCAAGCACCGCATCGGCATCAATGGCCGCGACAGCTATGCACAGTTGTGTGACTTCGTCGGGCAGGTGCGCGAGGCGGGTTGCCGCAGTTTCACCGTGCACGCACGCATCGCCATTCTCGAAGGGTTGTCGCCCAAGGAAAACCGCGAGGTGCCGCCGCTGCGCTATGACGTGGCCGCGCAGCTGAAAGCTGATTTCCCGGACCTTGAGATCGTGCTCAACGGCGGTATCAAGACCTTGGCCGACTGCCATTCCCACCTTCAGACCTTCGACGGCGTGATGCTGGGCCGCGAGGCCTATCACAACCCGTACCTGCTGGCCGAGGTGGATCAACAGCTGTTCGGCAGCGTTGCACCGGTGGTCACCCGCACCGAAGTGCTGGCGCAGTTACGGCCTTACATCGTGGCGCATATGCAGGCAGGGGGTGCGATGCATCACGTGACCCGGCATATTCTCGGCCTGGCCCAGGGCTTCAAGGGCGCTCGCCGGTTCCGCCAACTGCTTTCGGCAGACATCCACAAGGCAGCCGAGCCGCTGGCCGTGTTCGACCAGGCTGTCGAGTTGTTGCAGGGGCGTTGAGGGCGCTGGCGTGTCACGCAAGTGCCTGCCGGTTGCGCGACACGATGCAAGGCCCAGCCTGAAGGGAACCTGGGAGACGGTGGGTAATCGAACACTCACCTCTCGTACAGCCGGGCCCTTGAGCGACCGTGGGGGCTGGGGTAATGTCGAGCCATTGCACAGGACAGAGCACGCCCATGACTTCCAAGCTGGAACAACTCAAGCAGTTCACTACCGTGGTCGCCGACACCGGTGACCTGGACGCCATCACGCGCCTGAAACCGGTAGATGCCACCACCAACCCGTCGCTGCTGCTCAAGGCTGCTGCCATCCCGGCCTATGCCGAGTTGCTCACGCGCGTGAAGGGCGAGGCCAACGGTGATGTGGACCAGGCCTGCGACATGTTCGCGGTGGCGGTGGGTTCGGGCATTTTGAAAGCCATCCCCGGGCGTATCTCGACCGAAGTGGATGCGCGGCTGTCGTTCGACGAGCCTGCCCTGCTGGCCAAGGCGCGCTCACTGATCGAGCTGTACGACAAGGCCGGTGTTGGCCGTGACCGTGTGCTGATCAAGCTGGCGTCTACCTGGGAAGGTATTCGCGCCGCCGAAAAGCTGGAGAAGGAAGGCATCCAGACCAACCTGACCTTGCTGTTCTCCTTCGCCCAGGCCCAGGCCTGCGCCGACGCCGGTGTGTTCCTGATTTCGCCGTTCGTGGGCCGGATCTACGATTGGTACAAGAAAAGCACGGGTAAGGAGTACACCGGTGCCGATGATCCAGGCGTACAGTCCGTCACGCGGATCTACAACTACTACAAGGCCAACAGCTACGACACCGTGGTCATGGGCGCCAGCTTCCGCAACACCAACCAAATCGAACAGCTCGCCGGTTGCGATCGCCTGACCATCAGCCCAGAGCTGCTGCAGCAGTTGAGTGAAGACCAGGGCGACCTGCCGCAGGTACTGAAGCCAGGCAATGCCGGGGAGCCCAAGCGCCAGCTGAGTGAGAGCGAGTTCCGCTGGGACATGAACGAAGACGCCATGGCTACCGAGAAGCTGGCCGAAGGCATCCGCCAGTTTGCGCGCGATCAGGAGAAGCTTGAGAAGGTCATGGCTGAAAAGGGCTGATCCAACGTTGGGGGCTTGTGGCGGGCGGGAAATGTTCGACATTTCCCGCCCGTTTCGTATTTGCCTCCAGGGTGACGCTGTCGCGCGTCCTGCATACCGTTGCCGAATGTCACAACTCGGTCAACTGCGCTCCAGCGCACTCACCAGGTCATGAAAGGCTTCGCGATTGGACTCATTCAAGCCCATCAGAATACGGTGCGCTTCCAACACCTTGGAACGCACCACCTCCTCGTTCTGGTCCTGGGATGGCAGGTCAGATAAGCATTCAGGGCACGGGATGGGGCGGTCGACGATGTTGAATACCTGATCGAACCCCATCGATTGCAACAGGCGGGAAATATCCGGGTTGGTCGTCACGACGGTCGGGAGCAGACCCACTTTCTGCCGCGACAAGATCGACAACTTGGCGAGCAAGCCAAGGGTGGTGCTGTCGATGCTTTCTGTTTCGGTCAGGTCGATCACGATGGTCGAGAAATTCAGCGCGGTGAATATTCGCTCGATCGTTGCATCGAGCGCCGAACACAAGGTCAGGCGCACTTCACCGACGAACTTCAGTACGAAGGTACCGTCCTGCTCGGCGAACTGGATTCTACCGGTACTCATTGAAGGTTCCTGCTCAACACCAATAGGGCGATATCATCCGGCATCTCCCCTAGCGTAGCCAATCCAAAACGTTGACGCAGCCCATCCAGGCTACCCTCTGCCGCCCTGACGATTTCAGGCAACGCGGCTTCTTTATCTTTGAGCGTATCACCTGGCAAAAGGTCCAGGATGCCATCGGACATCAGGCTCAGGCTAAAACGCGGTGGCAGTTCGATCACCAGGTCCTGGTAGCGGGCCTCCTCGAACAGCCCCACCGGCAAGCCGCGGCCTTCAAGGTAGCGGGTGTGCTCGGGCGTGTGCAGCACCGGCAGCGGCAAGTGCCCGCCTACGGCATAGGTCAGCAACCCGGTGTCCTCATCGATCACCCCGCCCACCATGGTCACGTGCTTGCCCAGCTTGCAGTTGATCAACCCACGGTTGATGTGGCTGAGTACTTCAGAAGGCTGGAACTCGCGCATGTTTTTGCCACGCTTGAATTCGAACAGAAGGCGGGTGGTCATGAACTTCAGCAGCACGGTGACAAAGGCCGAAGAAGCGCCGTGCCCGGACACGTCGGCCAAGTAAAAAACAATGCGCCGCTCATCCACACGGAAGTAGTCGGCGAAGTCACCTGACAGATACAGCGACGGGATGATCTGGTGCTCGAAGGCAAAATCACCCACATGCCAAGGGCTCTGGGGCAACATGTTCATCTGCACTTGCCGACCGGCGGTCTGGTCTTCCTGCAACAGGTGCAGACTGGCCTCCAGTTCGCGGTTGGCAGCCTCGAGCTTCTCGCGGTAGCGCTGGTTTTCCAGCACAAGGTGGGCGCGATCCAGCGCACGGCGCACCGAGTGCTCCAGCACCGCCAGGTCTTCGAGTGGCTTGATCAGGTAGTCCGCAGCGCCCAGGCGCAATGCATCCACCGCATCGGCCATGACACCGGCACCCGACACCACGATCACGGGTAACTGCGGTGCACGCGCGCTGATCTGACGAATTAGTTCGAGCCCGCCCATTTGCGGCATGCGCAAATCGCAGATCACAAGATCAGGCTGGTGTTCTTCGAAGACCTGAAGCCCCTGCTGGCCATTGCCAGCCTGGAGAACGCTGAAGCCACTGTCTTCAAGATACGCGGCGAGGCTTGCACGGACCACGTCGTCGTCATCGATGATCAGCAGCGTTGCACTGGTTTTCTGCATGTGGGCGAACGGCGCCGATTGGGGTTTGTGCAGCGAGCCGGTAAGGCAGACCAACAGCTGCGGGAATTCTTAACAGGTCGCAGGCTCTTTGCAGTTGTAGGGCAAGAAGGCCTACCCGGCAACTGAGAGATATGCGGTGTAAGGCGCAGACGGTACTCCCATCCGCCAGGGGTTTCAAGCATCGAACGGTACGCTTGAGCGGCTTTACAGGGCAAATCACCGAGACTTATAAGAAACCTTCACGATGTAACCTCACAGGAAGGATGCAGCATGCTCGATACCGCCACCAGCCACAGCGAGAAACGCGATTTCATCCGCATGCGCATCGACACGCCGGTCACCCTGGTGCACGAGGGTAACGTCATCGCCGCCGTGTGTCTCGACCTGTCCAGTAGCGGGATGCAAGTAAAAGCCCCTCAGCCGTTCCAGGTCGGGGATCGGCTGGAGGTGCGCCTGGAGTCTGATCACCCGTCGCTCGAAGGCTTGCACGCCACGGCGGAAGTGGTGTGGATCGCGGCCCAGGCGGATGGGCAGCATACGTTCGGGCTGCGCATCCTGGCCATGCGGTAGGGTTAGAAATCGTCCTCGACTTCGCCGTCGCGCACCTTGAACTCACGGTTCTGCAGGTAGGCGTTGCGAATGAAGATGTATTTGTCCCCCTGAATCAGCTTCTCGGCCGGCAGCAGGCTCGCACGGGTATCCACCACATCCAGGGCGAAGGCCGAGTTGCGGGTAGGGACATGGTCCACGTAGCGATAAGGCCGGGTGAAGGTGTCCGGGTACTTGGCTACGCCATCGCGCACGGTGCTGGGGCCGAGCAACGGAATGACCACGTACGGGCCGCTGGGTACACCCCAGTAGCCCAGGGTCTGACCGAAGTCTTCATCGCTGCGCTGCAGGCCCATCTTGGTGCCGACATCGAAGAACCCCGCCAGGCCGAAGGTGGTGTTGACGATCAGGCGCGCCGTGTCCACCCCTGCCGCATGGGGCTTGAGCTGCAGGACGTTGTTGGCCAGGTTGGTCACATCGCCCAGGTTGCGGAACATATTGTGAATGCCGTCTTCGAGAAACTGCGGCGTCACGGTGTCGTAGCCCTTGGCGAGCGGCTTGAGCGCGTAGGTATCGAGGGTATCGTTGAAGCGGAAGATCGGGCGATTGACCGCTTCCCAGGGGTCTTCTTCGGTCGCGGCCTGGGTAGCCGCCACGGGCGCCAGCAGCATGCTGGCGCATACACAGGCCTGGGTGACTCGTTCGATCACACTGGCACCGATCCTACGCATAGTGTTTCTCCATCAGGATTATCGGCCGCAAGCGCAACGGGCGCGCTGCTGTAGTGCGGCAGTATAGAGTTTTGCAGGCCGATAGACAGCTTTCGGCAGCCATGAAGTTTAATGTGACCAAGTGTTGCGTCAGTCGTGCTACGCGATGGCTGCAAGATTCAGCGGAAAAGCCATTGGTCGCCTGCCTTGTGGATGAAAATCATCGCTTGGCAGTTGATACGCGAGAAATACAGACACAGCCCAGCGGCTGCCAGTCATGCAAATCCAAGGCGAAGGGTTTACGCTCAATACAGGCCAGAACCTTTGCCGCCTCGCTGAGGTCCATGGCTTGCCAAACCCATGATGGAGAATTGCCAATGCCTGCCCGCGAATTGCAAGAGCGCCTCAACAGCCTGCGCGAGCAACTGGATCGCAACGTGCCACTTTCGGACGAAGAGCTGGCTGCGCTCCACGAAGAAGCGCGCCAGATCGAAGCGCAACTGAAGCTGGAAAACGCCACGCCTGACAACAACCTGGCCGACGGTGTGAACCTCGCCGTGGAGCGATTTGAAGCCGACCACCCTGACCTGACGGCCACCCTGCGCAGCATTGCCAACTCGCTGCACAGCATGGGTATCTGAAACATACCGCTCGGGCTGCTGCGCGCCCAGCGCAGCGCAGTGGCCTGTCTTGACCCGCACTCAGGCCAGAGGCGAACAGCACATGGCCTGCTGTCAGGATCGGCTGCAGTTCAACGCAGGCGCACCTCTGCGGCGGTCACTGCCTGGCCAGCCGCCCATTGTTCACGACGATTTCCCCCATGCTGCGGTAGGGGTTGATGTCCAGCCCACCTCGGCGCACATACCGGGCATAAACGGTCAAGTGCTCAGGCTGCACTAGATTTTTCAGGTCCAGATAGATGCGCTCCACGCATTGCTCATGGAAGTCCGCATGCTGGCGGAAGCTGATGAGGTAGGTCAGCAGGCTGGCATGATCAAGCGCGCTGCCTTTGTAGGCCACTACCACACTCCCCCAGTCAGGCTGTCCGGTGACCGGGCAGTTGGACTTGAGCAAATGGCTGTGCAGCGTCTCTTCGACCACCTGATGGGCATCGCATTGCAACAGCTCCGGTTGCGGCTGCGCATAGTTGGAAATAGCCACGTCCAGCCCATCGATGCAGGTGCCTGGCAAAGCGACCACGCCTTGGGCCTCAACCTCTTCCAGCGTTTTGACCTTGACCCCTACCGCCTTGCCGGCGGCCGCCGAGAGATCCCTCTCAAGGCACGCCTGCAACGGCTCAATGCCCGCAAAAACGGTCTGGTTCAACGAGTTCAGGTAAAGCTTGAATGACTTCGATTCGATGATGTTGGGCGAATCAGCCGGGATGGCGAACTCGCCTATGGCTACCACGGGCTTGCCCGAGGGCAGCAGCCAGGACAGCTCGAAGCAATTCCAGTAATCCACACCTTGCCACGGTAGCGTCTGCGCGGTGACACCCAGCTCCGCCCACTTGGCGGTGCGTGGGATCGGGAACAACAGCTCCGGGGAATAGGTGGCGACGTATTCACTGGACTTGCCCAGCGGGGAGTGTTCGGCGGCAGGGTGCATTGAAACTGACCTGAAAGTGTGGAGTGGACGCTAGCGTTCGTACGGTGCGCGCCCCCATTCTGGGGCAATCGTGTCGTGTACAGGATGACGCGTAGGGCGCCCAGTCTACCCTTTTGCTTGCCGCCTTGCAGCGCCACTCATTCGATGATCAGCGGCCCCACCATGCCCGCTTGGTAATGGCCTGGCACATTACAGGCGAATTCGATGGGTGCAGAGGCCTTGAAGGTCCAGGTCAACTCGGCGCGCTGGCCAGGCATCACCAGCACCGTGTTACCGCCGCCATGCCCATGGCCTGCGCCATGATCATGTCCGCTCATGGCGCCATGCCCCATGCCCTGTTCGCCTACGGCCGCAGTGAACAGCTCGCCTTGCATGGCAATCATCTGCTTCTGGTGTTCGGCATGCATGGCCTTGTCACCCAGGTTGAACTCGTGGGGCAATTGCCCTTCGTTGATCAACACGAAGCGCACCGTCTCACCCGCCTTGACAGTGAGGCTGGCGGGCTCGAAGGCGATGTCCTTGAGCCTCACCTCGACCGTGCGGGTGGCTTTTTCGGCTGGCGCAGGCTCACCGAAAGCCAGTGTATGGGCGGTGCCTGCCTGAGCAAGACTACTGGCCAGCGTCAGTGCGCAGGCAAAGATAAAGCGAGACATCGGGGTTTCCATTCGTTGGATTGAACAGCGCGATGTTAAGCCCATGCGACTGCCATGAACCTGACCGCTGCATTACAAGCCTGTCAGTTTGGCCGAACGCCGCGCAGGTCACGTATGATCCTGGCACCTGTGCGCCGGCTGGACTCCACCGCGGCGCCGCATCGCCAGCCGGAGCTTGCCTCAATGAAACTGTTGATCGTCGAAGACCAAGTGCGTACTGGCCAGTACCTGCATCAGGGCCTGAGCGAGGCCGGCTTCACGGTAGAGCTGGCCACCGATGGCGAGACAGGCCAGTTCCTGGCCCTGACGGGCGATCACGATCTGCTGATCCTGGATGTGATGCTGCCAGGGCGCGACGGCTGGCAGATCCTCAAGGCCGTGCGACAAGCCGGTATCGATACGCCTGTGCTGTTTCTGACCGCCCGCGATGCCATCGAGGACCGGGTACATGGCTTGGAACTGGGCGCCGATGATTACCTGATCAAGCCATTCGCCTTTTCGGAGCTGCTGGCGCGTGTGCGCAGCCTGCTCAGGCGCGGGGCTACGCCCAGTGCCGATACCTCGCTGGCGGTGGCGGACCTGCGCCTTGACCTGATTCGCCGGCGTGTCGAGCGCGGCGGCCAGCGCATCGACCTGACCGCGAAAGAATTCGGTTTGCTCGAGCTGCTGTTGCGCCGTCAGGGTGAAGTGCTGTCCAAGGCGCTTATCGCGTCCCAGGTATGGGACATGAACTTTGCCAGCGACACCAACGTGATCGAAGTGGCCATTCGGCGACTGCGGGCCAAGGTGGACGATGCCTACGACGACAAGCTGATCCACACGGTGCGCGGCATGGGTTATGTGCTGGAAGTGCGTTCATCGTGAGGCGCCGCATTTCGCTGACCAGCCGCCTGGCGCTGCTGTTCGCCGCCTGCACAGCTGCGGTTTCGCTAGGGGCGGGCCTTGTGTTCAATCAGGCCAGCGAGCAGCATTTCATCGAACTCGACCAGCAGTTGCTGGCGTCGCGCCTGTCATTGTTGCGCCGTCACCTCACTGACGTCGGCACACAAGCCGATCTGCAAACCCGCCTGCCTGCCCTGCACGAGGAGCTGAGTCATCAGGCCGACCTGTCCGTGCGGGTCACCTCAGGCAATGGCGCCACCTGGTTCGAGAGCCGCGCTGGCCTCCCCCCTGCGCCCTCCTCCACGGGTTTGAACACGCTGCACGCGCAGGGCACGGACTACCGTAGCCTTGCTGTGGCGCTGATGCCCGGCAGCGCCTCACCGCACCTTGTGCTGTACCTTGACATCACCCATCACCAGCATTTTCTGCAAGGCATGCAGCGTCTGGTCTGGCTGACAGTCGGGCTGTCGGCGCTGGTCACCGCCCTGCTGGGCGGCTGGGCAGCACGTAGTGGCCTGCGCCCCTTGAGGCAGATGGGGCGCATCACCGCACGCGTCTCTGCCCGCTCGCTCACCACTCGCCTACCTGTGGAGCAGATGCCTGCCGAACTGGCCCAATTGGCTGACAGCCTCAATGCCATGCTGCAGCGCCTAGACGATGCGTTTCAGCGCCTGTCGGCGTTTTCGGCCGATATCGCCCATGAACTGCGTACGCCGCTGTCCAATCTGCTGACCCACACCCAGGTCACCCTGACTCGCCCACGCAGCCTCGACGCCTACCGGGAGGCATTGCACGACAACCTCGAAGAGCTGCAAGCGATGGCGCAGATGATCAATGACATGCTCTTCCTGGCCAAAGCCGACCAGGGGCTATTGGCACCAGGTGACACACCACTGGCGCTGCATGATGAAGTGGATTCGCTGCTGGAGTATTACGCCCTGGCGGCTGAAGAGGCGGCCGTGCAACTGACACGAGAGGGGCAAGCGTGGCTGCCCGGCGACCGGACTATGCTGCGCCGGGCGCTCTGCAACTTGCTCGACAACGCCTTGCGCTTCACGCCGGCGGGCGGACAGGTGCGGATCACACTGGCGGCTGGGCCGAGCATTACCGTGGCCAACACCGGCAGCGCCATCGAGGCGACGGCACTGCCACGGCTGTTCGATCGTTTCTACCGGGTGGACCCTTCCAGGCATGACGGCGGCGGCGAACATGCCGGCCTGGGCCTGGCGATCACGCGGTCGATCGTGCAGGCCCATGGCGGGCGGATTCAGGTGGCGTGCGAGGCTGGCTGGACCCGCTTCACGCTGGACTTCACAGGCCGGTAAAGGCTCCGTCAAACCGCCAAGCCAATGGCCGGTTGTACCTGGGAAGCCCGGTAGGCTGGGTAGAGGGTAGCCAAGAAGCTCATCACCAGCCCCGCCGCGCAGATCATCACCACGTCCCCGCTTTGCAGCTCCGATGGCAGGCTGCTGATGAAGTACACGTCGGAGGTGAAGATATGCTGACCGCTGATCCGCTCCAGCCAGCCCACGATCTGGCTCACGTTGAGCGCGGCGATCACCCCCAGCACGCCGCCGATCAGCGTGCCGACCACGCCAATCAAGCTGCCCTGGACCATGAACGTACCCATGATCTGCGCAGGCGTTGCCCCGAGGGTACGCAGGATGGCGATATCCGGCCCTTTGTCGTTTACCACCATGACCAAGGTGGCGATGATGTTGAACGCGGCCACGGCAATGATCATCAGCAGCAACAGGCCGATCATGGTCTTTTCCATCTTCATGGCGCTGAACAGGCTACCTTGAGTATGGGACCAGTCATCTGCCCGATAGCCCTCACCCAGCTGCGCTGCGATGGCCTTGGACACCTGCGGGGCGGCGTACAGGTCATGCAGTTTCAGCCGCACACCCTGCACCTGGCCGGGCGCCCAACGCTGCATGCTCGCGGCATCGGCCATGTGAATGTAGGCCTGGGAACCATCGAGTTCGGCGCCCACCTTGAAGATGCCCACCACGGTCAAGCGCTGCATGCGTGGGGTGATCCCGCCAGGCTCGCTGCTGATCTCCGGCACGATCAAGGTCAGTTTGTCCCCGGTATTCAGCCGAAAGCGGCGGGCCGTCAGCTCGCCGATCACCACGCCAAACTCGCCCGGCTGCAAGTCCTGCAGGCGGCCCTGAACGATGTGCCGCCCTACGATCGACACCTTGTTTTCCTCGGCCGGGTCGATACCGCCAACCTGAATCGGCTGCATGGCGCCCTTGTAGGACAGCATGCCTTCCATTTCGGTGATCGGGGCCGCGGCAACCACGGCAGGGTTTTTCATGGCCGCATCGGCCACCTGCTGCCAGTTGTCCAGCGGCTGCTGGCCCAGGATGGCCGCGTGGGGTACCAGGCCCAGGATGCGCGAGCTCATTTCGCGCTGGAAGCCGTTCATCACCGACAGCACCACGATCATGGCCAGCACGCCCAGGGACAGGCCGATCATCGAGGTCATGGAGATGAACGAGATGAAATGGTTGCGACGCTTGGCCCGGGTATAGCGCGCGCCGATGAAGATGGGCAGGGGTCTGAACATGTGCGGATACACCCAATCAAAACAGGTCGCGGGATGAAAGGGTCACCCCGCTCGGTCGGTCAGATCGCCACCAGGTGGCCATTGTCGAGTTTCAGTACACGGTCCATCTGACGCGCAAGGCTCAGGTCGTGGGTCACCACCAGGAACGCCGTGCGCGAAGCGCTGGACAGTTCCTGCATCAACTCCTGGATGCCCTGTGCAGTATGGTGATCGAGGTTCCCGGTGGGTTCGTCCAGCATCACCAGGCCTGGGCGGTTGACCAGCGCACGTGCGATGGCCACTCGCTGACGCTCGCCGCCAGACAGCTCGGCCGGCTTGTGATTGAGGCGATGCCCCAGCCCAACGCGTTTGAGCAGCGCCTCGGCACGTTCACGCGCCTCTGGAATAGCCGTACGGCCTATCAGCAGTGGCATGCACACGTTCTCGAGGGCCGTGAATTCGGGCAGCAGGTGATGAAACTGGTACACGAAGCCCAACTCGCGGTTGCGCAGCAGGCCCCGGGCGCGCTCGCCCAACGCCGACAGCTCTTCGCCGGCCAGCCAGACACTGCCCTGGGTGGGGCGATCCAGGCCGCCCAGCAGGTTGAGCAAGGTGCTTTTGCCCGACCCCGAACTGCCGACAATGGCGATGCGCTCGCCGGCGTGCAGTTCCAGGTTCAGGCCAGATAAGACCTGCACCGACTCGGGGCCCTCATCGTAGGACTTGCCCAGGTTGCGGCAACTCAGAACGGCTTTATCACTCATGCGCGACTCACTCATAACGTAACGCCTCTGCCGGCTGGGTGCGTGCCGCACGCCAGGCAGGGTACAGGGTGGCGAAGAAACTCAGGACCAATGCCGCACCACAGACCATGTACACATCCTGGGCCTGGATCTGCGAGGGCAGGTAATCGATGAAATACACGTCGGCGTTGAGGAATTTGTGGCCGATCAGGTGCTCGATACCGGCGATGACCGTGCTGACGTTGAGCGCCGCAATGATGCCCACCACGGCCCCGATCAACGTGCCCACCACACCGATCACAGTGCCCTGCACCATGAAGATGAGCATGATTTGCCCAGGGGTGGCGCCCAACGTGCGCAGGATGGCGATGTCCCCCCGCTTGTCGTTGACCACCATCACCAGTGTGGAAATGATGTTGAACGCGGCAACCGCGACGATCAGCAGCAACAGCAGGCCGATCATGGCTTTTTCCATGCGAATGGCCTGGTAGAGATTGCCATGGGTACGGGTCCAGTCGCGGCTATAGAAATCCTGGTCACCCAGTTGTTGGGCGATGTCGTAGGCCACGCGCGGGGCCTGGAACAGGTCATCGAACTTCAAGCGCAGGCCCTGCACCTGGTCGGGCTTCCAGCGGTGCAGGCGCGACAGGTCGGCGATGTTGGTCAGCCCCAGGTAACCGTCGATCTCGCCGGCCCCCACATGGAAGGTGCCCACCACGGTGAAGCGCTTCATGCGCGGGAACATGCCGGCCGGCGTGACGCTGACCTCCGGGGCCACGAAGGTGAGTTTGTCGCCTACGGCCACACCCAACTTGGCCGCGGCCTTGTCACCGATCATGATGCCCCACTCGCCGGGCGCCAACTGGTCCAGCCGGCCCTGCTGGACGAAGTTGTCGATGATCGACACCTCCCGTTCCCGGGCCGGATCGATGCCGTTGAGCAGGACCTTCTGCACCTTGCCGTCATGGGTGAGCAGACCCTGCATCTGGGTGAAGGGCGCGACCGCCACCACCTGCCGATTCTGCTTTACTTGTTCGGCAAGGGCAGGCCAGTCGGCGATGGGCTGGCCGCTCTCGAGCGTGGCGTGAGGGATCATGCCCAACACGCGGGTGCGCATCTCGTGGTCGAACCCGTTCATCACCGACAGCACCACGATCATGACTACCACGCCCAGGGCGAGGCCGATCATCGAGGTCAGGGAAATGAACGAGACGAAGTGATTGCGACGTTTGGCACGGGTATAACGCGTGCCGATGAATGCGAAAAGAGGTCTGAACATGTCGGGGCTTGTTCGGATGGAAGGGAACGTCCTTGTGGCGAGGCGCCTATGGCGGCTTTACACTCGGACCACCGCCGCTACCATGGGTTCGCCATGACGACATTAGACGAAGAAGATCGCCGCGAATACTACCGCATCGCCGATCGGATCGCACTTCAAATCAGCCCATTGAGCGCGGCCGAAGCCCTGGATCCAGATGTGTTGCAGGATGATTCCCCGCTGTTCAATCTGCTCAGCGAGCTGCACCTGGCCGACTTCGAGGCCCAGCACCTGCTGCGCCAGCTCAGCGACAAGGACCGCACCCTTGCAGCGTTTTTGCGGGTACAAAACAAGCGCCTGGACGTGCTCAGCGCCGTGGTCGCCCATACCCTGCTGGGCGAGGTAGGCCAGCCGCAGGCAGTCGTGGTGTCCGAAGGTGGCCTGGAGTGCATCCAGCCAGAGCCCTTTGCACAGGGTACCCAGGTGAAGGTACAAATGGTGCTGATGCCGCGCGCCCACGGCCTGCTGTTGCGCGGCAAGATCGCCCATTGCGAGGCCAGGCCCCAAGGCGGCTTCGAGGTCGGCATCGAATTCATCGACATGGTCGATGCCCAGCGCCAACTGCTTGCCCGCTACATTCTGCAACGCCAGCAACAGCAAAGACGCCAGCAACTGGAACAGAACGCCCCATCACCCTGACTCATTTTCTCACTGAAGGAACGAACGTGACCCTGATCTACGGCCATCGCGGCGCCAAGGGCGAAGCACCCGAGAACACCCTGAACAGCTTCCGCCAGTGCCTGTCCCACGGCATCATGCGCTGCGAGCTGGATCTGCACCTGTCGGCCGACAACCAGCTGATGGTGATCCATGACCCTACCCTCAAGCGCACCACCGGCAAGCGCGGCAAGGTGGTCGAGCACCCGGCCGAAGACCTGGTCAAGCTCGACGCACGTCAGGGTGGCCCGGGCTGGGTCCAGCCCTGCCCCATCCCACGCCTGGAAGAGCTGTTCGAGAAGTGCCCGTTCGAGCACTGGCAGCTGGAAGTCAAGAGCGCCTCGCGCACCCGCGCAGCCACTACGGTGCTGGCCATACGCGAGCTGGCCCAGCAGTTCGGCTTGCTGGACAAGGTGACGATCACCTCAAGTTCACGCGAAGTGCTGGGCGCCGCTCAAGAATTGGTGCCGGACGTGCAACGCGGCCTGGTGGCCGAATACGCCTGGCTCGACCCGCTGAAGGTTGCACAGAATTATGGTTGCCAGATGCTGGCACTGAATTGGACGTTGTGCACCCCGGAACGCCTGCAAAAAGCGCAGAAGCAGGGTTTGCACGTATCGGTATGGACGGTCAACGAGCCGGCGCTGATGCGCAGGCTCGCTGATTTTGGCGTGGACAGCCTGATTACAGACTTTCCCGGTTTGGCCAGGACCACCCTCGGGCAGGGTTGAATTCGGTCTCTCCGACCGGCTCAGGCCACCGGTCGGAGCCGCTCAAAAAAGCCGGTTCAGACCGTCATAGGCCGCTACCCGATAGGCCTCTGCCATGGTCGGGTAGTTGAACGTGGTGTTCACAAAGTACTTGAGGTTGTTCAGCTCGCCTGGCTGGTTCATCACTGCCTGGCCGATATGCACGATCTCGGATGCCTGGTAGCCGAAGCAGTGCACACCCAGCACCTGCAGGGTCTCGCGGTGGAACAGGATTTTCAGCATGCCCTGGGGCTCACCGGCGATCTGCGCCCGGGCCATGCTCTTGAAGAAGGCCTTGCCCACTTCATAGGGCACCTTGGCCTGGGTCAGTTCCTGCTCGTTCTTGCCGATCGAGCTGATCTCCGGAATGGTATAGATGCCCGTCGGCACATCGTTGACGAAACGCCAGCTGCCGTTGTCGACGATGCTGCCTGCGGCCGAGCGGCCCTGGTCGTGCGCGGCACTGGCCAGGCTCGGCCAGCCGATCACGTCGCCTGCGCCGTAGATATTCGGCACGCTGGTGCGGTAGGCCTCGTCCACTTCGATCTGACCGCGGCTGTTGACCTTGATGCCGATGTTCTCCAGCCCAAGCTTGTCGGTATTGCCGGTCCGCCCGTTGCACCAGAGCAAGGCATCGGCCTTGATCTTCTTGCCCGACTTCAGGTGCAGGATGACGCCGTTGTCCAGGCCCTCGACCCGCTCATAATCTTCGTTGTGGCGCACGGTGATGTTGTTGTTGCTGAAGTGGTAGCTCAGGGCCTGGGAGATTTCCGAATCCAGGAAACTGAGCAGTTGCCCTCGGTTGTCCACCAGCTCGACCAGCACACCAAGGCCGCTGAAGATCGAGGCGTACTCGCACCCGATCACGCCGGCGCCATACACAATCAGCTTGCGCGGGGTGTGGCTGAGGCTGAGGATGGTGTCGCTGTCGTACACACGCGGGTGGTTGAAGTCGATGTCTGCTGGTCGGTAGGGGCGCGAACCGGTGGCGATGATGATGTGCTTGGCGTTGAGTTTTTCCACCACGCCATTGGGGCAGACCACTTCGACGGTCTGCTCGTCAGCGAAGCTGCCGGTGCCGAAGAACAGGTCGACGCGGTTGCGGGCGTAGTAGCCCGTGCGCGAGGCCACCTGCTTGGCGATGACCTTTTCGGCGCTCTTGAGCACGTCCGGGAAAGAGAACCAACGCGGCTCGCCGATGGCGCGGAACATGGTGTTGGTGTTGAACTGCATGATCTGCCGCACCGAGTGACGCAGTGCCTTGGACGGGATGGTGCCCAGGTGGGTGCAGTTCCCCCCGACCTGGCGACGGGTGTCGACCATTGCCACCTTGCGCCCTGCTTTGGCGGCGTTCATTGCCGCACCTTCCCCGGCCGGGCCGGAACCCAGCACCACTACGTCGTAGTTGTAGACAGCCATGCGTACTCCTTCAGAACTGGCCCGCAAGCCACGGTCGCTTGCGGCGCACGATCATGCCGCCTCGGCGCCATGAGAAAAATCGGGTGCAGTCTAATCAAGCGTGAACGGCGCGCACATTAACCCTTGGTCGCGTCGTAGGCCAATTTCGCCCGCACTACATAAAGCACCGTCTCCCTGGCGGCAATCATCCTTGTCCACGCTTTCGACCACCTTGCACTGCCTGCTCAGACGGAAAAACCGCCCAGGCACCTGCGAAACGGCGGTTATTGTCCCTGAAATGTTGCGCTGAGTCACTCGATGACCCCCTGCGCTCTGCTAGGACAAGCGCCCTTGCACGGCAGCGCAAACGAAAACGGGAACCCAAAGGTTCCCGTGTGTTCAGCGTCTGACTGGCCGATCAGCGTGGAAAGGCAGGCGGGTTGACCCCGGCCATGTCTTCCATCACGCGCACGACCTGGCAGCTGTAGCCGAACTCGTTGTCATACCACACGTAGAGCACGACGCGATTGTCGTTGCAGATGGTGGCTTCGGCGTCTACCACACCGGCGTGGCGCGAACCCACGAAGTCGGTGGAGACCACTTCCTGGGAGCTCACATAGTCGATCTGCTTGTGCAGGTCCGAGTGCATGGCCGTCTGGCGCAGGTACTCGTTGATTTCCTCGCGGCTGGTGGCCTTTTCCAGGTTCAGGTTGAGGATTGCCATCGACACGTTCGGCGTCGGCACGCGAATGGCGTTGCCGGTCAACTTGCCCTTGAGCACAGGCAGGGCCTTGGCGGCGGCGGTGGCAGCACCGGTTTCGGTGATGACCATATTCAGCGGCGCGGCGCGGCCACGGCGGCTGCCCTTGTGGAAGTTGTCGATCAGGTTCTGGTCGTTGGTGAACGAGTGAACGGTTTCGACGTGGCCGTTGACGATGCCGTACTGGTCGTTGACGGCCTTGAGCACCGGCACGATGGCGTTGGTGGTGCAGGAGGCGGCGGAGATGATCTTGTCATCGGCCGTGATCTCGCCGTGGTTGATGCCATGCACGATGTTCTTCAGGGCACCCTTGCCAGGTGCGGTGAGGATCACGCGGCTGGCACCCGGGCAGGCCAGGTGCTGGCCCAGGCCGTCGGCATCACGCCATACGCCGGTGTTGTCCACGATCAGCGCGTTGTCGATGCCGTACTGGGTGTAGTCGACTTCGCTCGGGTTCTTGGCGTAGATGATCTGGATCAGGTTGCCGTTGGCCGTCAAGGTGTTGTTGGCTTCGTCGATGGTGATGGTGCCATCGAACGGCCCATGCACCGAATCACGACGCAGCAGGCTGGCACGCTTGACCAGATCGTTCTCGGCGCCTTTGCGCACGACGATGGCACGCAGGCGCAGGCCGTCGCCACCACCGGTCTTCTCGATCAGGATACGCGCCAGCAGGCGACCGATACGGCCGAAACCATACAGCACGACGTCGGTGCCTTTGCGCGCGGCGGCGTTCTGCTGGCCCACCACGTCAGCCAGTTCTTCACGCACGAACTGCTCGGCGCTGCGGCCGTTGCCTTCGAGCTTGAACTTGTTGGCCAGCTTGCCCAGGTCGACCGAGGCGGCGCCCAGTTTCAGCTCGCTCATGGCCTTGAGCAGGGGGAATGTCTCGTGAACGGACAGTTCGGTTTCGTCGGTCTGGCGATGACGCGCAAAGCGGTGTGCCTTGAGGATCGAGATAACCGAACGGTTGATCAGGCTGCGGCCATAGATCGAGCTCACCACATTGTTGTTGCGGTAGAGCTGACCGATAAGCGGGATCATCGCTTCAGCCAGGGCTTCACGATCGATCCACTCACCAAGACACTGGTCGGGCTTCTGAGTCACGGGAACCTTCCACATGTAGGGACAGAAAAAAGGGGCTACATTATGACGCCCCGATGCGTAACCGGCAATGAGCGCCTGTCGTGGTCACGCACATCGATCATCCTGCCCCATTGGAGCCTGACAGCCGCCAGCGTCACCGGTACAATCGGTCTCTTTGCCGAAACGCTTGGAGTGCAATCTCCCGTGTCAGTTCTGCGCCTACCGCAACTGTCGGCTACCGCCGGCAAACAAACCTGGGGCAACCTGCCCGGTGCCGCCCTCAGCCTTGCCATCGCCGAGGCCGCCAGCAGCGCTGGCCGCTTCACCCTGCTGCTGACGGCAGACAGCCAGGCCGCCGACCGCCTGGAGCAGGAACTGAAGTTCTTCGCGCCCGAGTTGCCGGTGCTGCCGTTTCCCGACTGGGAGACCCTGCCCTACGACCTGTTCTCGCCCCACCAGGACATCATCTCCCAGCGCATCGCCAGCCTGTACCGGCTGCCGGAGCTGAGCCACGGCATCCTGGTAGTGCCCATCACCACGGCCTTGCATCGCCTGGCCCCTACCCGCTTCCTGCTGGGCAGCAGCCTGGTGCTGGACGTGGGCCAGACCATCGATGTGGAGCAGATGCGCAGCCGCCTGGAAGCCAGTGGTTACCGCTGCGTGGACACCGTCTATGAGCATGGCGAGTTCGCCGTGCGTGGGGCCTTGATCGACCTGTTCCCGATGGGCAGCAAGCTGCCCTACCGTATCGACCTGTTCGACGACGAAATCGAAACGCTGCGCACGTTCGACCCCGAGACCCAGCGCTCGATCGACAAGGTCGACTCCATTCGCCTGCTGCCGGCACGCGAATTTCCGATGCAAAAAGAGGAAGTCACCCGGTTCAAGGCACGCTTTCGCGAGCGTTTCGACGTGGATTTTCGCCGCAGCGCGATCTTCCAGGACCTGGCCAGCGGCATCATCCCGTCCGGTATCGAGTACTACCTACCGCTGTTCTTCGAAGAAACCTCGACTCTGTTCGACTACCTGCCGGCCGATACCCAGGTGTTTTCGCTGCCGGGCGTTGAGCAGGCGGCCGAACACTTCTGGAACGACGTACTCGGGCGCTACGAGGACCGCCGGGGCGACCTGAGCCGGCCCTTGCTGCCGCCGGCCGAGCTGTTCATGCCGGTTGAAGACTGTTTCGCGCGCCTCAAGCAGTGGCCACGGGTGGTGGTCAGCCGCGATGACCTGGACCCAGGCGCCGGGCGCCAGCGCTTCGCCGCTCGCCCCCTGCCTGACCTTGCCATCGAAGCCAAGGCCAACCAGCCGCTGGCGGCATTGGCAGGGTTTCTCGACCAGTTCGATGGGCGCGTGTTGTTCACCGCAGAATCGGCCGGACGCCGCGAAGTGCTGCTTGAGCTGCTCGAACGGCTCAAGCTGCGCCCGAACACGGTCGAAGGCTGGACCGACTTCGTCACCGGTAGCGAACGCCTGAACATCACCATTGCACCGCTCGACGAAGGCCTGCTGCTCGACGACCCGGCCATGGCCCTGATCGCCGAAAGCCCGCTGTTCGGTCAGCGGGTGATGCAGCGCCGCCGCCGCGACAAGCGCGGTGAAACCGCCAACGATGCCGTCATCAAGAACCTGACCGAGCTGCGTGAAGGCGCGCCGGTGGTGCATATCGATCATGGCGTGGGCCGCTACCTGGGCCTGGCGACGCTGGAAATCGACGGCCAGGCCGCCGAGTTCCTGACCCTCCAATACGCCGAGGGCGCCAAGCTCTACGTACCGGTTGCCAACCTGCACCTGATCGCCCGCTACACCGGCAGCGATGACGCGCTGGCGCCCCTGCACCGCCTGGGCTCGGAAACCTGGCAGAAAGCCAAGCGCAAGGCCGCCGAACAGGTACGCGACGTCGCCGCCGAGCTGCTCGACATCTATGCCCGCCGTGCAGCGCGCAAGGGTTACGCGTTCGCCGACCCGGCCGCCGACTACGCCACGTTCAGCGCAGGCTTCCCGTTCGAAGAAACCCCCGACCAGCAAGCGGCCATCGAAGCGGTACGCGCCGATATGCTGGCGCCCAAGCCCATGGATCGCCTGGTGTGCGGCGACGTAGGCTTCGGCAAGACCGAGGTGGCCATGCGTGCAGCGTTCATCGCCGTGCACAGCGGTCGCCAGGTGGCTGTGCTGGTGCCCACCACCCTGCTGGCCCAGCAGCATTACAACAGTTTCCGCGACCGTTTTGCGGACTGGCCGGTCACCGTCGAGGTGATGAGCCGCTTCAAGTCGGCCAAGGAAGTGGCCAACGCCGCGGCCGAGCTGGCCGAGGGCAAGATCGACATCCTGATCGGCACCCACAAGCTGCTCCAGGACGACGTGCGCTTCAAGGACCTGGGCCTGGCCATCATCGACGAAGAGCATCGTTTCGGGGTGCGTCAGAAAGAGCAGCTCAAGGCGCTGCGCAGCGAAGTGGACATCCTGACCCTGACCGCCACGCCCATCCCGCGCACCTTGAACATGGCCGTGGCGGGCATGCGCGATCTGTCGATCATCGCCACGCCGCCGGCCCGGCGCCTGTCGGTACGCACCTTCGTCATGGAACAGAACAACAGCACCGTCAAGGAAGCGCTGCTGCGCGAACTGCTGCGCGGTGGCCAGGTGTATTACCTGCACAACGATGTGAAAACCATCGAGAAATGTGCCGCCGACCTGGCCGAACTGGTCCCAGAGGCGCGCATCGGCATTGGTCACGGCCAGATGCGCGAGCGCGAGCTGGAGCAGGTGATGAGCGACTTCTACCACAAGCGCTTCAACGTACTGGTGGCCTCGACCATCATCGAAACCGGCATCGACGTGCCCAGCGCCAACACCATCGTCATCGAGCGTGCCGACAAGTTCGGCCTGGCCCAGTTGCACCAATTGCGTGGCCGGGTCGGTCGCAGCCACCACCAGGCCTATGCCTACCTGCTGACGCCAACGCGCCAGAAGGTCAGCGGCGACGCCGAAAAACGCCTCGAAGCCATCGCCAACACCCAGGACCTGGGCGCCGGGTTCGTGCTCGCGACCAACGACCTGGAAATCCGCGGGGCTGGCGAGTTGCTCGGGGACGGCCAGAGCGGTCAGATCCAGGCGGTGGGCTTTACCCTGTACATGGAAATGCTCGAGCGCGCCGTCAAGGCGATCCGCAAGGGCACCCAGCCCAACCTCGAACAACCGCTGGGCGGCGGCCCGGAAATCAACCTGCGCCTGCCAGCCCTGATCCCCGAGGACTACCTGCCGGACGTGCATGCGCGGCTGATCCTGTACAAGCGCATCGCCTCGGCGGCCGATGAGGAAGGCCTCAAAGACCTGCAGGTCGAGATGATCGACCGCTTCGGCCTTCTGCCAGAGCCCACCAAGAACCTCATGCGCCTGACGCTGCTCAAGTTGCAGGCGGAGAAACTGGGCATCAAGAAAGTCGACGCCGGCCCCAATGGCGGCAAGCTCGAGTTCGAGGCCGAAACGCCAGTCGATCCTCTGACCCTGATCAAGCTGATCCAGGGTCAGCCCAAGCGCTACAAGTTCGAAGGCGCCACCCAGTTCCGCTTCATGGTCCCGATGGAGCGGCCTGATGAGCGTTTCAACACCCTTGAGGCGCTGTTCGAGCGCCTGACACCAAAGCCTGCCTAAGGAAGATCCATGCGCGCCATTCGCTGTCTGACCCTGCTGCTGGTGGCGTTTGCCCCAGCGGCATTCGCCCAGGGCCCGTATCAGGTCGAAATGATCCTGGTAAGGCAGAACAACGTACCCGCGCTCACCAGCCCGTTCGCGCCTGAAGACTGGAGCGCTGGCGCGCCACGGCTGGACAAAGGCGCAGAGCAGCGCCCGGTGCTCGAAGACGAGGCCACACGCTTGAGCGCCACGGCCGACTACACGGTACTCATGCACCGGGCCTGGCAACAGCAGGTAGGCGATGGGCCCAGTCGCATCGCATTCGGTGAAGGTACCGAGCAGTTCGGCCATTTCCCGATCGAGGGCAACCTGAGCATCACCCAGGGTCGCTTCATCCAGGTCGAAGCCAACCTTTGGGTCAACCAGCTCGACGGCAACGGCAGCGTGCTGCAGAGCGAGCAGTTTCGGCAGGCCAACAGCAATGTGAAAGGCGGACAACTGACCTACCTGGACGGCGGTCATCTGGCCATGCTCCTAAAGATAACCCCACCCGGCACACCCAAGATGCCATCGCTGGACATGCTGGAGCAGTAGCCCATGAGCCGTAACGGACCTGATGCCTTCGAGCTGCTGAACGAGTACCCCAACTGGATCGAATGTTTCGACGCAGGCACTCTGAGGCGAGGCGAGGTTTACGCGAGCGAGGGCATGGCTGAGCTGGAGCACCTAAACGGGCGAAGGTTTTCCGCTCTGTGCAAAGGCAGTGCAGGACAAACCTACCGGCAGAACATCGAAGTAAGCGTGCATGCCGGGCGCCTCCTTGTAGAAGGCCGGTGCAGTTGCCCTGTTGCGCGCAACTGCAAGCACTGCGCAGCCGCGCTGCTGCTGATCAGCGATCCCTTCGACAAGCCACTGATAGCCAAGCCCACCTCTGCGCAGATGTCAGCCGAGCTCCAGCATTGGCTCAGCAACCTCGAACAAGCGCCCGCACCGGCCGAACCTGGCAAGGACAAGCGTGGGCGCTCGGTCTGCTACAACCTGAACCTCCAGGACGATGCCAGTTGCTCGGTGGTCGTGCGCAAGGGCACCGAAACAGAAGACGGCATTCGCTTCAGCCGGGTGCAATCGGTCTACGACTTCCTATATGACCGGCCAAAATTCGTGACCGAAGAAGACGCGCGCATCCTGCGTCTGCTCTCCTCGCTCAACCAGGGGGGCGGCCAAGAGCGGGGCTACAGGTTGACAGGGGCCGAAGGCGGCGAGTTGCTCCAGCGCATTATCGACACGGGCCGGCTGTACCTGCTAGACACTCAGCCACAACTGCGGCCTGGGCCGGTGCGCCAGGGCGAGTTTCGCTGGGTGCGCCTAGACAACGGTGCATACCGTGGCTTGTGGTTCACCGGCGAAGATGAATCCAACTGCGTCATCCCATTGCTTCCGCTGTACTACCTGGACCTGGTCACCCATGAGATCGGTGTCCTGGAACATGGGCTCAACTCCCACGTTGCGATGCAACTGACCCTCGCACCCGAGGTGCCGGAGCACCTGGTCGTGCCGCTCAGCCACAAGCTCAACGCCTTGAGCCATGCCGTGCCGACGCCGACCGAGGTCCAGGAGCAACACGTCGATGACATCCAGCCCTCCGCGCACCTGGTACTTGGGAGCCTGGAGTTCACCGCCTACATGCCCAAGACCGGTCGCATGCAGCGCCAGACGCAGCACCGCGCCGCGCTGTCGTTCGACTACGACGGCCTGTCGGCCAGCGGCAATACCGACAAGCCGCTGACGCGCCTGGTGGGCAGCGTGAGCCAGCGCATCAGCCGCCAGCCCAAGGCTGAGCAAGCCCTGCGCAATGTCCTGCGTGACATGGGGTTCAAGGTCGCGACCCGGCAGAGCAAGGCACTGCCCGACAGCGCCGGCGAAATGTTCCTGCTTCCCGACGACGAGGCCTGGCTGCAATTCGTGCGCACCAACCTGCCCCAGCTGCGTGAAGCGGGCTGGCAGGTGGACGTCAACCGCGACTTCGCGTTCGACTTGCAGGAGGTAGAAGACTGGTACGCCACGGTCGATGAAACGCCCGGCCATGAATGGTTCGACCTTGAGTTGGGTATCGTTGTCGAAGGGCAGCGGCACAGCCTGCTGCCCATCGTCCTGCAACTGTTGCGCAACAGCCCTGAGCTGCTACGCCCGAACGAACTGGCCAAGCGCAACGACGAGGAGCACCTGCTGATCGATCTCAACCGCGGCCGGATCGATGCCCCTGCCCTGCGCGTAGCTCTGCCTTATGGCCGGGTCAAGGCTGTGATGGCGACCTTGGGCGAGCTCTACCTGAGCGAACCTGAGGCCGGGACGGCACTGCGCATGAGCCGAGCAGACGCTGCGCGCCTGAACGGGATCGAAGCGCTGCCCCTGCATTGGGAAGGCGGTGAGCATGTGCGCGACCTGGGTCGCCGCCTGCGCGATGCCAGGGATCTGCAGGTCGCCCCCCCTGCCGGCTTGCAAGCCAACCTGCGCGGCTACCAGCAGCAAGGGCTCAACTGGCTGCAAGCACTGCGGGAAATGGGCACCGGTGGCATCCTTGGGGATGACATGGGCCTGGGCAAGACCTTGCAGGCCCTGGCCCATGTGCTGCTGGAAAAAGAAGCGGGCCGTTTAGGCGCGCCAGCACTGGCTGTCATGCCGACCAGCCTGATACCCAACTGGCTGGACGAGGCGCAGCGCTTCGCACCCGGCCTTCGGGTGCTGGCCCTGCACGGGCCAGCCCGCAGCAAGCATTTCGCCCGCCTGCACGATTACGACCTCATCCTGACCACCTATGCACTGGTACCCCGCGATCTTGCGCATTTGCGTGCACAGCCATGGCACCTGCTGTTGCTCGACGAGGCGCAGAACATCAAGAGCAGCACCAGCAAGGCAGCCATGGCCGTGTGCCAACTGCAGGCTACCCAGCGCCTGTGCTTGACCGGTACACCGATGGAAAACAATCTCGGCGAGCTTTGGTCGATCTTCCACTTCCTGATGCCCGGCTGGCTGGGTGACCTCAAGCGCTTCAATCAGGACTACCGCACGCCTATCGAGCGCCAGGGCAATACCGAGCGCCTGACCCACCTGATCACGCGCATTCGCCCCTTCCTGCTGCGCCGCACGAAAGAGCAGGTCGCCACCGAGCTGCCAGCCAAGACAGAGCTGGTGCACTGGGTCGAACTGAGTGACGCACAGCGTGACACCTACGAGGCCGTGCGGGTGGCGATGGACAAGAAGGTTCGCGACGAGGTAGCCCGCAACGGTGCCGCACGCAGCCAGATCGTCATCCTCGATGCACTGCTCAAGCTGCGACAGGTGTGTTGCGACTTACGCCTGGTCAAGGGCGTGGACATCAAGGGCAACCAGAGCGACAAGGGCAAGCTGGGCGCGCTGCTGGAGATGCTCGAAGAGCTGATGGGCGAAGGCCGCCGCGTGCTGCTGTTCTCCCAGTTCACCTCGATGCTGGCGTTGATCGAGCAGGAACTGAAAAAGCGCAGCATCCGTTACAGCCTGTTGACCGGCGACACTCGCGACCGCCGCACCCCTGTCCAGCAATTCCAGGAGGGGGACAGCCAGGTCTTTCTGATCAGCCTCAAGGCAGGCGGGGTGGGATTGAACCTGACAGCAGCCGACACCGTGATCCATTACGACCCGTGGTGGAACCCGGCCAGCGAAAACCAGGCGACCGACCGGGCCTACCGCATTGGCCAGGACAAGCCCGTGTTCGTGTTCAAGCTGATCACCCGCGGCACGGTGGAGGAAAAGATTCAGCTGTTGCAGCAGGAAAAAGCAGCGCTGGCTGCCAGCCTGCTAGACGGTGGCAAGGCCGGGCAATGGCGACTGGGGGACGAGGAAATAGAGGCGCTGTTTGCGCCGTTGCCGGGCAAACGCGGTCGGTAGCAGCTGTCGGAACGCGTACCCGCTGGGTATACGCGTTCCGACAGACTGCTGGACGATGAGCGGCTAGTCGATCAACTGCGCGTCCTTGAGCGCACACAGCGCCTGCAGCCAACGCGGATGCTGGCGATAATCGGTGCAGGCGATGCCTTGGCCGCGCATGCTGGCGATCCGAGGTGACGGCGTGACCCGCATACGCTGAGCAGCACCCAGCGCCAGTTCGGCCGCAGCACGGTCGTTGCAAACCAGCCCCATGTCACACCCGGCACTGAACGCGGCCTCGATGCGGCTGGCCGCATCACCGACCACATGAGCACCGGCCATGGACAGGTCGTCACTGAAGATGACCCCGTCGAAACCTAGCTCGCCGCGCAAAATATCTTGCAGCCACCGGCGGGAAAAGCCTGCCGGACGGTTGTCGACCTGCGGGTAGATCACATGGGCAGGCATCACTGCCGCCAGTTGACCGCTCAGGCGGCTGAACGGCACCAGGTCTGCACCACGCAGTTGCTCCAGGCTACGCTCGTCAGTGGGTATCGCCACGTGGGAATCGGCTTCTGCCCAACCATGGCCTGGGAAATGTTTGCCACAGGCAGCCATGCCTGCCGCGTTCATGCCGCGGATGAACGCGCCGGCCAATTGCGTAGCCCGCAGCGGATCACCTTCGAAGGCGCGGCTGCCCACCACCGCGCTGCGCTGGTGATCCAAGTCCAGCACCGGAGCGAAGCTCAGGTCCAGGCCAACGGCAAGGACTTCGGTCGCCATCAACCAGCCACATTGTTCGGCCAGGTACTCGGCATTGGCAGTGTCGGCCAGGGCACGCATCGCCGGCAGGCGCACGAACCCCTGGCGCAGACGCTGTACCCGACCGCCCTCCTGGTCGACGGCCAGGATCAGGTCCGGGCGCAGCGCACGAATGGACGCGCACAACGCACGCACCTGGCGCGGGCTGTCGACGTTGCGGGCGAAGATGATCACCCCCCCCACTTCGGGCTGGCGCAACAGCTGCCGGTCTTCGGCGGTCAGCCAAGTACCGGCGATATCCACCATCAAGGAGCCTTGCAGGCTGGCGGTCATGAGAAATCCTTCAATAGAGACAGGGGAAAGCCCGCTTAGGGCTGGCGACTGGCGAGTTCATGCCTTGGCGGGGGCTGCACCGCTGACAGTCTTGCTGCGCGGGCGCAACTGGGCGCTGGCCATGGCCGCATCGGTGACGCCGGTATCGGCACGCATGCCGGCAGCCAGGAACGGCACCATCAAGCGCATCACCTGCTCGATGGAGGTGTTGATGCCAAAGTCAGTCTCGGCGATGGCTCGCAGCGCCTTGATGCCCGACATGCTGAACGCAGCAGCCCCGAGCATGAAATGCACACGCCAGAACAATTCGAGCGGAGGAATGCGTGGCGCGGCTTCGTTGACCAGCAACATGTAGCGGCGGAACACCTTGCCATACATGTCTTCGAGGTAGCGGCGCAAATGGCCTTGGCTCTGGCTGAACGCCAGGCCCAGCAGCCGCATGAAGATCGACAGGTCGTTGTTGCTGCGCGGCTGCACGGCAAGGGCTTGCTCGACCAGCATCTCCAGTAACTCTTCGAGGGTAGGCTTGTGCTCGGGGCGGGCCTGGCGCCGCTCCAGCTCGCGCTCAAGGCTGGCGCAGAATGGCCCCAGGAAACGAGAGAAGACCGCCTGGATCAGCGCTTTCTTGGAACCGAAGTGGTAATTCACCGCCGCCAGGTTAACGCCGGCCTTACTGGTGATCAGCCGCAACGAGGTTTCGGCGAACCCGCGCTCGGCGAACAGCTGCTCGGCAGCATCGAGGATGCGTTCAACGGTTTCCGATTGGGCCATGACTACTCCAAGCACTCCGCCATACAAACAGGTGTTTGAAACATACGTTTCAACCCCCCTTCTGTCAAGCGTTCGTGACCGGCCGGTCAACCATACCGATGCGAGGGCGTTTGGCGGCGAACGCGGTGTAATCCGTGGCCATCAGCTGGCCTGGGCGGTGGGAGAGCTTGCGGCGAGCTGAATACTGTATATAATCCCAGGCACTGTACAAAAAGACAGAGCGCTGATCATGTTGAAACTGACGCCACGCCAAGCCGAAATCCTCGCCTTCATCAAGCGCAGCCTCGAGGATAACGGCTTTCCGCCGACTCGTGCCGAGATTGCCCAGGAGCTGGGCTTCAAGTCACCCAATGCCGCCGAAGAGCATCTCAAGGCGCTGGCCCGTAAAGGCGCTATCGAGATGACGCCAGGCGCCTCCCGAGGCATTCGCATTCCCGGCCTCGAAGCCAAGGCCGAAGAAGCCGGGCTCCCGATCATCGGCCGCGTTGCTGCCGGCGCCCCGATCCTTGCCGAGCAACATATCGAGCAATCCTGCAACATCAACCCAGCCTTCTTCCACCCCCAGGCCGACTATCTATTGCGTGTGCACGGCATGAGCATGAAGAACGTCGGTATCCTCGATGGCGACCTATTGGCGGTGCATACCTGCCGCGAAGCCCGCAACGGCCAGATCGTCGTGGCGCGCATCGGCGACGAAGTCACCGTCAAGCGCTTCAAGCGCGAAGGCAACAAGGTTTGGCTGCTGGCCGAAAACCCGGAATTTGCCCCTATCGAAGTCAACCTGAAAGATCAGGAACTGGTGATCGAGGGCTTGAGCGTCGGCGTCATTCGCCGCTGAATCAGGAGGCGTCATGCAGCCATTCACCCATACAACCGAGCAAGTCCAGTTGCCGCTGTTCGAAGCATTCCTCGCCCAGCCTGTCCTGCCTGGCCTCAAGGCCAGCGAACTGGCGCGCAAGAGCGACATGCCCGACCTGTTCAGCGAATTGTCACTGCACGGCGCCCCTAGTCACTGTCACACCTTGCTGGCACCTGTGCTACGCGAACTCAGCGAAGAAGACGAAACACGCTGGTTGACCCTCATTGCACCACCGTCGAGCCTGACACAGGCCTGGCTGCGCAGGGCTGGGCTCAACCGCGAACGCATTCTGCTGCTTCATCCGCGGGGCAACCAGCTTCCCTTGCAGTTGGCGTGCGAAGCCTTGCGCCTGGGCCGTAGCCATACCGTGGTCAGCTGGTTGGGGAGCATCAATGCCAACGCACGTCAGCTGCTGTTGCGTGCGGCAAGCGTAGGTAACGCGCAAAGCCTGAACATTCGTTTCGGCTGACACTGCGGCATTCGTACTACCGGCCTGACCGCTCCAGGCCATGCTCGCCATGACGAGTAAAGAACGCCCAAAAAGCGCAACGCTTTTCCGACACTCCCACACTCATTTGTTCGATACGTTTGCCGCCGACACCGGCCAGGCCGGTGGCAGCCATCTCACGACTGCGCGTTTCAGTGCAGAACGCGCGGCCCTTCGTCACGTTCGAGCTCGCCATCCACAAGCCGTCCAGCCATCTGCACACCCACGCTGAGCATGGCTTTGGCCACCTCGACGTGCTGACCCTGCAGGAATACTTTGGCATCCTCTGAGAAATCCAGGGTTACCAGTGAGCCTTCATCCTCGGCGCGACGCAGTTCGATGCGGCCATCAGGCAACTCGACAATTTCCAGAAAAGACGTAGACATAAAGGGCGGTTCTCCACGAAAGGCGAGCATTGTACCAGCGCTCGACGCTGTCAGCACTCACTCAACGCATCGCGAAAACGCCTGACGAGTGCCTTGAGATCGCTGCGCCACGCCTCAAGCTCGGCACGGGACAGCGGCGCAGGCACCTGCTCATCGAGGCTGACCGCCTGGATCAACGGCTGGGTGACGTCAGTCTTGGGTGGTTTGCGCATCACAGGCGCTCGGAACAAGTCAGCATAGGCAGCCAGCATCTGCGCCAGCCAGGTTTCCCGTTGCCGGGCAAGCTCCAGGAGCTCGGCAACTTCTGGTATGGCGATGCCATTGAAGGCGTCCTGCGCCAGAGCCTGCTCAACGCTTGCCAGCGCAGGCAAGCGGTAGTAACCACTGATTTCGTGACATAGGCCAAGCAAGGCACCATGCAGATGAAACAAGGCCGACTCCCGCTCAGCCTGCACCAGCCCCTGGGCGTTCATGGCCTGGCTCTGTTCAGCCCTGGCCATCGATTCCAGTGCCAGCCCGGCAAAGTACAGTTTTTGATTAGTGCGGGTATAGAGCTCCTGGGCCATGTGCTGCCCTCCCATCAAGTGGCTTAGCGGATTGCTGCATCATAAATGAAAGGGGCCGTGCTGCGGCCTTTCGTGATATCAGCTCACGAAAGACCGCAGCACGGCCCCATCCCTGGACGCTGGAACTCAGCGCTTGTCTTCGACTTTCCAGGCCTTGCCATCGTAAAACGCTTTCCAACCCGTGGGCTTGCCGTCCACTTCCGACTGGACGTACTGCTCCTTGGTCTTGCGACTGTAGCGAATTACGGTTGGTCGACCCTCGGGGTCTTTCTGCGGCGCTTCGCACAAGAAATGGTACTTGGGATCGATTTCATGTTTGTGCGGGACAATCTCGCACACCAGGGGCGCACGTGTTTCGCGGTTCTTCGGGAACTGGCTGGCAGCCAGGAACAGCCCCGAAGCACCATCGCGCAGCACATAGGTGTCGTCCACCTTCTCGCACTTAAGCTCGGGCATGTCGACTTTGTCCATCTTCGGCGGCGCCGCTTCACCGCTTTTGAGCAGCTTGCGGGTGTTCTTGCACGCAGGGTTGGTGCACCCGAAGAACTTGCCGAAGCGTCCGGTCTTGAGCTGCATTTCGCTGCCGCACTTGTCGCACTCAAGGCTTGGGCCTTCGTAGCCCTTGATGCGATAGCTGCCCTCTTCGATCTCGTAACCCGGGCAATCAGGGTTGTTCCCGCAAATGTGCAGCTTGTGCTTTTCATCGAGCAGGTAAGCGTCCATCGCCGTTGCGCAAACTGGGCAGCGGTGCTTGCCAAGCAGCACGCGCGACTCCGATTCGCCCTCATCGTCAGCAGCGATCTCGTCACCAGGCACGAGGTTGACCGTGGACTTGCAGCGCTCTTTAGGTGGCAGGCTGTAACCGGAGCAGCCCAGGAACACGCCCGTGGACGCTGTACGAATCATCATCGGGCGACCGCACTCCTTGCAAGGAATGTTGGTCATCGTCGGCTGATTGGCACGCATGCCGTGTTCGCTGGATTCGGCCGTCTGCAATTTCTTGCTGAAGTCGCCGTAGAACTCGTCCAGCACGTTCTTCCAGTCGCGCTCGCCGTGGGCGACGTCGTCGAGGTTTTCCTCCATGCCGGCGGTGAAACCGTAGTCCATCAAATTGGAGAAACTCTCGGAGAGCCGCTCGGTCACGATGTCGCCCATCTTTTCCGAATAGAAGCGACGGTTGTGCAACGTTACATAGCCACGGTCCTGAATGGTCGAGATGATCGCCGCGTAGGTCGATGGTCGGCCAATGCCGCGTTTTTCCATTTCCTTGACCAGGCTGGCCTCGGTGAACCGGGCAGGCGGCTTGGTGAAGTGCTGGCTAGGGTCAAGCTGCATCAGCTTGAGCGCTTCACCCTGCACCATCTCAGGCAGCACGTCGTCTTCGCCAGGCTTGCTCTGCTGCGGCAACACGCGGGTGTAACCGTCGAACTTCAGGATGCGGCCCTTGGCACGCAGCTCGAAGCTGCCCGCTGCCACGGTCACGCTGGTGGACAGGTACTGGGCCGGCGGCATCTGGCAGGCCAGGAACTGACGCCAGATCAGCTCGTACAACCGCTCGGCATCGCGCTCCATACCGCTGAGCTTGGTCGGGTGGGTGCTCACGTCCGACGGCCGGATGGCTTCGTGCGCCTCCTGGGCCCCTTCCTTGCTGCCGTACACCTGCGGCGTTTCGGGCAGGTACTGCTTGCCGAATTCGCGCTCGATGTAGCTGCGCGCCATTTCCAGCGCATCGCTCGACAAGTTGGTCGAATCGGTACGCATGTAGGTGATGTAACCCGCTTCGTACAGACGCTGGGCCATCATCATGGTTTTCTTCACGCCGAACCCCAGGCGATTGCTCGCTGCCTGTTGCAGGGTCGAGGTGATGAAGGGCGCCGATGGCTTGCTGCTAGTCGGGCGGTCTTCACGCTTGACGACGCTGTAGCTCGATGCCTTGAGCTTCTCCAGCGCGGCCATGGCCTGGGTTTCGTTCAGCGGCTTGAAGGCCTCGCCATTTTCACGGGCGACTTCGAAGCGAACCTTGGCGTTCTTGGCGGTGCCGAGATCGGCATGGATTTCCCAGTATTCCTGAGGAATGAAGGCGCGAATCTCGCGTTCACGCTCGACCACCAGCTTGACGGCTACCGACTGCACCCGCCCGGCCGACAGGCCGCGGGCAATCTTGGACCACAGCAGCGGGGACACCATGTAGCCCACCACACGGTCGAGAAAACGACGCGCCTGCTGCGCGTTGACCCGATCAATGTCGAGCTCACCAGGCTGCGAAAACGCTTCCTGAATGGCCTTCTTGGTGATTTCGTTGAACACCACGCGCTTGTAGCGGGTATCGTCGCCACCGATGGCCTCACGCAGGTGCCAGGCGATTGCCTCCCCTTCGCGGTCCAAGTCGGTCGCGAGGTAGATGGTGTCGGCATCCTTGGCCAGGCGGCGCAGCTCGTCGATCACCTTTTCCTTGCCAGGAAGGATCTCGTACTTGGCTTTCCAGCCCTGGTCCGGGTCGACGCCCATGCGTGCAACCAATTGGCGGCGCGCCTTTTCCTTGGGCGAAAGGGCCGGTGCCTCACCCGCCGCCTTGCCACGCTTGGCGGCCGGCTCTTTGCTCGCGCTCGCCGAACCGCTGGTGGGAAGGTCTCGGATATGGCCGATACTCGACTTCACCACGTACTGGTTGCCCAGGTACTTGTTGATGGTCTTGGCCTTGGCCGGGGATTCCACAATGACCAGCGATTTGCCCATGGATCGGAGTATTCCTGAATCTGAAGATTGAAAACACGTCAGGTACCAGACGCGGCACCGCTATATATAGTGGCGAAACTGCGAGGTCAAGTTCAGAACATCACGCCTGCGACTTGGCCGACGTCCCGCACAACCCCTCTTCGGCCTTGATCAACGCAAAGCGTGGCACCTGTTCGCCGTCGACTTCCACCGACTCGCGGAACATCGACAGCGGGCGCACCCAGAAGCTGTAATCACCATACAGGCATTGGTAGAACACCATCCACTCCTCGCTCTCAGAGTGCCGCGCGACACTGAACACACGGTACTCCGGGCCCTTGTAATGCCGGTACACACCTGGCTGGATCTGCATGTGGACTACCTCCTGGTTCGATTGAAACCGAAAAAACAAAACCGGGGCACAAGGCCCCGGTCGCTGTCCTTCTCCTGCGCCTTAGACGCGTTCGAATACAGTGGTAATACCTTGGCCAAGGCCGACACACATGGTCGCAATCCCCAGCGTGCCGCCATTTTGCTTCATGACGTTGAGCAGGGTGCCGGAAATACGCGCCCCGGAGCAACCAAACGGGTGGCCCAAGGCGATCGCACCGCCGTGCAGGTTAACCTTCTCATTCATCTTGTCGAGCACTTTCAAGTCTTTCAACACAGGCAGGGCCTGTGCGGCGAACGCCTCGTTGAGTTCGATGAAGTCAATGTCGGCCATGCTCAAGCCCGCGCGCTTGAGGGCTTTCTGGGTGGCCGGCACTGGGCCATAGCCCATGATCGCGGGGTCGACGCCAGCCACAGCCATGGCACGAATGACCGCCAGAGGCTCGATACCCAGGTCCATTGCACGCTGCCCCGACATCACGATCATGCACGACGCACCGTCGGTGATCTGGGAAGAAGTGCCTGCGGTCACCGTTCCACCTTTGGGGTTGAAGGCCGGCTTGAGCGACGCCAGGCCCTCGAGGGTGGTTTCCGGACGAATGGTTTCGTCGAAGTCGAACACTTTCAGGAAACCATTCTCGTCATACCCCTGCATAGGGATGATCTCATCCTTGAACTTGCCCTCTACGGTGGCCTTGTGCGCCAGCTGGTGCGAGCGCAGGCCGAACTGGTCCTGCTGCTCACGCGTAATGCCGTGCATCTTGCCCAGCATCTCGGCCGTCAGGCCCATCATGCCCGAAGCCTTGGCCGCATGCAGCGCCAGATGCGGGTTGGGGTCTACGCCATGCATCATGCTCACGTGCCCCATGTGCTCGACGCCGCCTACCACGAACACGTCGCCGTTGCCGGTCATGATCGCTTGGGCGGCGGTGTGCAGCGCGCTCATCGACGAGCCGCACAACCGGCTGACGGTCTGTGCCGCGGACGTGTGCGGAATCTGGGTCATCAGCGATGCCATGCGGGCGATGTTCCAGCCCTGCTCCAGGGTCTGGTTCACACAGCCCCAGATCACGTCCTCGACTTCCTTGGGATCGACCTTGTCGTTGCGCTCAAGCAACTTGCTGATCAGGTGCGCCGACATGTCTTCGGCGCGGGTATTACGGTGCATGCCACCCTTGGAGCGGCCCATTGGCGTGCGACCGAAGTCGACGATCACCACGTCTCTTGGATTAAGGCTCATATCAAATCTCTCGCTCTAGCTCGTTGACCGCTCAGTTGAAGAAGCGCTGGCCCGTCTTGGCCATCTCACGCAGCTTGGCGGTCGGGTGGTACAGCGGCCCCAGGTCGGCATAGCGATCGGCCAGGGCGACGAATTCGGCTACACCCAGGGTATCGATGTAGCGCAGCGCACCGCCGCGGAAGGGTGGGAAGCCAATGCCGTAGACCAGGCCCATGTCCGCCTCGGCGGCGGTCTCGACGATGCCATCTTCAAGGCAGCGCACGGTTTCCAGGCACAGCGGGATCATCATCCAGTTGACGATGTCCTCGTCACTGACTTCACGCTGCTCGTACACGATGGGCTTGAGCACCTCGAGCACGCTGGCATCGGCGACCTTTTTCGGCTTGCCGCGCTTATCGGTTTCATAGGCGTAGAAGCCCTTGTCGTTTTTCTGGCCCAGGCGGTTGGCATCGTACAAGGCGTCGATGGCAGAGCGGCGCTCATCCTTCATACGATCGGGGAACCCCTCGGCCATGACGTCACGGCCATGATGCCCGGTGTCGATGCCCACCACGTCCATCAGGTACGCTGGGCCCATGGGCCAGCCGAATTTTTCCATGACCTTGTCGATGCGCACGAAGTCCACCCCCGCGCTGACCAGCCTGGCGAAGCCGCCGAAGTACGGGAACAGGACGCGGTTGACCAAAAACCCTGGACAGTCGTTGACCACGATCGGGTTCTTGCCCATTTTCTTGGCGTAGGCGACGGTGGTGGCGACTGCCGCTTCACTGGATTTTTCGCCACGAATCACTTCCACCAGCGGCATCATGTGCACCGGGTTGAAGAAGTGCATGCCCACGAAGTTTTCCGGGCGCTTCAACGCTTTTGCCAGCAGATTGATGGAAATGGTCGAGGTATTGGATGCCAGGATCGCATCCTCCCTCACCTGCCCTTCCACCTCGGCAAGCACGGCCTGCTTGACCTTCGGGTTTTCGACCACTGCCTCGACCACGATGTCTACGTGGGCGAAATCACCGTAGGACAGCGTCGGGCGAATCGCATTGAGCGCCTCGGCCATCTTGGCCGGTGTCAGCCGACCTTTCTCGACCCGATTGCCCAGCAGTTTGGACGCTTCGTTCAACCCAAGCTCGATGGCCTCTTCGCGGATATCCTTCATCAGGATCGGGGTGCCCTTGACCGCCGACTGATAGGCGATGCCACCGCCCATGATACCGGCGCCCAGCACGGCCGCCTGCTTGACGTCACGGGCAATCTCGTCATGGGCCTTGGCCTTGCGCTTGAGTTCCTGATCGTTCAGGAACAAGCCGATCAAGCTCTGTGCGACCGATGTCTTGGCCAGCTTGGCAAAGCCCGCCGCTTCGATTTCCAGTGCCTTGTCACGACCGAAGTTAGCCGCTTTCTGAATGGACTTGATCGCCTCCACAGGCGCTGGGTAATTCGGGCCTGCCTGCCCAGCGACGAAGCCTTTGGCGGTTTCGAAGGCCATCATCTGTTCGATGGCATTGAGCTTGAGTTTTTCAAGCTTGGGTTGGCGCTTGGCCTTGTAGTCCAGCTCGCCGCTGATGGCGCGTTTGATCAGGTCCAGAGCGCCGGCCATGAGCAACTCAGGCGCGACCACAGCATCGACGGCACCCACTTTCAGGGCGTCTTCGGCACTGTTTTCCTTGCCCGCGGCGATCCACTCGACGGCATTGTCCGAGCCGATCAGGCGCGGCAGGCGCACGGTGCCACCAAAGCCTGGGTAGATGCCCAGTTTCACTTCGGGCAGGCCGATGCGCGCGGTGGTGGCCATGATGCGGTAGTCGGCTGCCAGACACATCTCCAGGCCACCGCCCAGGGCGATACCGTTGATGGCCGCAACCGTGGGCACCTGAAGGTCTTCGAATGCGTTGAAGATACGGTTGGCTTCCAGGCTGCCGGCGACCAATTCGGCCTCGGGCAACTTGAAGTTGTCGACGAACTCGGTGATGTCGGCACCAACGATGAACACGTCCTTGCCGCTGCTGACGATGACACCCTTGACCGACGCATCGGCCTGGATGGCGTCCACAGCCTGGCGCAGCTCGCTCAGGGTCAGGCGGTTGAACTTATTGACGGACTCACCCTTGAGGTCGAACTTGAGCTCGACGATGCCACTTTCAAGAGCCTTAACCGTGATGGCTTTACCTTCGTAAATCATCAACTGATCTCCAAGATATGGAAGCTAAACTGTACACGCCGATCGCTGCGGCATCGCAGCCATCATGGCCACCTGCCCCAGGCACACCCGTCAGCGCGCGAGTCGAGCACATGAATGAGTGACGTGCAATGCAAACGCTCAATTCATACGCCCGTTTGATTTGGGTGTGCACACATTCTCCGAAAAGATCTGCATTGTCAAATGCTGCACCCACGGCAGAAAAGCCGACTTTGCGGTCACTTTCCACAGGCCGGGCACGACCGATCATGGGGCTGATCGCTGCCCATTCATGCTGGCAATTTTCAAACCTTGTCAGCCTTGGCGTGCTCTGCAGTCTGGCTGATCCGGGCACAAGCGCCAGCCCCCACATGACGCGATGAATTCACTGGCCTGCCCCGCCTTCGCTTGAGGCAGAATGACAAAGCGGCGATTGAGCAGGCCCCTGTCAGGGACCGCCGAATCGCCGCTGTGTCGTTGCACCGCATCTCAGGGTGTCTTGGACAGCCCGCCGAGTGCCTTTGGGGTCAGGCCAGTGTCTCCAGCACATAGGCAACGTCCTGCAATACAGCCGTATCTCCGCGCTCCGTCCAGTAGAGCGCTATCATCCGCGCATCGGCCTCGACCTTGTAGGCGCTTGCCGGCAGACGGGCCAGCGCTTGCATGAAGCGTGGGTCTTCGCAAGGTTCTCGCCACTGGTTGCACCATACGCCAGGGCTGATCTGCCAGAAGCTGAAGCTGTCGACATGCCCCCGCTTGCGGGCCCGATGATATTGCGGGCATGGGCTCGGCGGCTGCTTTTCCAACCAGTACGGCCACTGCTGAGGCGCCAGCTGCATGGCCAGACCCATGCGCCGCGCCTCCAGGCGCAAGCGCATCTGCTCGCTCTGATTGCGCGAGTTGCGCAGCCAGGAGAGCGGGCTGAGAATCAGCGCAAGGATTGACACCACCAGCAATACCGTCATATCAGTAGTTCCCATAAACCGTTGCAAATGAGCTGGTTAGCCATTTTTCACGCATGACCCGCCCGAAAGCGACCATACTTCTTCTATAGCGATTGCCTGGAGTAGAGCTCATGACCTACCAACATCTGCTGGTCGCCGTCGACCTGACGGAAGAATGCGACCCTGTGATCAAGCGCGCCATGGCGCTGGCCCAGCCAACCAACGCCAAGGTCTCACTGGTGCACATCGTCGAACCCATGGCCATGGCGTTTGGCGGGGACGTGCCGATGGATCTGTCGCAATTGCAACAGCAGCAGTTCGACCAGGCCAAGGAACGCATGGATCGCCTGTTCAACAAATATCCGGACATTCAGCGCGGCGACTCGCACTTGACTTACGGACAGCCCCGTCAGGAAATTCATCAATTGGCCAAAGACCAGGAATGCGACCTGATCGTCGTGGGCAGCCACGGTCGCCACGGCCTGGCGCTGCTACTGGGCTCCACGGCCAATGACGTTTTGCATGGCGCACCCTGCGATGTGCTGGCAGTGCGACTGCAGAAAAAGGACTGAACCTGTCCATCGCGGCACGTCAAGCCGCAACGCCAGGTGCCTCGGGTTTGTCTCCTCCCTCCGGCACCTGGTAGCGGGCTCGCCCGCCACGCGCAGGCCCTAAGCGCACTGTCTGCTTAGCCTTCCAACTCGGCCCAGCGTTCCACCAGGGCATCGAGCTCACCTTGCAGCTTCTCGATGTTCGCCAGCACCGCTGACGTCTCCGCGATCGGACGTTGATAGAAACCGGCCGCGCTCACCTCTTCCTGAGCCTGGGCCATGCGCTGTTCCAGCGCGTCGATCTGACCTGGCAGCATCTCCAGCTCACGCTGCAGCTTGTAGCTGAGCTTTTTCTTCGACTCCTCGACCACTGGCGCAGCGACGGCTTGCGGCTTGGCCTCGACCTTCTCCACCACCGCACTGTTGAGCGTTGACTTGCCGCCCTTGCTCTCGGTGACCCCAAGCAGCTTTGGCGAACCGCCCTGACGAATCCAGTCTTCGTAACCGCCCACGTACTCGCGGACCAAGCCATCGCCTTCGAACACCAGGGTGCTGGTCACGACGTTGTCGAGAAACGCTCGGTCGTGGCTGACCATCAGCACGGTACCCTTGTAGTTGGAGAGCACCTCTTCGAGCAACTCGAGGGTTTCCACGTCCAGGTCGTTGGTGGGTTCGTCGAGCACCAAGAGGTTGGCCGGCTTACTGAACAGCTTGGCCAGCAGCAGACGCGCACGCTCGCCGCCGGACAATGCCTTGACCGGGGTGCGGGCCCGCTGCGGGCTGAACAGGAAGTCACCCAGGTAGCTCAGCACATGCCGGCTCTGCCCCTCGATCTCGATGAAGTCACGGCCTTCGGCGAGGTTATCGATGACGGTCTTTTCCAGGTCCAGCTGATGGCGCATCTGGTCGAAATAGGCGACTTCAAGCTTGGTGCCGCGTTCGATCTTGCCCGACGTGGGCTCCAGATCACCCAGCATCAGCTTGAGCAAGGTGGTCTTGCCGGTGCCGTTGGCCCCCAGCAGACCGATACGGTCCTGGCGCTGCAGCACCATGGAAAAATCCTTGACCAGCATCGGCCCGTCCGGGTGCGAGAAGCTGACGTGCTCGAGCACCATGACCTGTTTGCCCGACTTGTCGGCCGCCTCGATCTGGATGTTGGCCTTGCCCTGCCGCTCCCGGCGCTCGCCGCGCTCAACGCGCAGCGCCTTGAGTGCCCGCACGCGGCCCTCGTTACGGGTGCGACGGGCCTTGATGCCTTGGCGGATCCACACCTCTTCCTGGGCCAGGCGTTTGTCGAACAGGGCGTTGGCGGTTTCCTCGGCGGCCAGCGCGGCCTCCTTGTGCACCAGGAAACTGGCGTAGTCGCCGTTCCAGTCGATCAGGCCGCCTCGGTCGAGCTCGAGGATGCGGGTGGCCAGGTTCTGCAGGAAGGATCGGTCGTGGGTGATGAACAACACAGCGCCGTTGAACCCGCGCAGTGCTTCCTCAAGCCAGGCGATGGCACCGATGTCCAGGTGGTTGGTCGGTTCGTCGAGCAGCAACAGGTCGGGCTCGGACACCAGTGCCTGGGCCAGCAATACACGACGGCGCCAGCCGCCGGACAACTCCGCCAAGGTCTTGTCCGCCGGCAACTGCAGGCGGCTCAGGGTGCTTTCAACCACCTGCTGCAGGCGCCAGCCATCGCGGGCCTCCAGCTCGTGCTGCACGTGCATCAGCTTTTCCAGGTCTTCATCGCCCTGGATGTTCTGACTCAGGTGATGAAACTGTGCCAACAGCTCGCCAACGCCATCCAGGCCTGCCGCCACCACGTCGAACACCGTGCGCTCGTCGGCCAATGGCAGTTCCTGGGGCAACTCGCCGATCTTCAGCCCAGGGGCGCGCCAGATGTCGCCGTCATCGCCTTTCTGCTCGCCCTTGACCAGGCGCAGCATGCTCGACTTGCCGGTGCCGTTGCGGCCGATGATGCACACCCGCTCGCCACGAGCGATCTGCCAGGACACCTTGTCCAGCAGCGGCATGGCGCCGAATGCGAGGGACACATCGCTGAATTTGAGCAGGGTCATGTTCGTCTCCATAAATCGGGCGCGCATTCTACCTGAGTTGGCCCTGCGCCGACATCCGCAAGGCCAGCGCCTGCCACCCACGGCGACATCCGGTCGAACTTAATATCCCGATACAAGCACAGTGCTTTCACCTGTCATCCGCAAACGGCTAAGCTAGGGCCATCGTTCCCAACAGTGCTGGCCCAGCCGCCACTTTCCCATGGTTCAACTGCCCGGACGTATCATGCGCAGCCGCCTGTTACAAATTGCTTCATGCCTGTTGCTCACCGCTGCCACCGGCGCGGCCCAGGCCACCGACATCACCGTGCAACGTCAATACTACGATGAAGCCAAGCGTGCGCTGGCCAAGGGCGACAAGGGCCCGTACCTGCGCTATGCCCAGGCGTTGAGCGACTATCCGCTGACACCTTACCTGGCCTATGACGAACTGACCGCGCGCCTGAAATCTGCCAGCAACGAGGAGATCGAGGGTTTCCTGGCCAAGCATGGCGATCTGCCGCAAGCCAACTGGATGAAACTGCGCTGGTTGCGCTGGCTGGCCGAACGCGGCGAGTGGCAGACCTTCGCTAACTACTACGATCCCAAGCTCAACTTCACCGAGCTCGATTGCCTGAACGGCCAGTACCAGCTTAGCCACGGGATGCGCACCGAAGGCTTTGCCACGGCAGACAAGCTGTGGTCGGTGGGCAAGTCCCAGCCTGCTGCCTGCGACCCGTTGTTCGCCATGTGGGCCGCAGAGGGGCAACTCACGGAGGGCAAACGCTGGGAACGGGCCAAGCTTGCTGCCCAGGCGCGCAACTACGGCCTGGCCGAGAACTTGGTCAAGACCCTGACCACGCTGGCGCCACAAGGCCGCCTGCTGATCGATGTGGCGCAGAAACCCGAACTGCTCAACCAGCCATCACGCTTCACCCAGGCCGACGAGGCCACCTCGGACGTCGTCAGCCTCGGCCTGCGCCGCCTTGCACGGCAGGACCCGGAGCGCGCCATGGGGCTGCTTGACGACTACGCCCAGCGCATGCACTTTTCCCGCGATGAAAAAGTGGCCATTGCCCGCGAGATCGGCCTGACCCTGGCCCGGCGCTATGACCCGCGCGCGCTTGACCTGATGACCCGCTACGACCCGGAGCTGCGGGACGACACCGTCAGTGAATGGCGCTTGCGCCTGTTGCTGCGCCTGGGCCGCTGGGAAGACGCCTACGCGCTCACCAAGCGCCTGAGCGGCGACCTGGCCCAGAGCAGTCGCTGGAAGTACTGGCAGGCGCGCAGCCTGGAGCTGGCACAGCCGAAGAATCCGCAAGTCCCGCAGCTGTACAAGGCCGTTGCCCGCGAGCGTGATTTCTATGGCTTCCTGGCTGCGGACCGTGCGCAAGCCCCTTACCAGCTGAACAACAAGCCCCTGGTGCTCAGCCCACAGCTGGTCAAGAAAGTGCGCAACACCCCTGGCATCCAACGCGCCCTTGAATTCCATGCTCGCGGTCAGATCGTCGAAGGTCGCCGCGAGTGGTATCACGTTAGCCGTCACTTCAACCGCGACGAAATGGTTGCCCAGGCGCGCCTGGGTTACGAGTTGCGCTGGTATTTCCCGGCCATTCGCACCATCAGCCAGGCCAAGTACTGGGATGACCTGGATGTGCGCTTCCCCATGGCGCACCGCGACACCCTGGTACGCGAAGCCAAGGTGCGCGGCCTGCATTCAAGCTGGGTGTTCGCAATCACCCGTCAGGAAAGCGCCTTCATGGAAGATGCTCGCTCCCCCGTGGGCGCCAGCGGGCTCATGCAGTTGATGCCTGCTACAGCCAAAGAAACGGCGCGCAAGTTCAGCATCCCACTGGCATCGCCCGCACAGGTCCTGAACCCGGACAAGAACATCCAGCTGGGGGCCGCCTACCTCAGCCAAGTGCACAGCCAGTTCAATGGCAACCGAGTACTGGCGTCAGCGGCTTACAACGCAGGCCCAGGCCGCGTGCGGCAATGGCTCAAAGGTGCCAAGCACCTGAGCTTCGACGTGTGGGTCGAGTCCATTCCGTTCGATGAAACCCGTCAGTACGTTCAGAACGTGCTGTCCTACTCGGTGATCTACGGGCAGAAGCTCAACATGCCACAACCTCTGGTGGACTGGCACGAGCGCTACTTCGACGACATGTAAGGGCCACTGCCGGCTGATCAAGCCTGGGCGCCGGTCACACCGGCGTCCAGCTGCCCGGCGACTCAGAGCACCTGCACCTTCATGCCAACTTCCAGGTGCCCGCTGCCATCGGCGGCCAGGTTTTGCCCAAACAGTATGTCCCCTTCCTTTTCCCGGAACGTCCTAAGCGTGGTCATGGGCTCCCGGTCAGGGCTGCGCTCCCCGGTGGCAGGGTCGATGGTGGTGAAAATACAGCGCACGCTTGGCTTCAGAACACGAAACTCCACCGTACCGATGCGAATGCGTTTCCAGCCATCCTCTGCAAAAGCCTCGGCCCCTTGAACCACCAGGTTGGGCCTGAACCGCAGCATGTCCATGGGCCGGCCGATACGGCGATCGAGCTCATCGAGCGACCCTTGGCCAATGAGCAACAACGGGAAACCGTCGGGAAAGGCGGCACGGTCACGGTCGGTGCCATAGCCATTGGGCAGGTACCTGGCCCGCTGCTGCGGGCAGTAGACCAACCTCACCGGTTTGCCTAGCCAGCCACTGAGCCAGGCGGCGGCCTCATCGCCGGCATCCGGCACGCGCAAGGTGTCGCGCCACAAGGTCACCCCTCGCAGCGGGGCATCCTCGGCTGGGGCCACCACATTCAGCGGCACTTGCCCAGGCGCCCGCAGCAACAGTGCCCCGCGTGACTCCACTGCTTCGAGCTGCCCGAGCTGCGGCCAGGCACGCTGGGTCAGGAAGCGCCCGTTTTCTTCCTCCACCAGCATCCAGCGACGGTCTCCTTCCAGTCCAAGCAGACCCACGGGAGAGGCTTGCAGGCATTGTGCCCGCCCTGACTTGACCGGATACCGATAGAGCTTGCTGAGAAACATCCCTGCCGCCTCATAATTCACAAAAACGTCAGCTTATACCCGGCAGGGCGCGCGATCACGCGTTGGTGTTGTCCAGCAACAGGCGCTGCTTGACCACATCGACCAGGCGATCAGGCTGAAACTTGGACAGAAAATTGTCGCAACCCACCTTCTTGACCATGGATTCGTTGAAGCTGCCCGACAACGACGTGTGCAGTACGACGTACAGCTTACGCAGGCGCGCATCCTCGCGGATCTCGGTTGTCAGGCGATAACCGTCCATTTCCGGCATTTCAGCATCCGTGAAGATCATCAATAGCTTTTCGCACATGTCCTCCCCGGCATCGGCCCAAGCCTTGAGCATGCGCAACGCCTTGAGGCCATCACTGGCAACGTGCAGTTTCATCCCCAACTGCGAGAGCGTGTCGCGCAACTGGGCCAGGGCCACGCTGGAATCGTCCACCAGCAGCACCTCGCGACCACGTGCCCTTGCCAGAACCGGATCGGCCAACTTCTCGCCCGAAACGCGAGCGTTGTAAGGCACGATTTCGGCGAGCACCTTTTCCACATCGATCACCTCTACCAGCTTGTCGTCCACCTTGGTGATGGCGGTCAGGTAATGCTGACGGCCGGCACTGGTCGGTGGCGGCATGATGGACTCCCAGTTGAGGTTGACGATGCGGTCGACCCCGCCCACCAGAAACGCCTGCACCGAGCGGTTGTATTCAGTGACGATGATGGTGCTGTCAGGGCCTGGCTGAATGGGGCGCATGCCGATTGCCTGGGACAGGTCGATGACCGGGAGGGTCTGGCCTCGCAGGTTGACCACACCGCAGACGAACGCGTGGCGCTGCGGCATCAGGGTCAGCTTGGGCAGCTGTAACACCTCCTGCACCTTGAAGACGTTGATTGCGAAAAGCTGACGCCCAGCCAGCCGGAACATCAGGATTTCCAGCCGGTTCTCACCTACCAGTTGTGTGCGTTGGTCTACCGTGTCGAGAATGCCAGCCATTGGTAAGCCCCCAGGCTCATGTCGAAAATATGCGCGATTGTGTGTGTATCGGCAGTTGGCGTAGCATCTTGACCCCTAGTAAACGCTACACCCCCCCTTTTTTGATGTCACTTTAACAGCATGCTTAACGGGTTTCCTAATACCACTCCCACGGGCTGAAAAGTTCCGTTTTTTTCTTGCCTATCAGGGAAACCCCTAGCGGCACTCAGGTACAACCTGATGTTCGCTCTATCTTTTAGCCATTAATGTGACGCCATTCTCACTGCATGAATGGAGTCAGGCTTTGCTAGCTATCGTAACGGCGTGCCCGTCTCTATCGCCTGTCCTGCCCATGGAGGCGCCATGATGGACAGTGCCTTACCCTTCTCGGAGGCGCTTGAAGGTTTTCGCGAGAAGGCTCAGAAGCGCCTCCACAGAGCAGAGGACTGCTTGCAGCATCTTGAGCTCATCGAAAATGACCCTGATGCCTGCAGGTGTCTGGACGCTGCGTTAAGCGACTTGGCACATGACGCACAGCGTTTGGGGCTGCTTGAAGTGGCCCACTTCACTACTTCCTTTCAGCAGATACTGGCACCCTGCTGCCAAGGCGCGTGCCTGCATCTTGACACGCTGCGTACTACTGCTGCATGCCTGAGGCTGCTGGCCTGGCAGCTCGAGCTACTGGACGCACACACGGGGCGGCTGGACCTGGACGCTGGAGAACAATTTGTGTTGCTGGGCGAACTGGCCAGGGCGGTTCGATCTTCTCTGGCATAAGCCTGGTTAACAGGTGACGGTGCAGCGCATGACCGCCAAGAGCCCGACCTTGGCGACAAACCGTAGGGCAATTTGCCACCCTGCAGTTGCATGCCAGAAGTGCAACTTTGGCGAAACTGGAAAGTTGTAGCTTTAATTTACAAAGTTGTAGGAAATAGCCTCAGACAAGCAAGTCAGGCGCCGCTATGGGGCAATTCACAACAATAAGAATTAGCTAGGTGAAGTCGTCTTCGGCGGCGACCTCGGGTATTCGAGGTGGTAGTATGCCCCACCGAAACGCTTCAACTTGACACAAGGTTGAATGAAACGTGGTCGAAAAAACATCGAAAGTACGGCGCAAAAGCTTCTGAGCAGTAATGTGCAAGGCCCCCATCAGCAATACTTCAGCGGCTCCCCTACCTATGTTCCCACGCTTGATGACCTCTTTTCGTTGTAGCCCCCCGTACACCAGGCTGTGCTGGGCCACGGCAGGCATCAGTGTGGTTTCCTGCATCGCCTGCCTGGTGTTGCACCTGACTGAGCGCCCCGTACCCATCAGCCTGGTGGTGCTGCAGCTGACCGGTGTATTGGTCGCTGCCGTGCAACTGCGTACGGGGGCGCGCTCGATCAGCTTGCGCCCTGCGGAACTCGCCGAGCGCCTGCTAAAAGTGCAAGAAGATGAACGCCAGCACCTGAGCCGGGAGCTTCATGACGACATCGGCCAGCTGCTGACCGCTGCGAAATTGCAGCTGCAATGGCTGCAGCGACGAACGCCCGGGGATGTGCAGGGGCATTGCGATGCCTTGCATGCCACGCTGGACGATACGTTGAGCGCTGTGCGCGACGTTTCTGCCCTGCTCAACCCCCGTCAGCTGGCCAGCCTTGGTCTTGAGGCCAGCCTGCGCGCGCACTTGCTGCGCACCTTGGACGGTAGCGGCGTGCAATGGAGCCTGTCTTGCAAGCAACGCCTTGGGGGCATTGCCGAAAATGTCGCAATGGCAGTGTTTCGCATCACCCAGGAGGCGGTGACCAACATGTTGCGCCACGCTGGGGCGCGCAATCTCGTCATCCACCTACGGCGTACGGAGCTGGGCCTGGCATTGTCGATCGAGGACGATGGCTGCGGCTTCAAGCCTGCCCGAGAACCGCACCTTGCCAGTCAGCGTGGGCTGGCTGGCATGCTCGAGCGGGTCACTGCCCTTGACGGCAGCTTGAAGATTACCAGCGATGTTGGCCAGGGCACCCGCATCGATGCCGTGTTCCCCTGGCCGCCCCGTAGCCGGCAACGCGCTGACCGAGTGGATACCCATGACCTGTAGATTGTTGCTGGTGGATGACCATTCGTTGATCAGGGCGGGGGTCCGCGCCCTGGTCAGTGACATACCCGGGTACGAGGTAGTCGGCGAGGCCGACGATGGCGGGCAGTTGCTGGATCAGGCGCGGACGTTGATGCCCGATATCATCCTGCTGGACCTCTCCATGCGATCAACCAGCGGGCTGGACGCCTTGACCCAGCTCAATGCCAGCGGCAGCGCCTGCAAGGTGCTGATCCTCTCCATGCACACGGACCCGGAGTTGATCATGCGCGCCCTTGAGGGCGGTGCCCATGGGTATCTGCTCAAGGACACCAGCGCCTCTGAACTTGAGCAGGCGCTTAGCGCGGTGCGCAACGGGGAGCGCTACCTAAGCCCGGCCATTGCCCACACCGTCATCAATCAGGCCTTGCGTCATACTAGACCCGCCAGACGTCCGGCGTGCGAGCGACACAACCTGACTGCCAGGCAGCTGGAAATTCTGCGCCTGATCGTGCGCGGCAAGTCCACCCGCGAAATCGCCAACGGTCTGGGGCTGTCGATCAAGACAGTCGAAACCCATCGCTCGCAAGTGATGAAACGTCTGCAAATTCACGACGTCGCCGGGCTGGTGCTGTTCGCGGTGCGCGAAAAGATCATCAGCCTCGATGACTGAGCAATGGACAGCCTTGCGGCAGGTGCAGGCGCAACGCCTGGGGCCGCGCTTCGAAACGCAAGCTGTCCGCCTTGAGCGGTTCGCCATCGAGGTTGATATCAAGGCCCTGTTGACTGTTGATCTCTACCCACGGCAACCGTGTGCGAATGAACAGCCCATCGCCTGCCAGCAAATCGCGTAATGCGCCGACCACTTCCTGCGGCTTGGGCAGGATCGCAACATCCAGCAACCCGTCATCTACCACCGCATCCGGACACAACTCCTGCCCTCCCCCGGCTTGGCGACCGTTGCCGATCCCTAGCGCCAGCAACTCACCCTGCCAATGGAAATCCGGGCCTTTCAACTCGACCGAGGCTGCCTCCAGTTCACTGAAGCGTGACAAGCCGGTGAATACGTAGGCGGCGGCCCCCATCAACTTCTTCAGGTCTTCGGACGTACTGGCTGTGACCTGGCTGCCAAAGCCGCCGGTCGCCATGTTAAGGAACAGTTGCTCGCCCACTTGCCCAAGATCAACTGCCTGCGCCGGTTCATTGAGCAGCGCCAGTGCCTGGGCAGGCTCCAGCGCAATACCGGCCGCCTTGGCAAAGTCGTTGGCGGTTCCAAGCGGCAGCAACACCAGGCTGGCTTCGGTGCCCGCCAGGCCCATGGCTTCGGCCACATCCCGCAAGGTGCCGTCACCACCGCCGGCGACAATGTGACTGTAACCGGCGGCAAGTGCCTCCTTGACCAGGCGCTGGGCATCACCGCCCTCCCAGGTTACGCGCACGTCCAATGCCCAGCCAGTGTCGCGCAGATCATGCACGGCGGTGCGTACGTCTTCGTTCATGGCTTGCTTGCCGTGCAGAATCAGCATTGCCTTGCGCGCTTGCATGTAGGTGCCTCCATAATTGACCACCTGCATCTTGACTCTTAGCCGTTACCAATTGTTGCACGGTCGTTCAAATATTGCGGCGCAGGGCTCGCGCACTGGAGCGAGCCTGCGCCGCTGGCGTGCGTCAACCGAGTAGGTCACTGAAGGGAATGAAGGGTACGAGGTCACCTTGACCAGGCGTAGTGCCCTCCTGCACCTCGACCAGCCCATCGGCCCACACTGCGCTGCGCAACACGCCAGAGCTCTGGTTAGGGTAAAGGCATACCTTGCCCTGCTCGATGCGCGCACGCAGATACTCACGCCGTGACCCAGCTTTGGGCCAATCGAAACCGGCGGGCAGGCACACACGCAGCGGGGCGACATCGATCACACCCTGACGACGCAACAAGTAGGGGCGCGCCAGCAGGCCGAAGGTCACCAGGGTAGAGGCCGGGTTACCGGGCAGGCCGATCACTGGCACGCCCTGGAAGTGGCCGAAGGTCAACGGTTTGCCGGGTTTGATCGCCAGTTTCCACAAGGCCAGCTCACCGGCCTCGCGCAGGGCCGCGCCCAGATAATCGGCCTCGCCCACCGAGACGCCACCTGTCGAGAGGATCAGGTCCACCCCTTGCAACTGAGCCAGGCTCGCGCGGGTACGGGCCAAGTCATCAGGCAGGATACCGGCGTCGGTGACGTCGCATCCCAGGCGCTGCAACCAACTCACCAGCAAGCGACGATTGCTGTTGTAGATTTGCCCAGGCCCCAGCGGCAGCCCTGGCTCGACCAGTTCATCCCCAGTCGACAGCACTGCCACCCGCACCCTGCGTACCACATCGAGCTGACCATGACCCAGGGTGGCGGCCAAGCCCAACTCGATTGGCCCAAGACGCGTGCCGGCGTCGAGCACCTGCTCACCCTTGCGGGTTTCCTGTCCTTGCGGGCGAATGTTCTGCAGCGCCTTGAGGGGGTGCAGAAACTGCACATGGCCATTGGCCTGAACCTGGGTGTTTTCCTGCATCTCCACGCAGTCGGCGCCTTCGGGAACCGGTGCACCCGTGAAGATCCGCGCACAGGTGCCAGGCTGCAGTGGGCCAGGTGCGTGGCCGGCAAAGATTCTCTGGCTGACCGGCAGCGGCGCCCCCTGCCAGTCGGCCCGGCGCAGGGCATAGCCGTCCATTGCGCTGTTGGGCCAAGGCGGCAGATCGAGCGAAGCCACCAGGGCAGTGGCCAGCACTCGGCCTTGTGCCTCGGCCAACGCCACGCGCTCGATGTCGCGAATCGGCGCAGCATCTGCCAAGGCCAGCAATTGCTCAAGGGCCTGTTCCACCGGCATCAGTGGCCTGGGCTGCACGGCCTCAGCCACGGCTTTCACAGGCCGCCGCCTGCTTCAGATGGGCGACGAAATTGCAGGGACGGTGCCGTGCATCGAGCTGTTCGGCCAGGATACCGTCCCAACCGGTGCGCACCGCATTGGTCGAGCCGGGCAGGCAACACACCAGGGTACCGTTGGCCAACCCTGCCAGTGCCCGCGATTGCACGGTCGAGGTACCGATATCCGCCACGGAGATCTGCCTGAACAGCTCGCCAAAGCCGTCGACCTGCTTGTCGAGCAGGCAAGTAACCGCCTCAGGCGTACTGTCACGTCCGGTAAAACCGGTACCGCCAGTAATGAGCACCACCTGCACGGTGTCATCGGCGATCCAGGTCGCGACCTGGGCGCGGATCTTGTAGAGATCATCCTTGAGCAGTACGCGTTGGGCGAGCCGGTGGCCCGCCGCTGTCAGCCGGTCTACGAAGACCTGGCCCGATGTGTCGTTGTCGAACGTGCGGGTATCGCTGACCGTGAGCACGGCGATATTGAGAGGAACGAACGGGGTGTCTGCCGAGGCTTTCATAGGTATCGGTCACTGGTAATGGCAATGACGGCAGTTATATCACAGCGCACCCCCGCCGGCGTGAGGAGCGCTGTCTTCACTGGATCGCGCCGAGCGAATGCCGTTATGCTGCACGCGCAAGGAACTTGCACTAACGTCCCGCGTCTTAACAGTCATCTTGCACCATCGCACTGGAGAAACACGATGATCAAACGGACCCTTCCCGCCTTTATGCTCGCCCTGGGCCTGGCTACCCTGGCCGGTTGCTCGACCCCAACCGTCATCACCTTGAACGACGGTCGCGAAATCCAGGCGGTGGACAAGCCGTCCTATGATGAAGATTCCGGCTTCTACGAGTTCGAGCAGCTCGATGGCAAGCGCATGCGTCTGAATAAAGACCAGATTCGCACCGTCAAAGAACTCTGATAGCCCATCCGAGTTGGCCAAAGCTTCGTTCTTTTACAAGGACTTGCGGGCAAATTTCGGATGCAGTAGGATTTTGTTCATCGGAGTGTAGCGCAGCCAGGTAGCGCGTCTCGTTCGGGACGAGAAGGCCGCAGGTTCGAATCCTGTCTCTCCGACCAAGTCCTTCAAAAAACCCGCCTTGTGCGGGTTTTTTGTTGTTCACGACTCAGGCTCATACCTGCATCGCGCACCAGCGGGCCAGCCTTTCAAGCGGACGTAAATTGCAGCGCTGCCAGCCGTGCATACAACGGGCTGGCTTCAATCAGCTCACTGTGGGTCCCAGTGGCGACTACTTTGCCTTGGTCGACCACGGCAATGCGGTCGGCGTGTTGTACCGTGGCCAAACGGTGCGCGATCACCACCGTTGTCCGCCCCGCCATCAGGCGCGGCAAAGCTTGCTGGATCAGGTGCTCACTGTGAGCGTCGAGCGCGCTGGTCGCCTCGTCAAGCAGCAGGATCGGGGCATCCACCAGCAACGCACGGGCAATCGCCAACCGTTGGCGCTGCCCACCGGATAAACCCACCCCGCCCTCCCCCAGGCAAGTCTGGTAGCCCTGCGGCAACTGGCGTATGAACCCGTCGGCATGGGCTGCGCGCGCGGCTGCTTCGATGTCGGTCAGGCAAGCGCCAGGGCGTCCGTAGGCAATGTTGTCCGCCACCGTACCTCGAAACAGTGCCGGTTGCTGTGCGACCCATGCAAACTGCTGGCGAAGGTGGTCGGGGTCGAGTTGGTCGATGGGGTGGTCATCGAGCAGAATCTGCCCGTGCTGAGGGTCATAGAACCGCAGAAGCAGGTCGAACAGGGTGGATTTACCCGCACCGGAGGGACCGACCAATGCAAGCGTCTGGCCTGCCTGGATGGCCAGGCTCAGGTCATCGATAGCCTTGTGCTCGGGTCGCGAGGGATAGGCAAACACCACGCGCTGCAACGTCAGGCAGCCCCGTGCACGACCTCCCGTCAGCAGCCGCGCACTGGACGGCGCCAGAATCTGGCTTTGCGCAGCCAGTAATTCGGCTATGCGCTCTGCTGCTCCAGCAGCACGCTGGAGCTCGCCAATCACCTCGCTGAGTGTACCGAACGCACTGCCCACTACCAGGCTGTAGAACACGAACGCCGCCAACTCACCCCCCGACATACGCCCGGCGATAACGTCCAGGCCGCCGACCCACAGCATTGCGCCGATAGCGCCTAGCACCAGCACAATCACCACGGTAATCAGCCAGGCCCGCTGCGTAATGCGCTGGCGGGCCACTGCAAATGCCGACTCCACCGTCTCGGCGAACAGTGCCCGGTCGTGGGCTTGATGGGTGTAGGCCTGCACGGTCTTGATCTGGCCCAGGGTTTCGGCCACATAGCTACCCACATCTGCCACCCGGTCCTGGCTCTGGCGGGAGAGGCTGCGCACACGACGACCGAACAGCACGATCGGGGCCAGCACCACCGGCAATGCCACGACCACGATGCTGGTCAGTTTCGGGTTGGTGATGAACAGCAAGACCACACCCCCCACCACCATCAGCGCATTACGCAGGCACATGGACAGGGACGAGCCAATCACCGATTGCAGCAACGTAGTGTCGGCCGTCAACCGAGACTGTATTTCCGAGCTGCGGTTGTCTTCGAAAAAACCCGGATGAAGCTCGAGCAGATGGTCAAAAACGGCGCGACGAATGTCCGCCACGCACCGCTCACCTATCCAGGAGACGAGGTAGAACCGGCTGAAGGTCCCTACCGCCAGGGCCAGCACCAGCAGCAGGAAGAGGCCAAGGGTCTGGTTGAGCTGATGGACGGAACCGGTCATGAACCCCTGATCCACCAGCAGGCGGATGCCTTGTCCCATGGACAGGGTGATGCCGGCAGTCACCACCAGTGCCAGCAAGGCCAGCACCAGGCGCCGCCGATATGGGCGAAGAAAATGCCAACCAAGGCGCAAAGCGCGGCTGGGGCGCGGAGTTGTAGAGGCCATGGATCTGCTCTCGAAGGCGGAACATGCAGCCTACCATTCATGCCGCAGCACGGAACTGTCTGGCGCGGCTATAGCCTATTGTTCTAACCGCGCTCTGGCACTTGTTCGCCATCTCTGGTGGACTATGGCCCAGCCTCAGGTTGCGCCGCACCCGCGTCGACGATCTGCCAGGCGCAAGGTTGATACCAGACGTCATCTGAAGAGGAGACCCTGCATGAGCTTGCACCATGACCGCGAACACCACACGCCTCGTCACGCACCGTCCCCCCAGGCAAGCGGCGCGCTAATCGACGCCCAAGGGCGGGAGGTACCGATCACCGAGCAGATGATCCAGCAGGCCTGCAAGGCCTTGGAAGAAAGCCGGGTCGAGCGCTCGCAGAAAAACTGATCACCTTATTCCTGACCCGGCGCAAGCGCCGGGTTTTTTGTGCGCGCTGCTTTGCCCTGGGGCAACCCCGAGCGTCAGGCCCTTTTTGCTCCGATGGCGTCAATCAGCTGCGCAAGCTGGGGCGAGTTACCACGGATGCGCACGGATAGCCCTTCGATTTCACGGCGTGGCGGATAGTGTTTGCGCAATAGGTCGAAAGCCGCACGTTGCTGCTGCGCGTCTTCGCTCAGGCTGCGGCGCAAATCGGCATCATCGCGGCGCGGATCGTAGACAGCGCGGCATAGCATGGCCAGTGCCCATTGCAGATCGGCCTCAGCGTCCAACTCAATCTGCGCGACTGGCGGGCGCGGCAACAGGTCGGCCAGTTGAACGCGCTCCTCCACGCCCAGGTGTTGACACAAGGCGCGATAGATCTGGGCGGTGCCACGCTGACGGCCATCGAGACTATAGCCGGCGATGTGGGGGGTGGCGACGGTACACAGGTCGGCCAACCGCAGATCGACCTGGGGCTCGCCTTCCCACACGTCCAGCACCGCGTGCAGGTCATCGCGCTGCTGCAGGAGCGTGCGTAATGCGCCATTATCCACCACTGCCCCTCGACTGGCGTTGATCAGCCAGGCGCCTGGGCGCAGTTTCGCCAGTTCTGTAGGGCCTAGCAGGTGCCAGGTCGGGTACTGGCCACCGCGTTCGAGGGGTGTGTGCAGGCTGATGACATCGCAGGCTTGCAGCAGGGTATCGAGCTCGACGTAGTCACCGCCTTCGGCGGCCTGGCGCAATGGATCGCAGACCATCACCTTCCACCCCAGGGCGCGTAGCACGCCCACCAGCCGCCCACCTACTTCGCCTGCACCCACCACGCCGTAGACGCGCTCGTGCAGTGATGCACCCTCAAGGTCAGCGAGGGTCAGCAGGCTGCCCAGCACATAGTCCACCACACCCCGGGCGTTGCAACCGGGTGCACTGCTCCAGCGGATACCCGCTTGTTCGAAGTAGTCGAGATCGAGGTGATCGGTGCCGATGGTGCAGGTACCCACGAACCGCACGCGACTGCCTTCTAGCAGTTGCCGATCGACCTTGGTCACGGAGCGGACCAGCAGGATGTCGGCCTCCCGGACGCTGGCGGCGTCGAGGCTACGCCCAGGATAGCGACGAATCTCGCCAAACCCTTGGAAGAAGGCATCGAGCAAAGGGATGTTTTCGTCGGCAACTATCAGCATGGCGCTCTCCTGTCTGGGGAACGCAGTGTAGGCTCAACGCGGAGCGTGTTCCAGAGCGGCTCAGTCGGCTTTCTTGCGGATCCAGTAGAGGAAGGTGCCGGCGGCTTCCTGTTGTTCCAGCAGTTGGTGGCCCAGGAAGGTACAGAACTTGGGGATGTCGCGTTGGGTCGAGGGGTCGGTGGCGATGACTTTCAGCAGGCCGCCGGCGGCGAGGGCGCGCACGTGTTGATGCAGCATCATCACTGGCTCTGGGCAATTGAGGCCGGTGGCGTCGAGGGTGGCATCAGGGGTGAGGTCGGTCATGAAGGGCTCCGCAAATGATGGGTATTGTGGCGCATTCGAGGGATGCGGGCCAAGTGGGGCTGTTGTGGGGCCCGCTGGTTCAGGGGCGCCGTACCGGCAAGACCGTCTCTACCCGGAATCCGTTGGCTTTTGAGTGCGGTGCAAGGCAAATTTCCGCATACAAATGAGACAGGTTGCCAATCTCCATAAGATGCAAGTTGTGTGGCATTGCTAGTTCATACCATCCTTTCTTTTTATAATACATAACCATGACATTCCAGCTCGTGGTATCGGCCAGGATAAGATGCTCGATGCCTATTACTGTTGCTATTGCTGTTGCTGTTGCTGTTGCTGTTGATCTTGACCTTGATCTTGATCTTGATCTTGATCTTGATCTTGATCTTGATCTTGATCTTGATCTTGATCTTGATCTTGATCTTGATCTTGAT
>NZ_VEJN01000019.1:0-103769 GCF_007678615.1 Pseudomonas sp. DE0157
GACAGGCATCCATGCCTGTCACCTCCCTCCGCAAGCCCTGCGCTCGGCCTCCTGAAGTCGCGATCTGCGGCGCCTGAGCTACCGCGCGCTTAGAAGCAACAGCAACTGCAACTGCAATATATAAACTCAATAGATGAGTTGACGCTTGCAAATCCTTTGAATACTAACAGTTCTATGTATGAGCGGCCTTGCGCCGCGATGGGCCGCGCAGCGGCCCCAGTCATTAGCGCACTGCCTCAACGCTTGGAGCCGCTGCACGTTTATCCTACAGAAGACATATACCGTGGCAAGTTTAGAATTCATCACCGCTACGGTTCCATAACCCGCTCAAGCTCCGCTGCCCGCTCTCGGGTCATGTCCATCAGGCAGGTCCCACCCTCCAGCTGCGCCATGGTGCCGCCGCTGGCCTTGCGGTGAAACTGGCAGTTGCCATCCCGATAGACCAGCCATTTGCGCTGCACATCACGCAGGCTCTTTTGCTGATCCGCCGCCAGTTTACCCATCAGCTGCTTGTAGACGCGGTTCAGGCGTTGATCCTGTACCTGCGTCTCAGCCTTGAGGCATTCACCCATGGCCAGGGTACTGGAGGCACCCTCCATACAGCGGGTATAGGCTGGAGAAGGTTCGGCGGCGATCGCCAGCGTCGTGCAGCACGCCAATGCCAGCCCCGCCAGGTAGTGCTTGATCATGCAAACTCTCCTTGAGTGTCAAAGCGTCTGAGGCTGCTCCGGCGGCATCAATACCCTGCTCGGCTCGAAGCGCAACGACGGCATCTGCGTGGCGGCATACAACGTCACCGCCAATGCCGCAATCAGGGTAACGTCCGCCCAATTCCACCCAGGCATATCAGCGGCCTGGCGCGCTTTCAAACAGTACCAGCCCTGACCAAGGCAAAATACCAGCATGGCTGCCACCCACACATAGAACCCTGCCGCCAAACCTGTCAGGTCGTGAAACTCATAACTCTGATTGTCCGGCAGGCGGTCGATACCCAAACTGGTTGCCGCCAGATACAGAGCACAAAGCCCTAGCAGCAGGGCCAAGCGGCGAAAGCGCCGATGCGCCAGAATGGCCAGGGCGAGCAACGGATTGGCGAACCACTGGTTCAGCCCGAAGGGTACCCCCCAAGGCCCGTACAGCAACATCTGCAGGGCGGGCATGTGGTGGCCATCGCTCATCGAGGCGCCATCGAAGCACAGAGCGACCAAGTACAGCAGGAGCGTGATACTGAGATAAAAAGCGGGCAAAGGACACCTGGGAGGACGGTACAGGGGATGACCATAACCCATGTCATCCCCCGCTTCCAAACTGGGTGTTCGCAGTCTTTCAAGCCACCGGCGGTTCGAGCAGCAGCCCGTAGATGCCCGAGTCGGATAGCTCACCGCCTACGCACCAGCGCGCCCGCAGGGTGCCCTCCAACACAAACCCCTGGCGCTCCAACGTACGCGCCGAGCCTTGGTTGCGAGGGTCGATCTCGCCTTCCAGGCGGCGCATGTGCAGGGTGTTGGCGATGTAGTCGATAAAGCACGTCAATGCTTCATCCATATACCCCCTTCCCTGCACGGCGCTGGCCAGGCAATAGCCGATCTCACCTCGCCGGGAGGTGTCGTCGATGTTGAACAGTTGAACCATGCCAATCAGCTCGCCGTTGTCCCGGCGATACATCCCAAGCTTGAGTTGCTCTCCATTGGCATACGCCTCACGGTCAGCTGCCAGTGCGCTCTGGGCTTCAGCCAGACTCTGCCAGGGCGCGTGGTGCCAGTACCGCATGACTTCCGGGTCGGCCATGATCGCCAACCACATTGCCGCATCTGCGTGGCGCATGGGGCGCAGGTAAAGGCGCGGGCTATCGAGACACAGATCACTCGGGAAACTTCGGGGTGGGGTCACGCCGGCTCACCTGTCCATTGCTGGGTAAGATGACAGTTTAGCGTCATGCGCGGCCTTCAGGCATTGCAAAACTCCACGGCGGTGCAAAGTCGACAGTTAGGACGCTAATAAGCGAACCTCTACATGCCGACTTAGGCGACCTCAGCCCCATCATCGGGCCAATGGGGCTCATTGGCCCCAGGCGGAGTCAATGGCGGTAGACCGTAGGCAGCCCGGGCGGTATCACAGCGTGGGTTGTGTACGCCCCCTTCCCACGACGCCTCGAACTCGCGGCAGGTGCTGGAACGGTTGGCGTAGATGGCGCAGGCAACGCCTTGCCCCACCTCGCCCTGCAGGCTGGTACAACGGCAGGGCTTGGCGTCGGTGCCAATCATGGCCACCCGAGACGGACTCACCTGCACCACCAGATCGTCAGGCACCACACCGCCGGAGGACTGGCATTCACCCCAGAAGAAGGACACACGGAAATACCCGCAGCAAGCGCCGCAGTCAAGACAAGGGTTATATTCGGACATGATTGCACGGAAGGAAGGTGGTTGAGATCGGGGCCGGCCCGAGCAGCCATTCTCGGGCCAAGCGGGGGTGATTGAATAGAGGGGCAGAAAAAAATAACTGCAGGCGATTGACTGTCACCAGACACCCTCTCCCCCCTCGGGTCAAGTTAGCGCAACGCTTTATAGGTATCCCCATCGCACTGCGTCAGGCCAAGACCTGCAGCTGGGCAATAGGGATCGCCGCGGACATGGCTGAAGGTCGTTTGCCGGGTGCCTTGATGTAACAGCCTGTCGTCACGGCTACCTTCGGTCACGACTGTGTAGGACTTGCGACGCATTGCTTGGTACTGGTCTTCACAGTCCGCCATTGCCTTGTGATAGCCCATCACTTGTCCGTCACTCAAGTCCAGGCACTTGGCCAATTCGACACCCCAGCGCCTGAGGCACACTTCGGCATAGTGCCTGACCACCAAGCCCGGCTCGACCAGCACTTGGCCGCTGCCAGCACCGTCTACCGACGCGTTCCCCACCAGCGTCGCATGCCGACCCGGCATGGGAAACACGCCTATCCGCGTACCGGGCTGCACGTCTGGCACCACACAGGCGAACCCTTTGGAGCGTTCGTCACGGGAGTAGAACCCTACGTACTCACGCACATTGGCCGACAGCATCACGCGCTCTGGCTGCACATTGCCAATGCCTGGAACCGGGTCAATGGTAAAAATATTGACCGGGACATCGCACAGCTCAGGGTCCTTGGCCATGGCATTGGCCAGCATGTGGCAGCTGATGCCGCCGCGGCTCCAGCCGACCAGGTTGACCTGTGTAGGCACAAGCGGCTTACGAAACAGATGAATGATGCGTTCCTGTAGCGCCTGCGGCGTGGGTTGGCGGTCACCGTAGTCATAGGTTCTCCAGAACCACGAAGCGGTCGAAGCCACTTCCGGCACAGGGACGCCGGCATCTTTGAGCCGCCTATATTCGGCCTCGCTCAGTTTGGTGCGCTGCCAGCGGCTTTCGCCTTTGATGATCTGAAGCACATGGCTGACGTTTTCTTCCCAGCCGCGGCCAAACAACTGCCCTGTCCAGTTGTAATAACCGCCGGGATCGACGAACAGGCTGTCGTCCTGAAGATTACCGCTGCCCGGACCGTCGACAGCGACCCAGTGGGCAAACTCGCGGCCCTGGTCATGGCTGGCCAGGGTCGAAACCAGTTCGCCATTCCAGAAATTGGTGTTGGTGTCGTCGAAGCGATGGGAACCTGTCCCACAGAAATAGGCGGTAAAAACACTCATGTCACTATCGTCGTGAAAGAAATGAGTGCCGAAATTAACCAGTTCGCGAGACAGGGAACATACGGAAGTCCGCCCCGCCAGTGAGCGCAGCGCTGCCGCCGGAAAAACCAGCGGCAGGCCGTCGAGGGCTACTTGCGCGCCAGCCCGTCAGCCCGAAACATCTGGCGAATCCCGCGAATGGCCTGACGGATCCGATCCTGGTTTTCGATCAGGGCGAACCGTACATGGTCGTCACCATAGTCGCCAAAGCCGATACCTGGCGAAACACACACCTTGGCCTCGGCGAGGAGTTTCTTGGAAAACTCGAGCGAACCCAGGTGTGCATACTCAGGCGGGATCTTGGCCCAGACGTACATGGACGCCTTGGGGTTCTCGACCATCCAGCCCAACTCGTGCAAGCCCTTGACCAGCAAATTGCGACGCTGACGGTACTGCTCGGCAATATCCCGTACGCACTGCTGATCCCCTTCCAGCGCTGCGATGGCAGCCACCTGCAAAGGCGTGAAAGTACCGTAATCGTGGTAACTCTTGATGCGCGCCAGGGCGTTGACCAGTTCGGGGTTACCGACCATGAAGCCGATCCGCCAGCCGGCCATGTTGTAGCTTTTAGACAAGGTGAAGAACTCCACCGCAATGTCCTTGGCGCCAGGCACCTGCATGATAGACGGCGCTTTCCAGCCGTCGTACACGATGTCGGCATACGCCAGGTCGTGCACCACCAGCACGCCATATTGCTTGGCCAATGCCACCACGCGCTCGAAGAAGTCCAGCTCCACGCACTGGGCGGTCGGGTTGGACGGGAAGCCGAGAATCATCATCTTGGGCTTGGGGATGGACTCGCGAATGGCCCGCTCAAGCTCGTTGAAGAAGTCCACGCCCGGCACAAGCGGAACAGAACGCACCTGGGCTCCGGCGATCACAGCGCCGTAGATATGAATTGGGTAGCTGGGGTTGGGCACCAGTACCGTATCGCCTTGATCCAGGGTGGCCAGCATCAGGTGTGCCAGGCCCTCTTTCGAGCCAATGGTGACGATAGCCTCTTCTTCAGGGTCTATGTCGACCTCGTAGCGCTCCTTGTACCAGTTCGAGATGGCGCGACGCAGGCGTGGGATGCCGCGGGATGTGGAATAGCCATGGGTATCCTCGCGCTGAGCGACCTGCACCAGCTTCTCGACGATATGCGGCGGCGTGGCGCCATCGGGGTTACCCATGCTCAGGTCGATGATGTCCTCGCCACGGCGGCGGGCAGCCATCTTGAGCTCGGCAGTGATGTTGAAGACGTAGGGCGGGAGACGATCGATGCGCGCAAAGCGGCGCGGCAAACTTGGATTAGCCATGGTTTCCTCTGAAAACGTAAGCGCCCGGAACCGTCCGAGCGACGCTGGCCGCATGGGGCGGCCTGATTCAGAAGATAATGCCGATAGAGACGGCTTGTAAAGGGTAATTTACTGTTTTTTTGGATTTATTCAGGTGCATTTTTTGCCAGCTGAACACGGATAACCGCATGCTGGTAAGCCAAAAACGAAAACTTGTGTACCGGGCACGTCACCTGACTTACCAGCGACAGGCCCCGCATAGGCAAAAAAAAACCCGGCACACAGGCCGGGGTTTTCGTGAAGCAGGCGTGGTTTCAGCGTGCGTAGGTCATCAGCACGTCAGCAGCCGTCTGGCTGTCCACACCCATCATCAGGCTCAAGGCCATGACGGTAAGGATGGAAAAGCCAAACACTTTGCGTGCCCACTTGCTGTCATCTTCGGCCTTGTAGCCACCCCATGCCATGTACAGCCAGTAAAGGCCCATGGCAGCTGCCACGGCCATGTAGCCGAGGCCGGCGTAACCGCCGAGGGTGAGCATCAAGGTCGCAAGCACGAATGCCAGCACATACAGCACGATCTGTTTTTTCGCAGCCAGGATGCCGCGCGCCACCGGCAATACCGGAATGTTTGCGGCACTGTAGTCCTTGAAGCGGAAGATGGCGATGGCAAAGCTGTGCGGCATCTGCCAAAGGCTGAACATCACCAGCAGGGTCACAGCCGCCAGGTCGAAGTTATTGCTGACAGCGCAATAGCCAATGACAGGCGGCATGGCACCGGACAGGCTGCCGACCAAGGTGCCGTGCACCGATTTACGCTTGAGCCACAGGCTGTAGAAGCCCACATAGACCACGAAGCCGATCAGTGCGCAGTACGCGGACAAGGGGTTGGCCTGGACGTAGAGCAAGCTGAAACCCGCCACCCCAAGCAGGGTGGCATAGATCAGCGCGAGGGGCAGTGACATGCCACCCTGTACCATCACGCGGTTCTTGGTGCGCTCCATTTTCTGGTCGATGTCGCGGTCGATGCAGTTGTTGAATGCACAACCGGACGCCACCACCAGGGAAGTACCAACGACCACTGCCAGCAGCAGGGCGAAGTCCACATGGCCCTTCGCGGCAAGGAAGAAACCGCCTGCCACGGAAAGCACGTTACCGAAAATGATCCCCGGTTTGGTGATTTGGATAAAGTGCTTAACGGACATGCAGTCTTACCTCACTTGGCCAGCATTTCGGCGTGGATGCTGAACATGATCCACAGCGACAGGCCAACCAGCAGCGCGATCACCATGACGGTGAACAGGAACGTCGATACGTTGTTGCGTTGCCCTTTCGAGCGGTCCATGTGCAGGAAGTACACCAGGTGTACCACCACCTGGATCACGGCCATGGCCACAACGACCAGAACGGTCAGGTTCTTCGGCAGGCTTGGGAACATCACCAGGCCGAACGGGATCGCGGTCAGGATGATCGACAGGACGAAACCGATCATGTACGACTTGACGCTGCCGTGGCTGCCTTCGTGATGAGTGTCGTGTGCGTTAGCCATTACAGAACCCCCAGCAGGTAGACGACGGTGAATACGCAGATCCAGACCACGTCCAGGAAGTGCCAGAACAGGCTCAGGCAGCTCATGCGGGTCTTGGCGGTCGGCGTGATGCCGTGCTTGTTGATCTGGTACATCATGATTGCCATCCAGATCAGACCAGCCGTCACGTGCAGACCGTGGGTGCCCACCAGGGCGAAGAAGCCCGACAGGAAGCCACTGCGGTTCGGGCCGAAGCCTTCGCCGATCAGGTGATGGAACTCGTAGATTTCCATCGCGATGAAGCCTGCACCGAACAGGAAGGTCACAGCCAACCAGCCCAGGACGCCTGCCTTGTTACCGGCGAACATCTTCAGCATGGCGAAGCCGAAGGTGATCGAGGACAGCAGCAGGAACAACGTTTCAACAGCTACGAAATCGAGCTGGAAGATGTCATGACCCGACGGGCCGCCGGCAAAACTGCCGGACAGCACCGCGTAGGTGGCGAAGAGCGACGCAAACAGGATGCAGTCGGTCATCAGGTACAGCCAGAAGCCCAGTACGGTCATCTGGCCCGAGTCGTGGTGGTGATCGTCGTGCCCATGGTCGTGACCATGAGCACCGTGCATTACTTGACTGGACATTGATTACACCCGCTCAAACGATTCGACACGTGCACCGGCAGGCAGAGCACCTGCATTGGCCAACGCTTTCATGCGCTCGCCTTCGATGCGCGCCACTTCTTCGGCCGGAACCATGTAGCCCTGGTCGTCACGCGCAGCGTGGCGAACGAAGACAGCGATGGTTGCAACCAGGCTTGCGCCGACCAGCCACCAGATGTGCCAGATGAAAGCGAAGCCGAAGATGGTCAGGAACAGACCCATGAACAAACCGGTAGAGGTATTGCTCGGCATGTGGATCGCTTCGTACTTGCCCGGCACCTTGTAGGCAACACCGGCTTCCTTGGCTTCGTGCCAGGCATCCAGGCCAACCTTCTCAGGCATGTGGGCGAAGTTGTAGAACGGAGGTGGCGAGGAAGTCGACCATTCCAGGGTACGGCCGCCCCATGGGTCGCCGGTCACGTCCAGGTTCTGGTGACGATCGCGAACCGATACGAACAGCTGGATCAGCTGGCAGGCGATACCGAACAGGATCAGCACGGCACCAACCACGGCAACGTACAGGTAGGGTTCCCACAGTGGGTTGTCCGAGTGGTTCAGACGACGGGTCATACCCATGAAGCCCAGTGCGTACAGCGGCATGAACGCCACGTAGAAGCCCGAGATCCAGAACCAGAAGGCAGCCTTGCCCCACTTCTCGTTCAGGGTGAAACCGAAGGCTTTCGGGAACCAGTAGGCGAAGCCGGCGATATAGCCGAATACCGCACCACCGATGATCACGTTATGGAAGTGGGCGATCACGAACAGGCTATTGTGCAGCACGAAGTCAGCACCCGGTACAGCCAGCAGAACGCCGGTCATGCCACCGATGGAGAAGGTGATCATGAAGCCCAGGGTCCAGAGGATCGGCGCGGTGAAGCGCAGACGGCCCTGGTAGATGGTGAACAGCCAGTTGAACAGCTTCACACCCGTCGGGATGGAGATCAGCATCGTCGCCAGGCCGAAGAAGGTGTTGACGCTGGCGCCGGCACCCATGGTGAAGAAGTGGTGCAGCCAAACCGCAAAGCCCAGAACAGCGATCGCACCCGATGCGTAGATCATCGCGTGGTGGCCGAACAGACGCTTGCCGGCGAAGGTGGAGGTGACTTCCGAGAACACGCCGAAGGCCGGCAGGATCAGGATGTAAACCTCAGGGTGACCCCACGCCCAGAACAGGTTGACGTACATCATCGGGTTCCCACCAAGCTCGTTGGTGAAGATATGGAAGTCCAGATAACGGTCAACGGTCAGCAGTGCCAGTGCAGCGGTCAGGATCGGGAACGAAGCCACGATCAGGACGTTTGCCCAGGTGCAGGTCCAGGTGAAGATAGGCATGTCCATCAGCTTCATGCCAGGTGCGCGCATCTTCATCACGGTGACGAGGAAGTTCACGCCTGTCAGTGTCGTACCCAATCCTGAGAGCTGTAGCGCCCAGATGTAGTAGTCGACACCCACGCCCGGACTGTACTGAATGCCCGCGAGCGGCGGATAGGCAACCCAACCGGTCTTGGCGAATTCACCAACGCCCAGCGAGATGTTCACCAGCAGCACGCCTGCCAGCAGCAGGTAGAAGCTCAGGGAGTTCAGGAACGGGAAGGCCACGTCACGTGCACCGATCTGCAGAGGAACCGCAAGGTTCATCAGGCCGGTGAAGAATGGCATCGCCATGAAGATGATCATGATCACACCGTGGGCGGTGAAGATCTGGTCATAGTGTTCAGGCGGCAGGTAGCCTTCGGAACCACCGGTGGCAACAGCCAGCTGGGTCCGCATCATGATGGCGTCGGCAAAGCCGCGCAGCAGCATGACCATCGCGACGATGATGTACATCACCCCGATTTTCTTGTGGTCGACGGTCGTCAACCACTCGGTCCACAAGTAGGACCACTTGCGGAAGTAGGTGATTGCACCAACGACAGCGATACCACCGAGCGCGATTATGGCGAGTGTCACCATGACTATCGGCTCGTGATAGGGTATCGCCTCCAGGCTTAATTTACCGAACATCTCTTACTCCTCTGCACCGGCAGCTGGTTGCATACTCGATTCCACACCCTTGGTAGTGGCCAGGTCTTTGCTGCCAGCTTCTTCGTGGCTCGAACGACCGCGGTTCATGCCTTCGTACTTGTCGACGATCAGCTGGAACTGGTCAGGCGAGGCCTCGCTATACAGCGTGACTGGGTTGTTTTCGCTTGGTTTGGCCAAGGCTTCGTATTCGGCCTTGTCCAGCTTCTTCGGCGACTGCTTGACTTCGGCGACCCACTTCTCGAAGTCTTCCTGGGACGTGGCAGTAGCCTTGAATTTCATGCCGGTGAAGCCAGCACCGCTGTAGTTGGCGCTGATACCGTCAAACACGCCGTTTTCGTTGGCGATCAGGTGCAGCTTGGTGGTCATGCCCGCCATGGCATAGATCTGGCCACCCAGGCCCGGGATGAAGAACGAGTTCATCACGGCGTCGGAAGTGACGCGGAAGTTGACCGGGGTATTGGCCGGGAAGACGATCTTGTTGACCGTGGCGATACCTTGTTCCGGGTAGATGAACAGCCACTTCCAGTCTAGCGCGACGACGTCGATCTGCACGGGCTTCACGTCGGAATCCAGAGGACGGTACGGGTCGAGCTTGTGGGTGGACTTGTAGGTCACGTAACCCAGCACGATGATGATCAGGATCGGGATGATCCACACCGCAGCCTCGATCTTGGTCGAGTGCGACCAGTCCGGGGTGTAGGTGGCTGCCTTGTTGGAAGCGCGATACTTCCAGGCGAACACCACGGTCATGATGATGACTGGCACGACGACCAGCAGCATCAGGCCGATTGCGATCAGGATCAGGTTCTTTTGCTCAATGCCGACCTGTCCCTTCGGGTCGAGCAGGGTCCAGTTGCACCCACTGAGTAAAAGCATGCCTAAAAAGGGCAATATGCCAAACAGTCTGGGGTAACGCTTTTTACTCATCTCACGACCTCTAGATCAGCTTGCTTCAATGCAATTGGTGTTTGGTAGCCAACACTTCGTCCAACCAAGTGAGGCATTGCGCGCCCGTACCCGCTCCTGCCTGGGCCCGACTGCAGGACCTTGGCTTCAAGCGAGTTAGCGGTGCTTTTGGTTTTGTAGGCAAAGGCCTGTATAGCAGACCAATTCCATTTGGTGCGGAAAACGCGGAGGGGGGTCCGCCCGGTATCGCCGTTGGGCGAAACTTGACGAAGTCAGCAAAAAGGAGCGCTGGGGCTTCCTTCAATCCTGCGACTTGCAAGCAGTGCCGAACGGAAATTGGGGGCGATTGTAGATAGGTCGCCAACCCTTGACTATGACTTATTGAGCAACAGTCCTTTACAGGTTCTGTAACAATAGCGCCGAAAAATTCAACTTCGCGACACTTTGTCGCACCCCTGGCTATAGTCCTGCAACCCGCATCCAGCAAGGGCTACAGCTTGATCTGGATCAATTTACCAGGGGTTTTCGTACCTCGATGAAGCCCGCGAAAACCTTGTCGTATTCAGGGACTTTTGTCTAAGGACGGCGACGGTTGCGGTAGATGCCTAGTGGCACCAGCAACGCCGTCAGGACGAAGGCGATCAACGCCCATTGCGCCAGTGAAAGGCCCAGCACCGGTGGGTAAGGCGTGCTGCAGAAACCGTCCACCTGAAACGCCAGCGGCCAGACCTTGGCCAAGGGCAAGTCATCGACGATGGGCTGCAGCGTATCGATGCCACAACTGACCATGGGGTTGGCGAGTATATACACATGGTTGCCGGCTGCAATGATTCCGCCAATGGCGCTGACCACGACCAGTGCCTCGAAGAAGGTCAGGCTGCGTCGCCCGGGCATGGCTGCGGCCAGGAATGCGAAGACGGCGATGCACAGGAGCGCATAGCGCTGAAGAATGCACAACGGGCATGGCGCCTCGCCCAGCACCACCTGCATGTAAAGGGCGCCACCGATCAGCGAAACGCAGATCAGGCCCAACAGTACCAGAAAGCGCCGTTCCCGATTCAGGCGCGATGTTTGATCATTCATTGCCGGTTCCTTGGATGGATAGTCGCAGCGTAGTCCGCCAGCCTGGCGCAATTCTACACAGACGCCGGTTGCCTGGGCGCTTCGCCTTCATGGATACATATTCCAGGCGACAATGGGGTGTGGCTCTGACCGGGCGTTGGCAGGACGGTTCAACGAGGGGCAGCAAAAAGTGAAGCTACCGGACAGGCCGCAGTTGCCGCCTGCTTCTCGTTCAGCAGGAGTGAATGGCAGCTGGGTTAATGCAGGATTAACGCAGGACTCAAGCATTGCCCTGACGGATTTCGTGAGCACGGCGAGGGGCTGCTTTGCAGCCCCTGATGACGGCCGACCATCGCGTAGCCGTTACGCTTCTTTATATATAGTCACTAGGCGTTAAAACGCTTACACCAGCGCCGCGGCCGGCCCGAAGAACTCGTAGCGGGTCTGCCGCTCGGGTACGCCCAGGGCCAGAAGCTGGCGTTTGACCGCGGCCATGAAGGGCTTCGGCCCGAGGAAGTAGACGTCCACGTCGCGTTCACGAGGGAGCCACTCGCCCAGCAGATGCTGGTCCAGCAAGCCCACGGCATTGGCGTGGGCGGCATCATCCGCTTCGGCGTAGCAGTAGAAACGCTTGAGTTGCGGGTGCTGCGCTGCCTGGGTGTCGAGCCACTCGCGAAACGCATGCACCTGCCCGTTGCGCGCGCAGTGAATGAAGTGCACCGGCCGGCCGGTCGGCAAGGCCGCCTCTAGCATGGCCAGGGTAGGCGTTATGCCCACGCCCCCGCTGATCAGCACCAACGGCTTGTCACTGGCGGCCAGTGTGAAATCACCGGCTGGTGGGAACAAGTGGAGGGTGTCACCTACCATCAGGTGGTCATGCAGGTAGTTGGAGACCGTGCCACCCGATTCGCGTTTGACGCTGATCCGATATTCACCACCGTCGCACAACGCGGAAAGCGAATAGTTGCGACGATGCTCTACACCATCGATCATCAGCCTCAGGCCGATGTACTGCCCAGGTTCGGCCTTGAGCACTGGCTTGCCGTCCACTGGGGTGAAGTAGAAAGAGACGATTTCGCGGCTTTCCTCCACTCGCCGTGCCAGTCGGAACTCGCGGGTCCCTCGCCATCCGCCGTCGGCCTCTTCTTTTTGCTTGTATAGGCTTTCTTCAGCATTGATGAGAATGTCTGCCAACTGGCCGTAGGCTGCGCCCCAGGCGTCGATCACCTCGGCCGTGGCAATGTCCTTGCCCAACACTTCCTCAATGGCCCGCAACAAGCAGCGGCCAACGATCGGGTAATGCTCGGGCAGGATCTGCAACGCCACATGCTTGTTGATGATCTGGCCCACCAGACCGCCCAACTGTTCGAGCTGGTCGATATGACGGGCATACATCAGCACGCCATTGGCCAAGGCACGCGGCTGGTCACCGCTGGCCTGGTGCGCCTGGTTGAACAGTGGACGTACCTCGGGGTACTCGTTGAGCATCATTTGGTAGAAATGAGTGGTCAGTGTCTCGCCGCCGGTTTCCAGCAATGGAACGGTGGCCTTGATGATCGCACGTTGTTCGGCATTGAGCATTGCAGCAACTCCTGAGCCATGGGCTTCGAATGATGCCTGGGTCATTTCACCATTCGTGCCAAGTCCTGGGCCCTGCAAATTCGGGGCCTTCAAGCCCTAGCATGTCGAAATGACACACGATGGCTTATAGTCAATTAGACACACAGGAGTCCCTATGACTGCCAAGCCATTGCTTACCGCCTTGCTGCCACTGGTCAGCGACCTGTCCCGCGACCTGCCCGATCAGGAGCGCTATCGCCGTTTACTGCAAGCCATGCGCAGTCTGCTGCCCTGTGACGCTGCCGCCTTGCTCCGGCTCGATGGCCAATGGCTAGTGCCCTTGGCCGTGGACGGCCTGAGCCCAGATACCGTTGGCCGTCGCTTCAAGGTCAGTGAGCACCCACGTTTTCAGATTCTGTTGAGCAGCCCCTCCCCTACCCGCTTTGCCAGCGACTCCGAGCTGCCGGACCCCTACGATGGCCTGGTCAATACGCCGGACGTGGACCTTGAGGTTCACGACTGCATGGGTTGCCCCTTGATGGTCGATGAGCGCCCGTGGGGGCTGGTCACCCTCGATGCCCTGACGCCCGGCCAGTTTCAGAGCCTGGAGCTCGACGCCTTGCAAGCCTTTGCCAGCCTGGCCGCTGCCACCGTGACCGTGGCCGAGCGGATCGAACGCCTGGCCCTGCGCGCAGAAAACGAGCATCAGCGAGCAGAGGTGTATCGCCAGGCCAGTGGTCAGGACCGAGAGCTGATCGGCCAGAGCCCGGCCCACAAGCGCATGCTGGAGGAAATCCGATTGGTGGGCAGCAGCGACCTCACCGTGCTGATCACCGGCGAGACCGGGGTGGGCAAAGAGTTGGTAGCCCAAGCCCTGCACCAGGCGAGCAGCCGCGCCCACAAGCCGTTGATCAGCCTGAACTGCGCAGCGCTGCCCGACACGCTGGTGGAAAGCGAGCTGTTCGGCCACGTGCGCGGAGCCTTCACCGGCGCCCATGCAGAGCGCCGAGGCAAGTTCGAACTGGCCAATGGGGGCACGCTGTTTCTCGACGAGGTAGGCGAGTTGCCGCTAGCCGTACAAGCCAAGCTGCTGCGCGTGTTGCAAAGCGGGCAGTTGCAGCGGCTGGGCTCGGACCGCGAACACCACGTCGACGTGCGCCTGATCGCCGCCACCAACCGCGATCTGGCCGCCGAGGTGCGCAGCGGGCGATTGCGTGCCGATTTCTACCACCGCCTGAGCGTATATCCCCTGCATGTCCCCCCTCTGCGGGAACGAGCACGCGACGTGCTACTTCTGGCGGGCTACTTCCTCGAACAGAATCGCTCACGCCTGGGCTTGAGCAGCCTACGTCTGGACGCGGACACCCAGGCTGCACTTCTGTCCTACGACTGGCCGGGCAACGTGCGTGAACTGGAGCATCTGATCGGCCGCTCGGCGCTCAAGGCGTTGGGCCGACAAACGGTACGTCCCAGGATTTTGTCCTTGACCGCTGCCGACCTGGATCTTCAGCCACTTGCTTCGCTGCCTGCACAGCTCGCCCCCGCCCATGAAACGGCGGTGCCGGAACTGGGTGCTGGAGGCCTGCGCCAAGCGCTGGACACCTACCAACGCCAGTTGATTCAGGCCTGCCTGGATCAACATCAGGGCAACTGGGCAGCCACCGCAAGAGTGCTCGAACTCGACCGCGCGAACCTCAGCCGCTTGGCCCGGCGGCTGGGCATTCGCTAGGGATGCCTCACAAAAGGATTAACCCAGAAAGCCTCTGGTTGGTCTGAACACGGCTGCTATATCTCCTAAACGCCCACGCCTCGACTGACCGGTCGAGGCTGCCGCATCGCGTTCCAGAGGACCTGGTGCAGCAATGCCGGCCGCATTCTGGCCGGGGGGATCAGTCGACCAGCAGGGAGCACTTCATGGAAAACATCGTCGTCGCCGATAAGCAGTCCGCCGTCGCCACCCAGAATGCCTGGGGCAATATCACTCTCAATGGCCCAGGCGTCGTGCAGATGCCCGTCGCGCCCGACCAGGTCGCCACCGTCACGCAACGCGGGCAGGATTTGATCGTCACGCTCAAGTCCGGCGAAAAGGTCACCATCGGTAATTTCTTCGCGGTGAACCAGGCAGGCGTCGGCAGCGACATGGTGTTCGTCGGCGAAGACGGCACCCTCTGGCAAGCCGAATACAATGCTCAGGCTTTCACCGGCTTCACCTTCAACGAAGTGGCTTCTCTGGACGAACTGGTTGCAGGCATCGGTACGGCGGGCGACGCGATGCCGACGTGGGCCATCGCAGGCTTGGGATTGCTCGGCGTGGGCGGCGGCGCGGCGGCGCTGGGCGGCGGTAGCGGCGGCGGCGGTGGTGGCGGTGGTGGCGGTGCAGTACCTGACACCACGGCACCGGCAACCCCCATCGACCTGCTGGTTTCCCCGGATGGCCTGCGCCTGTCGGGGCGCGGTGAAGCGGGTGCGATCGTGAACATTCGTGATGCCGCTGGCAACCTGCTCGGTACCGGTACGGTCGGGGCCGATGGCAGCTTCGATATAGCGCTCAACGCCCCCCAGATCAACAACGAAAACCTGCAGGTGACCTTGACCGATGCAGCCGGCAATGTGTCTGCACCGGGCACCGTGACCGCGCCGGATGCGACCGCTCCGCTGGCGCCGACCGAACTTGCCATCGACGCTCAGGGTACAACGCTCACAGGCCGCGCCGAGCCCGGTTCCACGGTGTCGGTCAGAGGGGCTGACGGCGTGCTGCTGGGCTCGGCCACGGCTGGGGCGGACGGCTTGTTCAGCATTACCCTGCAACCGGCACAGACAGCGGGCCAGGCGTTGCAGGTCACGGCCGAGGATGCAGCGGGCAACACGTCCGCCGCAGCTGGTATTGTGGCTCCAGTGGTCGATGGCACCGACACCACCGCTCCTGATGCGCCCGTGGCGCTCGTTGTCTCCGCTGATGGCACGCGCCTGTCGGGCCGCGGCGAACCCGGCACCACGGTCAACGTTCGCGACCCTGCCGGCAATGTGATCGGCAGCGGCGTGGTGGGGGCCAATGGAGCCTTCGAGGTGGTGCTCACACCGGCGCAGCTTGATAGCCAGAACCTGCAAGTCACCCTGACCGACGCCGCTGGCAACGTCTCTGCACCGGGTGCCGTCGTTGCGCCAGACCTCACAGCGCCGCTCGCACCGACCAACCTGGCCGTCGATGCCCAAGGGGCCACCCTGACCGGGCGGGCCGAACCTGGGTCTACCGTTTCGGTACGCGGCCCTGGCGGTGCGTTGCTGGGCACCGCCATCGCGGGCGCCGACGGCCTGTTCAGCATCACGCTGCAACCCCCGCAGACCACTGGCCAGGCCCTGGCGGTGAGCGCTACCGACGCAGCAGGCAATACGTCGCCGGCAGCCAACATCACCGCGCCCTTGGTCGATGGCGGTGACACCACACCGCCGGATGCACCTGTGGACCTAGTGGTCGGCCTAGCCGGCACACAGTTGAGCGGCCGCGGCGAAGCCGGCACCACCGTGCAAGTGCGCGACGCGGCAGGCAACCTGCTCGCCACAGGCACCGTTGGTGCCGATGGCACCTTCACCGTCAGCCTGGACCCCGCCGTCAAGGACGGCAGCAGCCTCCAAGTCACCCTGACCGACGCGGCAGGCAACACTTCGCCAGCCGCCAGCGTGGCATCGCCAGACCTCGTGGGGCCTGCGCAACCCACCGACCTCGCCCTGACCGATGGCGTCACCTTCACCGGCCGCGGTGAGCCAGGCGCTACCGTGCAAGTGCGCGATGCCGCCGGCGCCGTGATCGGCACAGGCACCGTGGGCGCAGACGGCGCCTTCAGCATCACTCTCTCCCCTGCCCAGGCCAACGGCCAGGCACTGGACGTACGCCTGGTCGATGCGGCAGGCAATGCCTCGGCGCCCTTGCAGTTCGACGCCCCTGACATCACCCCGCCAGAGGCGGTCACCAATGTGCTGGTCGGCCCTGGCGGTACCGTCATCGGGGGCCGAGGCGAGCCAGGTGCAACGGTGGAGGTGCGCGATGCGAGCGGGACCCTGCTGGGCAGCGCGGTGGTCACTGCCAATGGCACCTTCCTGGTCAACCTCGACCCCGCCGTGCAACCCGGCGAGCAACTGAGCCTGGTGCAGACAGACCCTAGCGGCAACGCCTCGCCCGCCGTCGACTACGAAGTGCCCCTGACCCCAGCCCTGGAAAGCCCAGCCAACCTGGCGGTAAACGCCGACGGCACCGTGCTTACCGGTACTGCCCCGGCAGGCTCACGCGTCGAAGTGCGCGATGCCAGCGGTGCGTTGGTCGGCAGCACCATCGCCAATGCCGACGGCAGCTTCAGCATCGACCTGAACCCGGCCCAGGCCAACGGCGAACTGCTGGATGTGGTGGCCATCGCCGACGGTGTATCGTCACTGCCCGCCCAGGTCACCGCCCCCGATATCACGGCTCCCGCCGCTCCCGCAGAGCTGGCGGTGAGTGCCGACGGCACCGTGGTCACGGGCCGCGCCGAGCCGGGCAGCACCGTGCGCATTCTGGCCGCTGACGGCACCGAGCTGGGCTCGGCGGTGGTCGGCGCCACCGGCGTGTTCAGCATTACCTTGAACCCTGCCCAAGTGGACGGCGAAGTGCTGCAAGCCACTGCCACCGATGCGGCGGGCAACGTATCCCAAGCCAGTGCAGTCACAGCACCGGACATCGATGGCGGTGGTGACGTCACACCGCCAGACGCGCCCGTGGACCTGGTCATCGGGCTAGCAGGCAGTCAACTGACTGGCCGCGGCGAAGCCGGCACCACCGTGCAAGTGCGCGACGCGGCAGGCAACCTGCTCGCCACAGGCACCGTCGGTGCCGATGGGACCTTCACCGTCAGCCTGGACCCCGCCGTCAAGGACGGCAGCAGCCTCCAAGTCACCCTGACCGACGCGGCAGGCAACACATCGCCAGCCGCCAGCGTGGCGTCGCCAGACCTCGTAGGGCCTGCCCAACCCACTGACCTGGCCCTGGCCGATGGCGTCACCTTCACCGGCCGCGGTGAGCCGGGTGCTACCGTGCAAGTGCGCGATGCCGCCGGCACCGTGATCGGCACAGGCACCGTGGGCGCAGACGGCGCCTTCAGCATTACTCTCTCCCCTGCCCAGGCCAACGGCCAGGCACTGGACGTACGCCTGGTCGATGCGGCAGGCAACGCCTCGGCGCCCTTGCAGTTCGACGCCCCTGACATCACTCCGCCAGAAGCGGTCACCAATGTGCTGGTCGGCCCCGGCGGTACCGTCATCGGTGGCCGAGGCGAGCCAGGTGCAACGGTGGAGGTGCGCGATGCGAACGGGACCCTGCTGGGCAGCGCCGTGGTCACTGCCAACGGCACCTTCCTGGTCAACCTCGACCCCGCCGTGCAATCCGGCGAGCAACTGAGCCTGGTGCAGACAGACCCTAGCGGCAACGCCTCGCCCGCCGTCGACTACGAAGTGCCCCTGACCCCAGCCCTGGAAAGCCCAGCCAACCTGGCGGTAAACGCCGACGGCACCGTGCTTACCGGTACTGCCCCGGCAGGCTCGCGCGTCGAAGTGCGCGATGCCAGCGGTGCGTTGGTCGGCAGCGCCATCGCCAATGCCGACGGCAGCTTCAGCATCGACCTGAACCCGGCCCAGGCCAATGGCGAACTGCTGGATGTGGTGGCCATCGCCGACGGTGTATCGTCACTGCCCGCCCAGGTCACCGCCCCCGATATTACGGCCCCCGCCGCTCCCGCAGAGCTGGCGGTGAGTGCCGACGGAACCGTGGTCACGGGCCGCGCCGAGCCGGGCAGCACCGTGCGCATTCTGGCCGCTGACGGCACCGAGCTGGGCTCGGCGGTCGTCGGCGCCACCGGCGTGTTCAGCATCACCCTGAACCCTGCCCAAGTGGATGGCGAAGTACTGCAAGCCACTGCCACCGATGCGGCGGGCAACGTATCCCAAGCCAGTGCAGTCACAGCACCGGACATCGATGGCGGTGGTGACGTCACACCGCCAGACGCGCCCGTGGACCTGGTCATCGGGCTAGCAGGCAGTCAACTGACTGGCCGCGGCGAAGCCGGTACCACCGTGCAAGTGCGCGACGCCGCAGGCAACCTGCTCGCCACGGGCACCGTTGGTGCCGATGGCACCTTCACCGTCAGCCTGGACCCCGCCGTCAAGGACGGCAGCAGCCTCCAAGTCACCCTGACCGACGCGGCAGGCAACACTTCGCCAGCCGCCAGCGTGGCATCGCCAGACCTCGTAGGGCCTGCGCAACCCACCGACCTTGCCTTGGCCGATGGCGTTACCTTCACCGGCCGCGGTGAGCCGGGTGCTACCGTGCAAGTGCGCGATGCCGCCGGCACCGTGATCGGCATAGGCACCGTGGGCGCAGACGGCGCCTTCAGCATCACCCTCTCCCCTGCCCAGGCCAACGGCCAGGCACTGGACGTACGCCTGGTCGATGCGGCAGGCAATGCCTCGACGCCCTTGCAGTTCGACGCCCCTGACATCACTCCGCCAGAAGCGGTCACCAATGTGCTGGTCGGCCCTGGCGGTACCGTCATCGGGGGCCGAGGCGAGCCAGGTGCAACGGTGGAGGTGCGCGATGCGAACGGGACCCTGCTGGGCAGCGCCGTGGTCACTGCCAACGGCACCTTCCTGGTCAACCTCGACCCCGCCGTGCAACCCGGCGAGCAACTGAGCCTGGTGCAGACAGACCCTAGCGGCAACGCCTCGCCCGCCGTCGACTACGAAGTGCCCCTGACCCCAGCCCTGGAAAGCCCAGCCAACCTGGCGGTAAACGCCGACGGCACCGTGCTTACCGGTACTGCCCCGGCAGGCTCGCGCGTCGAAGTGCGCGATGCCAGCGGTGCGTTGGTCGGCAGCGCCATCGCCAATGCCGACGGCAGCTTCAGCATCGATCTGAACCCGGCCCAGGCCAACGGCGAACTGCTGGATGTGGTGGCCATCGCCGACGGTGTATCGTCACTGCCCGCCCAGGTCACCGCCCCCGATATCACGGCTCCCGCCGCTCCCGCAGAGCTGGCGGTGAGTGCCGACGGCACCGTGGTCACGGGCCGCGCCGAGCCGGGCAGCACCGTGCGCATTCTGGCCGCTGACGGCACCGAGCTGGGCTCGGCGGTCGCCGGCGCCACCGGCGTGTTCAGCATTACCTTGAACCCTGCCCAAGTGGACGGCGAAGTGCTGCAAGCCACTGCCACCGATCCATCGGGCAATGCATCCCAGGCCAGTTCGGTCACCGCGCCGGACATTGACGGCGGCGGCGATACGACTCCGCCTGAAGCGGCTTCCAACCTGGTAGTGGGTGTGGCGGGTACCCAGTTGAGTGGTCGCGGTGAAGCCGGAGCCACGGTCCAAGTGCGCAATGCGGCCGGTGACCTGATTGCAACCGGTACCGTGGCCGCCGATGGCACCTTTACTGTCAACCTGGACCCCGCCGTCAAGGACGGTAGCGACCTGCAGGTCACGCTCACCGATGCCGCTGGCAATGTGTCCGAGGCCGCGACCGTTACTTCCCCTGACTTGATCGCCCCGGTACAGCCAACCGAACTGGCGTTGGCTGGCGGCGTGACCCTGACTGGCCGCGGTGAAGCAGGTGCGACCGTGCAGGTCCGTACCGCAGCCGGTACCCTGATCGGCTCGGCAATTGTTGGCGACGACGGCCTGTTCACAGTCACCCTCTCCCCTGCCCAGGCCAACGGCCAGGCATTGGACGTACGCCTGGTCGACGCAGCGGATAACACGTCTGAGCCGTTGCAGTTCAACGCCCCGGACATCACGCCACCCGAAGGCGTGACCAACCTTCTGGTCGGCCCAGGGGGTACCGCACTCAGTGGCCGTGGCGAAGCCGGTGCCACGGTTGAAGTGCGTGACATCGATGGCAACCTGCTGGGTCGCGGCGTGGTTACCGCCAACGGCACTTTCCTGGTCAATCTCGACCCTGCCGCGCAGCCCGGTGAGCAACTGAGCCTGATCCAGGTGGACCCCAGCGGCAATGCTTCGATCGCCGTGACATTCGCGGTGCCAGCGACCAATCCGCCCGCCAGCCCTGCTGAACTGGCACTGTCAGAAGACGGTACCGCCCTGACCGGTACCGCCCCGGCAGGTACTCGGGTAGAAGTGCGCGGCGCGGACGGTGCGTTGCTGGGCAGCGCAGTCGCAGGCCCTGACGGCAGCTTCTCGGTCGAATTGGCACCCGCGCAGGCCAACGGCGAACTGCTCGATGTGGTCGCGATCGACGGTGCAGGGCTTTCTTCCCTGCCCACCCAGATCATCGCCCCGGACATCACTGCACCTGCAACGCCAAGCGAACTGGCCGTCAATGCCGACGGCACGGTACTCAGCGGACGTGGCGAGCCTGGCAGCACTGTGCGCGTGCTGGCAGCCGATGGCACCACGGTGTTGGGCAGTGCAGTGGTCGGCGCCACCGGCAGCTTCAGCATCACGCTGAACCCGCCGCAGGTCGACGGCGAGGTCTTGCAGGTCACGGCCACCGACGCGGCGGGCAACACCTCTGCTGGGGGCAATGTCACAGCGCCCGACATCGACGCCGTGGACAACACGCCGCCTGCACCTGCCACGGGCCTGGCCATCAACCTTGCCGGCGCGCAACTGAATGGGCGCGGCGAGGCTGGCGCCACCGTGCAGGTACGCGATGGACAAGGCAACCTGTTGGCCAGCGGCACCGTCAATGCCGACGGCACCTTCCAGGTCACGCTGGACCCTGCGGTCAAGGACGGCAGCACCCTGCAAGTCGTGCTCACCGATGCCGCCGGCAACGCCTCCACCCCAGCCACCGTGGTCAGCCCCGACCTGCTGGCGCCTGCCCAACCAACCGCGCTTGCCCTTGAAGGCGGCGTCACGCTGACCGGTCGCGGCGAGCCTGGCGCAACGGTGCAGGTACGCACCGCGGATGGGGCCGTGATCGGCACCGGCCTGGTCGATGCAAACGGCAACTTCAGTATCACCCTGGCACCCGCGCAGGCCAACGGCGAAGCACTCGATGTACGCCTGGTAGATGCCGCCGGCAACACCTCGACCCCGCTGCAGTTCGAAGCGCCGGACATCACGCCGCCGGCTTCGGTAAGCAACGTGGTGGTGGGTAACGCCGGCCTGACCGTGGCCGGTCGAGGCGAAGCGGGCGCGCGCGTAGAAGTGCGCGATGCGAACGGTAGCGTAATCGGCAGCGGCATCGTGAGTGGCAACGGGACCTTCCTGCTCGAACTCAACCCACCTGCCCAGCCCGGCGCACGCCTGAGCCTCGTGCAGACCGACCCAAGCGGCAATGGGTCCGAACCGCTGCTGTTCGACGTTCCTCTGGTTCCGGCCCCGGCCAGCCCGAGCGATCTGGTGGTGGCCGAGGACGGCACCAGCATCAGCGGCACGGCCCCGGCAGGCAGCCAGGTGCAGGTACGCGATGCCGATGGCAACGTAGTCGGCAGTGTGGTGGTAGGCGCCGGTGGCACATTCACCGTCGTGCTCAACCCGGCTCAGGCGAACGGCGAATTGCTCGACGTGGTGGCCATCGATGGCGCCGCAAATGCCTCCCTGCCTGTGCAGGTGACGGCGCCGGACATCACGCCACCGGCCATCCCCGGCGAGCTGCAAGTCAATGGCGACGGCAGCATCGTCACGGGGCGCGCCGAAGCTGGCAGTACCGTACGCGTGCTGGCCGCTGATGGGGTCACTGTGCTGGGTTCGGCCGTAGTGGGTGCGACCGGTGTCTTCAGCATCACCCTGAATCCGCCACAAGTGGCCGGCGAGCAGCTGCAGGTCAATGCTACCGACGCCGCCGGCAATGCCTCATTGCCGGGCTCGGTCACTGCGCCTGTGATCGACAACGGCGGCGACACCACGCCGCCGCAACCTGCCACCGACCTGGTGATCAGCGCCAATGGCGCCACTGTTTCCGGGCGCGGCGAAGCCGGCACCACTGTCCAAGTGCGCAACGACCAGGGCCAACTGCTGGCATCCGGCACAGTACAAGCCGACGGCAGCTTCGTGGTGCAGTTGCAGACGCCGGTGATCGACGGCTCGGCGCTCCAGGTCACCCTCACCGATGCAGCGGGCAACATCTCCGTGCCAAGCTCGCTGGCCGCCCCTGACCAGGTGGCGCCGTTGCAACCGGCCAACCTGGCGCTGGAAAACGGCGTGACCTTGAGCGGTACGGCCGAGGCCGGCGCGCGCGTTGAAGTGCGCGACGCCGCCGGCACCCTGATCGGCAGCGCCATCGCCCAGCCCGGCGGCACCTTTACCCTCACACTCGACCCGCCCCAGGCCAACGGTCAGGCCCTGTCCGTGACCGTCACCGACGCCGCAGGCAACAGCTCGGTGCCGCTAGGCTATGTCGCCCCCGACATCACGCCGCCGGTACCGGTCAGCAACGTGCAGGCAGGTGCGGGAAGCCTTGCCGTTGCAGGCAGGGGCGAGCCGGGCGCCACCGTGCAGGTGCGCAATGACGAGGGCCTGGTCATCGGCACGGGCACCGTCGCGGCCAACGGCACCTTCGTCGTCAACCTCGATGCGCCGTTGGTGGCCGGCCAGGCCATCACGCTGGTGCAGACCGATGCAGCCGGCAATGTCTCCACGGCGATAGACGTCACCGTTTCGCAAGCCCCCGTACCGGCTAGCCCGACCGACATCGTGGTGGCTGGCGACGGCACCTCGGTCAGCGGCACAGCCCCTGGCAACAGCCAGGTGGAAGTGCGCGATACGCAGGGCAATGTCATCGGCACCGTTCAGGCCAACCCTGACGGCAGCTTCACCGTGGGCCTCACACCGGCCCAGGCCAACGGTGAAACCCTGGATGTGGTCGCCATCGATGGCGACGGCACCCCTTCGTTGCCCGTGCAAATCGTCGCTCCCGACATCACGGCCCCCAATGAACCTACCGATCTGCAGTTGAGCACCAACGGCAGCGTGTTGACCGGACGTGGCGAGGCAGGGGCCACGGTGCAGGTCACCGATGCCGATGGCAACGTGCTCGGCACGGCTCAGATCGGTGCCAACGGCGTCATCAGCGTGCAACTGACGCCGCCGCAGACCGATGGTCAGACCCTGGAAGTCACCGTGCGCGATGGCGCAGGCAATACCTCGAGCGCCACCGTCACGGCGCCCGATCTGGACGGCCCGTTGCAGCCTTCCGCGTTGGCTATCGACACCGCGGGTATCCATCTGACCGGTGTAGGTCAGGTCGGCTCGATCATTACCGTACGCGACGCAGACGGCGCTGTGCTGGGCAGCGCAACCGTGGGCGCCGACGGACGCTTCGACGTCACCCTGTCCGCTGCCCAGCGCAACGGCGAAAACTTGAGCGTGGAAGCCACCGACAACCTGGGCAACAGCGCAGGCCCGGTACCCTTCACTGCGCCGGATACCACGCCACCCCAACTGGTCGCCGACGCCGTCATCAACGGCGCAGGCAGCGTGGTGAGCGGCACTGGCGAAGCCGGCGCCACGGTGACCGTGCGCGGCCCGAACGGCGCCGTATTGGGCTTTGCCCAAGTAGGCGACAACGGCGCATTCTCGGTCACGCTCGACCCCGCGCAGACCAATGGCCAGGTGCTGAGCGTCGAACAGCGCGATGCCGCCGGCAACCTGTCCCAGGCCGTCGACCTGACTGCACCAGACAATGAACCGCCGGCCATCCCCGGCACCCTGCTGGTGTCCGCTGATGGCACCGTCGTCACGGGCACGGGCGAGCCCGGCGCACAAGTCACGGTGACCGGCGTCGCCGGCATCGTGCTGGGCACTGCCGAGGTCCAAGCCGACGGCAACTTCAGCGTTACCCTGGTACCGGCGCAACTCGGTGGCCAGGCGCTATCAATCACCCAAACCGACCCCGCCGGCAACGCCTCCGTTCCTGGCACCTTGACGGCGCCTGACCTCGAACCGCCTGTGGCGGCTGTTGGCCTCACGCTCAATGGCGCAGGGAATGTACTGAGCGGCCGAGGTGAGGCCGGGACCACTGTCGAGGTCCGCGATGTCGCCGGCAATGTGCTGGGCAGCGTCGAAGTAGGGGTCGATGGCAACTTCGAAGTCCCTCTCACCCCTGCACAAACCAATGGTGAAGTGCTGTCGGTAATCCTCATCGACGCACAGGGCAACCTGTCACCTCCAACCACGCTCACGGCTGACGACAGCACTCCACCGTCAACCGCCACGGGTCTGGTCATCACCCCGGGCGGCACTGCCATCCAGGGCGTTGGCGAACCTGGCGCCACGGCAGAAGTACGTGCCGCTGACGGCACCGTGCTGGGCAGCGTCGTGGTGCCTGAGGGCGGCAATTTCATCGTCCCCGTGTCACCTGCGCAGCTCGATGGGCAAGTGCTGGACGTCGTGCTGATCGACGGTGCCGGCAACGTTTCGTTGCCCGGTCAGGTCACCGCGCCGGACATCACCCCACCTGCGCAACCCACTGGCGTTGTGGTCAGCGAAGACGGCACCACCGTCACCGGCAACGCACCTGGCGCCCAGACCGTCACGGTACGCGACAGTGCCGGGGGCCAAGTCACTGTCCCAGTAGACGCCGACGGCGGCTTCAGCGTGACGCTGCCCACCCCGCAGAACAATGGAGAGACGGTCACCGTCGTGGTCACCGATCCGACTGGCAATGCGTCGGCGCCGATCAGCGTGACAGCACCGGACAACACCGATCCGCTGCCAGCTACCGATGTCAGCGTGAGCCCCGATGGCACCACGGTCGGCGGCACAGCCGAACCTGGCAGCACGGTGGTCATCCGCAATCCTGATGGCTCCGAGCGCGGCAGTGAAACGGCAGGCCCGGACGGCACCTTCGTGATCCCGGTCGACCCGCCCCTGAGCACGGGCGAAACGGTCGACGTGGTCGTGATCGACCCGGCCGGCAACGCCTCCACCGAAGTACAGCTGCAAGGCCCGACCGGCAACGAAGTCGCGGCCCCAAGCAACCTGGCGATCAGCGACGACGGCTTCCTGCTGACCGGCCAGGGCACCGTCGGTACCTTGATTACCGTGACATCCGCCGGTACCACGTTGGGCACGGCGACGGTTGGCACCGATGGCATCTTCCGCGTGTTCTTCCTCAATGCCCAGCTCAATGCGCAGAAATTGCAGGTCACCGCGCGAGCGACGGCAGGCGGTCAGCCCTCGGTGCCAGCCACCGTGGTCGCCGAAGACACCACACCACCGGATGCACCGACAAACGTGGCCATCGACCGGATCGGCAGCACCTTGACCGGCCAGGGCGAAGTGGGCGCCACCGTGCGCGTCAGCGATAGCCTGGGCAACTTCCTGGGCAGCGCGACCGTGGGCAGCAATGGCCTGTTCACGATCAACTTCGTTCCGCCAGTGGCCAATGCCCAGAACCTGATCGTGACCCAGGCGGACGCGGCCGGTAACGTGTCATTGGCCGCGACCTTGCAAGCCCCCGATCTGCAGGCACCTCTGGCTGCCGACAACCTGAGCCTGAACAACGCGGCCACGGTCGTCAGCGGCCAGGGTGAGGCCGGGGCGCTGGTGACGATTCGCGATGCCAGCGGCGCGGTACTGGCCACCGGTACCGTCAACCAGAGTGGCCAGTTCCAGATCACCCTGCCCAGCGCCCAGACAACCGGTAGCGCGCTGCAGGTCACCCTCAGCGATGCAGCCGGCAACGTGTCGGCACCGGCCAGCCTGGCCACGCCAGATCGCACACCGCCGGCAGCCGTGAGCGACGCGCAGTTGAGCGGCGATGGCCGGCAGCTGTCCGGCAGCGGTGAACCCGGCGCTACCGTGCAGGTGCGCAACGCCTCCGGCGCCGTGCTAGGAACGGCGACTGTGGGTGTGGACGGCCGCTTTACCGTGGTGTTCGATACGCCCCAGGCCAATGGCCAAGCCATCGGCGTCACCCAGGTCGATGCCGCCGGCAACACCTCGGTTGCCGTCAACCTCACCACGCCAGACCTCACACCCCCGGCCGCCCTGACCAACGTGGTGCTGAACAACAACGGCCTGACCCTGACCGGCCTGGGCGAAGCAGGCGCCACCGTCAGCGTACGCGGGGTCGACGGCACCATCCTCGGTACAGGACTGGTCGCGGCCAATGGCAGCTTCACCCTGACCCTGGACAGCGCGCAGCTCAACGCGCAGCGCCTGAGCGTCACCCAGACCGATGCGGGCAACAACACATCGGTGGCGGTTGCCGTGACTGCGCCGGACTTTACGGCACCCGACGCGCCGATCGACCTGCTGCTCGCCCCTTCAGGCCTGCAAATGACCGGCAGCGCCGAAGCAGGCAGCACGGTGACCGTGCGCGACAGCGCCGGCAACGTGCTGGGCACGGCAGTCGCCGCTGCCAACGGCACCTTCCAGATCACCCTCAATGCTCCCCAGACCAACGGTCAGGCCTTGCAGGTGACCGCCACCGACGCTGCCGGCAATGTCTCGACCGCTGCGCCCTATACCGCAGCAGACACCACGCCGCCGCCCGCCGTCAGCAACCTGGCCGTGTCCGCCGACGGCGCGAGCCTGGTGGGCACCGGTGAGGCCGGCGCCACCGTGCGCGTCAGCGCAGCCGATGGCAGCCTGCTGGGCACAGCCGTGGTCGCAGCCGACGGTCGTTTCAATGTCAGCCTGAGCCCTGCGGCACTGGTGGGTGAAACCCTCAGCGTGGTGCAAGCCGATGCAGCGCAGAACGTATCGCCTGCCCAATCGATCAACGCCCCTGGGCCCTTGGCACCGGCAACCCCGGCAGACCTGGTCCTGGCAGCCGACGGGCTATCGGTATCGGGAACGGCAGCCAGCGGCACCACCGTCAACGTGTACGGCACCAATGGGCAACTCCTGGGCAGCAGCCCAGTGGCCAATGACGGCAGCTTCACGGTCAACCTTGGCAGCGCGCAGGCCAACGGCGAAGTGCTGCTGATCGCCGCCACTGGCACCGACGGCGCGGTTTCGCTACCTGCCACGCTGCAGGCGCCGGACACCACGGCGCCGCTGCCGCTGACCGGCCTGGTGCTGTCTGGCGATGGCCTGGTCGTGACCGGCCGCGGCGAACCGGGCGCTACCGTGACCATCACCGGCGAGGGTGGTATCGAACTCGGCACCGCCGTGGTCGATGCCGCTGGCAACTTCAGCGCCACGCTGGCGACGGCACAACTGGACGGCGAGCTGCTCAATGCCAGCCAGGCCGATGTGGCCGGTAACGAATCGAACAGCGTCAGCCTTACCGCGCCAGACCGCACCGCGCCAACACCTGCACAGGACCTGGAGTTCGCTGGCGGTGGCAGCCTGCTCAACGGTACAGGCGAGCCAGGCGTCACCGTGCGGGTGATCGCTGCTGACGGCAGTGTGCTGGGTACCGACACCGTGCGCGTCGATGGCACCTTCCAGGTCAACCTCACGGCGCCTCAGGCCAATGGGCAACAGGTTCAGGTGCTGCTGACCGACGCCGCCGGCAACCAATCGGGCGCCAGCATCATCTCCGCGCCTGACACCACGCCGCCCACCGCACCGGCGGAGCTGGCGGTCTCCAGCGACGGCGTCACCATTACGGGGCGCGGCGAAGCCGGCGCAGAAGTGACCGTCACCAACGCAGCGGGTGAGGACATCGGCAGCGCCATCGTCGATGCCAGCGGCAACTTCACGCTGACCCTCGACCCGCCGCTCACCAACGCCGAGGTGCTGAGCTTCACCCAGGCTGATGCGGCCGGTAATGTCTCGCCGATCGCCACCTTGCAAACGCCTGACTTCACCCCACCAGAGCCATTGACTCAGGTGGCAATCAACGCCGATGGCAGCGTGGTCACCGGCTTGGGTGAGCCGGGATCCACGGTAACCGTCAGGGATGCAGCGGGCGTGGCGCTGGGCACGGGCACAGTCCTGGCAGACGGCAGCTTCCGTGTGGACCTGTCGCCGGCTCAGATCGATAACCAAGTGCTATCCGTGCTGCAGGCCGACCCACCTGGCAACGTCAGCGAGGCGGTCACGGTGCAGGCGCCCGACCTGACGCCGCCAGCAGCGGCGACCGAGTTACGCCTCAATGCGGCAGGCGACACCCTAGGTGGCGTCGGCGAAGTGGGCGCCACCGTGCGGGTGTTCGTGGGCACGACGCAGATCGGCACGGGAGTGGTGAGCGCCGCAGGCACCTTCACCATCGCCCTGCAAACCCCGCAGCTCAATGGCGAGCGGTTGCAGGTGACCCTGACCGATGCTGCCCAGAACGTCTCGCCGGTCAGCACCCTGACTGCCCTGGACATCACGCCCCCTGAAGCGGTGGTGGCGACCATCAACAGCAGCGGCACCCAGGTGGTCGGCACAGCCGAAGTCGGGGCGCGCGTGACGGTGCTCAACAGCCAGGGCGACCTGGTCGGCCAAGTGGTCGTCGCCGCTGACGGCCGCTTCGTGGTGGCACTGACGCCGGCACAGATCAACGGTGAAGTGCTGACACTCATCGCCCAGGATGCCACCGGCAACCCATCGCCCGGCGTGGAACTGCAAGCACCTGACCTCACCCCACCGGTGCAGCCGGGTGACCTTGTGCTCAATGCCACCGGCCAGACCCTCACCGGTACGGCCGAAGCCGGCACCACCATCAGCGTGCGCGGGCCGGACGGTGTCGAAGTCGGCACCGCCCAGGTAGCGGCGGGCGGTGCCTTCACCGTCGCCCTGAACCCAGCCCAGAACAACGGCCAGCTTCTGACCGTGGTCTCCATCGACGCAGCAGGCAACGCGTCGATCCCGGCCACCTTGCTGGCCCGGGATACCTCGCCGCCCGGTGCCGTTACAGACCTGGCGGTGGACAACACCTTCACCGTGATCACAGGCCGTGGCGAGCCAGGCGCAACCGTCACCATCAGCAAAAACGGGACGGTGATCGGTACCGGTGAAGTCAGCGACGCCGGGACCTTCCAGATCGTCACCAGTCCGCCTGCCGGCTCAGTGGCGTCGCTGGTGGTCTACCAGACCGATGCGGCGGCCAATACGTCTGCCAGCATCACCTTCGTCACGCCGTTGGCACCTCCTCCGGTACCCCCTACCAACGTCGTGCTGGCCAGCGATGGCCTGACCTTGTCGGGCAATGCGCCTTCGGGAACGGGCATTCGGGTATACGATCCGGCGGGCAACCAGATCGGTGTCGGCGGCGCCACCTTGAACGGCACGTTCAGCCTGCAACTGACGGCCGCACAACTCAACGGGCAGCAACTGACCGTCACGGCCGTTGCCTTGGTTGGCGGCGAGTCGCAGCCAACCTTCGTGGTGGCGGCAGACATCACCCCGCCTGCAAACCCGGTCATCGCCGCGCTGTCGAGCAATGGCCTGGTACTGACCGGCACCGGCGAAGCGGGCGCGACAGTGACCGTGCGCAGCGCCGGCAATGCGGTGCTGGGCACCGGGCAGGTCAACGCCGCCGGCGAGTTCAGCATCAACCTGAACGCACCGCAGTTGAACGGCCAGGTGCTGACCGTCAGCCAGACCGACGCGGCGGGCAACGCCTCTGGCAACACCGCCTTCACCGCGCCTGACGTCCAACCACCTGCTGCGCCGACCAACGTGGTGGTCAACGGTGCGGGCACCGTACTGACCGGCAACGGTGAAGCAGGCGCTACCGTTACCGTGCAAGGCCCAGGAGGCCAGGTCGGTACCGGTGTGGTGCAGGCCAACGGCACCTTTACCATCGCCCTGAGCTCACCACAGAACGATGGGCAACTGCTGGTGGTACGCCAGACCGATGCCGCCGGTAACCTGTCCGGCAGCGCCAGCGTGCTCGCACCCGACACCACGCCGCCTGCCGCGCCGCTTGCCACCATCAACCCCACCGGCACCGCCGTCAGCGGCTCGGGCCAGGTCGGCAGCACGGTGCAGGTGCGTAACAGCGCCGGCACCGTGCTGGGCACTGCCACGGTCGGCAGCAACGGGTTGTTCGTAGTCAGCCTGGCGGCTGCGCAGATCGACAACCAGGCGCTGTCGGTTACGCTCACGGACGCAGCTGGCAACGTTTCAACGCCTACGGCATTGACGGCGCCGGACTTCACTCCGCCAGCGGTCGCCGGCAACCTGCAGGTCAATGCCGACGGTACCAGCCTGACCGGTACTGGCGAGCCCGGCGCCACCGTCACCGTGCGCAGCGCGACCGGCACGGTGCTGCAAACCGGTACCGTGCAGCCTAACGGCAGCTTCACCGTGGCCTTGAACCCACCGCAGGACAATGGCCAGCTGCTGTCGGTGACCTTGAGCGACCCACGCGGCAACGTGTCGGGCAACGTCACCGTTACCGCGCCCGATGTGGACGCCAATGCACCGGTCATCGCAAGCGACAACCTGGCCACTGCCGTGGTCAACCTCGCACCCGTCGTCAGCAGCCGCACCTACCAGGACTCGTTCAGCACCCTGCTGGCAGGCTTCAGCAAGACCTTTACCTGGACAGTGGGCGCAGGGACAACGGCGGACCCCACGCTGACGCTCAACACGGGCAGTGCCTTGGCCTTGCTGGACAGCGCCACCTTCACCTTGCAGGTAAAAAATGCCAGTGGCGCCTGGGTGACGCTGGCCACCGGCAACAGCCAGGGCCTGCTCGACCTGGTATTGCTGCCGCTGGGCCAAGGCCTGCGCGTGGACATCGGCGAGCTGCGTGCCGGTGACTACCGGCTGACCGTGGGCAGCGGCGGCATCGGCCTGCTGACCACGGTCAACACCACGTTGCAGGTCGATACCACCAGCCTGACCCAGTTCACCGGTACAGGCGCTGCAACGTCCGGCAACGTGGTCACCGACGTGGGTATCGATGGCACTACCGATGCGCGTGGGCCGGACAGCGACGCGGTCCTGCAGGTGCTCAAAGGCGGGAGCTACGTGACCGCTGGCAGCGCCACCACGGTGCAGGGCCAGTACGGGACGCTGGTGATCAGGGGCGATGGCAGCTACACCTACACCCCCAACGGCAGCCCGAGCAGCGTCGGCAAGGTGGATGTATTCAGCTATCAACTGGTGCATCCGAACGGCAAGTCCGACACCGCCAACCTGTACGTGCGCATCGACAGCCCTCAAGCCACCGAGGTGTGGAGCAACACCAACTATGCAGCGCCAGCCACCGTGGTGGATGCGGTGAACGACGTCGACAACACCAACATCAGCCTGGTGAACCTGCAAACCAGCAGCACCACCACGTTCTCACCGCTGTCCTTGCCGGTGCTCGGTACCCGCTCGGCCACCTACACCACCACCGTGGCAGCCAACACCACTGCTGATGTACAGGTCGTGCTCAACTCCACCAACCTGCTGACCCTGCTCAACGGCACCACGCTCGAGCTGCTCAAGCTCAACCCGGCCACCGGGCAGTACGTGACGGTGCAGACAGTGGGTGGTGGCTCATTGGTGACCCTGCTGGGCGGCGGTGCGGGCTACACCTTCCAGAACCAGGGCGCCGGCACCTACCACGTGCGGGTCACCGCAGGCGGCATTGGGCTGCTCAGCTCGCTGACCACCACGGTCAATGCCACGGCCACTCACCTCAACGAGTTCGTGGTGGGCAGCTACACGCCGGTCACCGGCAACCTGCTGACCGACGGCGCGGGCGCCGACAACCTGGGCTCGCCCCTGACGGTGCTGAGCGTGCTGACGGCGGCGAACACCTTCACCATTCCGGGCTATAACGGGGCCATCGTCCAGGGCAACTACGGTACCTTGGTGGTACAGGCCGACGGCAGCTACGCCTATACCCTCGACGCCGGTCTCAGTTCGTCGGTGATCGGGCAACGGGAAGTGTTCACCTACGAGCTGACCCACCCCAACGGCACCACCGACACCGCCACGCTCACCATCAACCTTGACCCAGTCACCGGCTTTGCCGCCACCGCTGCGATCATGGCGGACACCGGTGAAGAGGGCGCGGCGCTGGCCAGTGTCGCCGCAGTCGCTGCCAGCGAGGTGATCGCCGGCACCGATGGCGATGACACGCTGGTGGCCAGCACCGGTAGCGCGGTCGCGCTCGACGGGGGCGCGGGCAACGATACGCTGGTCATCAGCGACCAGGCCTTTGCCAGCATCAACGGAGCAAACGGGAGCGACACCCTGCTCTGGAATGGCGGCGATGCCAGCATCGACCTGGGCAACCTGGTCGGGCGGGTGCACGAGATCGAAACCATCGACCTCAACGACACCAGCGCAGTAACCCTGACATTGACCCTGGCCGATGTGGTGGCGGTCACCGACAGCGCCAACGACACGCTGATCATCAAGGGGGACGAAAGTGACTCGGTTCACATGACCGACACCTGGAGCAAGGTGGGGAACCAAACTGCCGACGGTATCGACTATAACCAATACACGGCCCAGGAGGATCCGAGTCACCACTTGTGGGTGCAAAGCGGTATCCATGTGGTCTGAGGCCGCTGCAAACCCGACGGGTACACCCCCGGCGGCAAGGACGATGACCAGCAGTAAGGACACTCTGTGAAGCCAAGCAGTACGCTTTCACCGTGGTTGCTGGGAGCCTTCGGGCTCCTGGCCTTGAATTTTCAACCGGTGGCCCAGGCCGCCGATGACATAGACCCTGCATTACGCCAGATCGGGCCGTCCCTGCTCAGGGACGCGCCTGACGCGGTACCGGCAAGGCCCGCCGTGGGCATGGCCCCGGTCGCCGACGCGCAGCCCTTGGGGCTGTCCGAGGCCGTGTTGCAAGCCGCGCAATGGCACCCGAGCATCGCCGAGGCCATCGGCAACCTGTACAAGCAAGGCGAAGGTATCAATGTCGCCCGCGCAGGTTATTACCCGCAGATTTCCGGCGGCCTGCGTACCGGTTATGACACCGGCTACGGCGGTGACCGCAGCAGCCAGGCCATCAACCTGTCGCTCAAGCAGATGCTGTACGACTTCGGCAAGGTCGATCATGCGGTCAGCGCTGCCCAGGCCGCAGCCGCCCGGGCCCAGGCCAATATCCTGCTGGTGGTCGATGACCTGGCCCGCGACACGGCCTACGCCTGGATCGAAACGCGCCGCTATGAGCAGCTGATCGGCATTGCCCGTGACCAGATCCGTGGGGTAGGCGACATTGCCAGCATGGCCCGCCAGCGCAGTGACATGGGCGCCAGCACCCGCTCCGACGTGGTCCAGGCCGAGTCGCGGGTACAAAGCGCCCGCGCCGTGCTGGAAGAATACAGTGCCCAATACGAGCGCTGGCGCTCGACCCTGGCGGCCTTGCTCGGACGCGCCACGCCGGTCTCCCTGGACGAACGAACGCCTCGGGAACTGGCCCAGGCCTGCAAGCGGCCGAGCCAGGGCGACGAGCGCCTGCCAGCGGTACTGATGGCGCTTGCCCAACGTGCCCAGGGCCAGGCCGAACTGGCCCAGGCCAAGGCCGAGGCCTACCCTACCGTGTCGTTGCAGCCCCAGGTCAACCACTACCTGGACAATGACTACAACCGTGACAACTCACGCCTGGACCGTACCCAGGCCGGTATCTACCTCAACGTGGAGGTGCCGATCTACCAGGGCGGCTCCATCAGTGCCCGCAGTCGCGCGGCGGGCTATGCCCTGACGGCCGCCGATTCGGCCGAGGATGCCGCGCGCTTGCAGGCCCGCCGCGGCCTGGCCGAAGCCACCGCGCAAACAGCGGGGCTGGGCCGCCGCCTGAGCTCGCTCGAGGCCCGCCAGGACAGCATTCAGGAAGCGCGGATGCTTTACGGCCGCCAGTACCTGGACCTGGGCACGCGCCCCCTGCTCGACTTGCTCAATGCCGAGCAGGAAATCTACCAGTCGCGCTTCGAACTGGCCGGCACTCGTTCCGACCTGCTGCGCCTGGACGTGGACTGCCTCTACAACACGGGCGCCCTGCGGGCGGCCTTCGGCCTCGAGGGGCGTAACCTGCAAGGTGTGGAGATTCAGCCATGAGCGATCCGGTCAATGTGACACTGCCCGAACAGGCCCACGCCCCGGCACCTGCCACCAGCGCGCGGGCTGACCTCGGCCCTTGGCTGGAGGTGATGCTGCAGGTCGCGCATCACTATCGTCTGGACGTGTCCCCCCAGCGCATCCGCCTGGCCGCCGATGAGGATGCCCGGCCCCTGGACGAAATCCTGCGCCACATGGCACGCCAGGCCGGCCTGGCCTTGCGCTTTGTGCGTTTCGACGCAAAAGGCTTGCGGCAATGGCGCACGCCGCTGGTGCTGGAGCTTGATGACGGCCAATTGGCCGTGGTCGAGTCGGTGACCCAGGAGGATGACCTGGCGGTGGTCTTCGCAGGCGATCAAGGGCTGACCTCGCGCCTGCCCCGCGATGCGCTGCAAGGCAGGATCACCCGCGTTGCACTGCTGCGCCCTGCACGGCCACTGCGCGATGTGCGCACCGATGACTACACCGCCCCGTACGACCGTCACTGGTTCGCCCGCATCGTGCTGCGCGACCTGCGCCCGTATGGGCAAGTGATGATCGCCTCGCTGGTCGCCAACGTTCTGGCGCTGGCCGGGGTGCTGTTCTCGATGCAGGTCTACGACCGCGTGATTCCGGCCGAATCGCTGCCGACCTTGTATGTGCTGTTTGGCGGCGTGGTGCTGGCGCTGGTGTTCGACTTCAGCATGCGCCTGCTGCGGCTCAAGGTTACCGACCTGTTGGGCAAGCGAGCCGACCTGCGCGTCAGCGACCTGGTCTACGGCCACGCCCTGCGCCTGCGCAACTCGGTGCGGCCCAAGTCCACCGGCTCGTTCATTTCGCAGTTGCGCGAGCTGGAGTCCATCCGCGACCTGATCACCTCCAGCACCGCGACGGCACTGGCCGACCTGCCCTTCTTCCTGCTGTTCCTGTTCGTGTTCTGGCTGATCGGCGGCGTGCTGGTGTTCGTGCCGATCGTAGCCCTGGTGGCGATGGTGGTGCCGGGCTTGCTCGCGCAGCGGCGCCTGGCACGGTTAGCCAATGCCTCGATGCGCGAGTCCTCGTTGCGCAACGCCATGCTGGTCGAGAGCATCCAAGGCCTGGACGAGATCAAGGCCCTGCAAGCCGAAGCGCGTTTCGAGCGGCAATGGAACCAGTACAACGCCGCCTGCGCCCACACCAACCTGCGCCTGCGCACCCTCACCAACGGGCTGGTGGCCTGGACGCAGAATGTGCAAGGGGCCGTGTTCGCCGTGGTCATCGTGATCGGTGCGCCCATGGTGATCGCCGGTGACCTGACCACCGGCAGCCTGGTGGCCGCCTCCATGCTGGCCTCGCGCATGATGGCGCCGCTGGCCCAACTGACCCATGTCCTGACCCGATGGCAGCAGGCCAAGGTGGCCCTGCAAGGGCTGGACAAGCTGATGCAATCGCCAGTGGACCATCCTGAAGGCGAGGCACGGGTGCACATGCCTGCCCTGCGCGGTGAATACCGCTTACGCCAGGCCACCTTCCGCTACAGCGAAGAAGCGCCGCCTGTGCTCAACATCGCGCAGCTGGACATTCGTCCGGGTGAGCGCATTGCCGTGCTTGGCCGCAACGGCGCTGGCAAGTCGACGTTGCTGCAGGCGCTGGCCGGCAGCATGGACCTGATGCAGGGCGAGGTGAGCCTGGACGGTATCGCCATGGCGCACCTGGACCCGGCCGACCTGCGCCGTGACGTAGGCTTGCTGGCCCAGTACGCCAGGCTGTTCCACGGCACCCTGCGCGAGAACCTGACCCTGGGCGCCGGCCAGGCCAGCGATCAGGAGCTGGTGGCGGCGCTGTCGGCCACCGGTGCGCTGGATTTCGTGCGTCGCCTGCCCAAAGGCATGGATCACCTGATCCTCGAAGGCGGCCTGGGCCTGTCCGGTGGGCAGCGCCAGGCGCTGGTGCTGTCGCGGTTGCTGGTGCGCCAGCCGCAGGTGCTGCTGCTGGACGAACCTACTGCTTCGCTCGATGACATTACCGAGCGCCGGTTGTTGGATAACCTGGACCGCTTCTGCCAGGGCCGCACCCTGGTGATAGCCACCCACCGGTTGAGCGTGCTGCAACGGGTGGACCGCATCCTGGTGCTCGACGGCGGCCGTATCGTGATCGACGACGCGCGCGACGCCGCGTTGGCCAAACTGCAAGGAGCGCAGGCATGAGCAACCATGAACTTCCCGCCTCTTATCTCGATGGTCAGGATGACCAGGCGGTGTTTCGGGCCGGGCGCCTGATCACCCTGTGCGCGGTGATGCTGGCGGCATTCCTGGCTTGGGCTGCCTGGTTCGAGGTGACCGAGGTGTCCACCGGCACGGGCAAGGTCATCCCCAGCTCTCGCGAACAGGTCATCCAGTCGTTCGAAGGAGGCATCGTCGCGCAGATGAGCGTGGCCGAAGGTGACCTTGTCGAGCGCGGCCAGGTCCTGGCCCAGCTTGACCCGACCAAGACATCATCGAGCGTGGGCGAAAGCGAAGCCAAGTACCGCGCGGCCAAGGCCAGCCAGGCGCGGCTGCAGGCAGAGGTCACGGGCAAGCCGCTGAAATTCCCGGCCAGCCTGCGCGAGTCGCCCGAGCTGATCGAGGCGGAGACGGCGCTGTACACCACCCGCCGCCGTGGCCTTGAGCAGACATTGGCCGGTATCGAGGACTCGCTGCGGCTGGTGCGCAGCGAGCTCAAGATCACCGAAAACCTGGCGAAGATGGGCGCCTCCAGCCGCGTCGAGGTCATCCGCCTGAACCGTCAACGCTCGGAACTGGAGCTCAAGGCCACCGAGGCGCGCTCGGAGTACCTGGTGCGAGCCAGGGAAGAGCTGGCCAAGGCCAGTGCCGAGGCCGACAGCCTGTCGGAGGTGATTCGTGGCCGTAGCGACTCATTGACGCGCCTGACCCTGCGCTCGCCTGTGCGGGGCATCGTCAAGGACATCGAGGTCAATACCCTGGGCGGTGTGGTGCAGCCCGGCGGCCAGGTGATGAAGATCGTGCCGATGGATGAACGCCTGCTGATCGAAACCCGCATCGCGCCACGGGACATTGCCTTCATTCACCCCGACCAGGCCGCGAAAGTGAAGATCAGCGCCTACGACTATTCGGTGTACGGCGGCTTGGACGGCAAGGTGGTGGGGATTTCGCCGGATACCCTGCAGGACGAGGTCAAACCTGAAATCTATTATTACCGGGTGTTCATTCGTACCGAACAGGACAGCCTGCAGAACAAGGCCGGCAAGCAGTTTGCGATCGTGCCGGGGATGATCGCCACGGTGGATATTCGCACCGGGGAGAAGACCATACTCGACTACCTCATCAAACCCCTGAACCGGGCCAAGGAAGCCTTGCGCGAACGTTAGCGCAGGCGCCCCTAAAGCCTTGACGGAACAGGCCGATAACCTGTTATCCCCTGTTCCCCACCGAAGGTCACCATGGCCAAGCAAAATGCCCGCGCGGACGCGTTGTCCCTGCTGTTGTTCACCCTGCGCAGCGGCAAGCTGATGGCAATCAACCTGCTCAAGGTCAGCGAAATCATTCCGTGCCCGGCGCTGACCAAGCTTCCCGAGTCCCACCCGCATGTCAAAGGCGTGGCGACCCTGCGCGGGCATCCGCTGTCGGTGATCGACTTGTCCCGCGCCATTGGCGAGCGACCGCTGGCCGACCCCAACGCAGGGTGCTTGATCGTCACCGAGATCAGCCGCTCGCGCCAGGGCCTGCACGTGCAGGCGGTCAGCCGCATCGTGCACTGCCTGAGCACCGACATCAAACCGCCGCCTTACGGTGCGGGCAAACAGTCGTTCATAACCGGCGTTACCCGGGTGGACAACACCTTGGTGCAGGTGCTCGACATCGAGAAGGTCATTCACGGCATCGCCCCGGCACCCGTCGAATCGACCGCCAGTGGCCTGAGCGTCGAGGACGCCAGCCTGCTGGCCGCCGCCAACATCCTGGTGGTCGACGACAGCAACGTCGCCCTGCAACAGTCGGTGCATACCCTGCGCAACCTGGGGATCGAGTGCCGTACCGCCCGCAGTGCCAAGGACGCCATCGGCATTCTGCTGGAGCTGCAAGGCACGGCGCAGGAGATCAATGTCATCGTCTCGGACATCGAGATGAGCGAGATGGACGGCTATGCCTTCACCCGCAGCCTGCGCGAGAGCCCGGATTTTCAGCACGTGTACGTGCTGCTGCACACCTCGCTGGACAGCGCCATGAGCAGCGAAAAGGCGACCCAGGCCGGGGCCAACGCCATCTTGACCAAGTTCTCGTCCCCCGAGTTGACCGACTGCCTGGTGGTGGCGGCGCGGGCCGTGGTCTTCGCTGAGCGCTGACCTGCCAGCACGGCTGCGGGTTTGCCCCTCGGACTGACTGGGGCATACTTCCAGACCCTCTCGCAACCAGCAGGAAGCCACGCATGAAACGTATCAGCCTCATCCTGATCAGTTGCGCCCTGTTCAGCGGCCTCGTCCAGGCCTCCAGCAGCCAGGCCTGGAACGAGCACCGTCAGCAGATGCTCAAGGCCTGCCTGGCTGCCAGCCAGTTCAAGAACGCCCATGCTCGCGGCAAGCCCGCCGAGTTCGACGATCAGACCGGCATGAGCGCTCTGCTGGTCGAGGGCGTGTACCCGCAAAAGCACATGAAGCAGCGGACCGGTACCGAGTTGTGCCTGTATGACCGCAAGCAGCAGCGGGCGTATGTAAGTGAATGGAGCCCGCAAACCAAGTGAGCGATAGCCTGCGTTTCGCCTGCACCGGCTGCGGCAAGTGCTGCAGCGGCCACCATGTGCCCCTGACCCTGGTCGAGTCGCAGCGCTGGGCCCGCGACGGTGGGCAGGTAATCGTGCTGATAGAGGCATTCGTCGTCGACGGCCCTGGCATGCCTCCTGAGCAACGCGAACATGTGCTGTTGCGCTCTCACGCCGTGCCCAGTGCCGACGGCCAGATCCGGGTGTCGGTAACCTTCGCGGCCTTCAACCCTGGCCGCTGCCGCTATCTGGACGACAACGACCTGTGCGCCATTTACGACAAGCGCCCACTGGTGTGCAGGATCTATCCGGTTGAAATCAACCCGCACATCCCCTTGCGGCCCGAGGGCAAGGATTGCCCGCCTGAGGCCTGGCAACAGGGGCCTGAGCTGATCCACGGCACGCAGTTGGTCGATGCCCAGTTGCAGGCGTTGGTGCAGGCCTCTCGGCAGGCAGACAGGGAGGACATCGCGGCCAAGGTGGCGGTCTGCCATGCACTGGGCATGACGACTAGCGCGCTCAAAGGCAACGGCTTTACTGCCTACTTGCCTGACATGCATGCGTTTGCCACAGCGCTTGCAGAGCTGCCCCAGGACATCTGGGGATCTTGGGCTCTGCATGTCGAGGATGCGGCATTGCAGGCACAGTTACAGGCGCACGGGGTACAGGTGACTGACCAGCCACCGGTTTATTACGCGTTTATCGGGTTCTAGGGGCGGGGCCGCTTTGCGGCCCCGGCAATGTGAGCTGCGAAGCTGAGCACCTGCAGCTGCCACCTTCGTGGCCGTTCTGGCCGAGGCAAGCGTGCGCTCCGTCCGCGTCCAGTAACCGTCTGAATGTAAGCCCCCTAACGCCCACTCTGAACCTCGGCTCTCACTAGTTCCCTACAAGGCTCTAAACCGGGCATTTCAAAGAAAATCCCCGCCATTCCAGCCCCGATACTTACCTTTTACGCAACAGTTCTTATCCAACTTCGCTCTGTTTAAACTGCCTCCACACGACTAACTTTACCCCTGTCCTCATTAGTACTTGCACCGCAAGAAGGTAGTTAGAAATGTCCAACAGTATGGGTATTGCCAGCGTGTTCGTCCTGTCGTCCCTGTTGTTGTCCCCCCTGGCCATGGCCGAAGAGTCGCCTGCATTCGTGGCCCGCAACGCCGAGTTCGCAGCGGCCCATCAGGAGGCCCGTGAAACAGTGGCCACACAGCATGCCGACACCGTCAAAGGCTCGCCGCAGACAGCGTCCAAAGCGGTTGTCGATACCGACGCCGACAGCTGAGCCTACACCTCGGCGCGTTCAACAGGCGCCATGGGATTCATCTGTTTCAATATGTTAGCCTCTAAAAGCCGCTGCCCTATCAGCGGCTTTTTTTCGTATGCGCTGTGTTTTTTCCTGGCAGTTGTGTCATGCGCCAAGCATGGCCATCCCTTATAACAAGCACTGCCCCGCCTACCGATCAAGGAGTCTATACCGGTGTCTTTCGCGTTTCGCTTCACCCCGCTTTTCATTGCGCTCAGTGCAAGTATTCCCGTCACGGCTCAGGCCACCGATGACAACGCCGAGGGTTTTGTCGAGGGATCGTCGTTGAACCTGCACTTGCGCAATGCTTATTTCAACCGCGATACCCACAATCACGGTGCACGCGATACGCGGGAATGGGGTCAAGGGGCAGTGGCGCGCTTCGAATCCGGTTACACACCAGGCACTGTCGGTTTCGGTCTGGACGCGCACGCCATGCTAGGGGTGAAGCTCGACGGTGGTGGTGGTCATGCAGGCACCAGCATCCTGCCGACCCGTGTGAAAAGCGACGGTGAACTGGGGGCAGCCCCGCATTCGTTTTCCACCGCAGGCGCGGCGCTCAAGCTCAAGGCGCTGGACACCGAGTTCAAGGCCGGTGATCTGTTTCTGACCAACCCCGTGATCGCCGGTGGCGAAACCCGCATGCTGCCGCAGACGTTCCGGGGTATCAGCCTGACCAACACCAGCGTCGAAGGGCTGCTGCTTGAGGGTGGCAAGGTCAGTTTCACCAAGCCCTACAACCAAAGCGGCCATCGCCGTATCGACACCTACTACGGCTCACTGGATGAGCGCGGCAAGAGCAAGCACCTGAGCTGGGCGGGCGCAGCCTGGAGCGGTACACCCAACATCACGACCAGCGTGTATGCGGCTGAACTCAAGGACATTTGGAACCAGTACTACGCCGACTTCGACTACACCTATGTGGTCAACGAGCAGGTCAGCCTCAACCCTGGCGCTCACTTCTACCATACGCAAGACACAGGCCGGGCCTTGCTGGGCAGCATCGACAACAACACCTACAGCCTGCACCTGACCCTCAATGCAGGCGCTCATACCGTGACCGCCGCCTATCAGCGGGTTAACGGCGATACGCCGTTCGACTACATCAACCTCGGAGACAGCGTCTACCTGGACAACTCGCGCATGTATTCGGATTTCAATGCGCCGAACGAGCGGTCCTGGAAACTTCAGTACGGGTATGACTTCGCCGGCCTCGACCTGCCTGGCCTGAGCGCATCGCTGTCGTACTCGCGGGGCAAGGCCGACCTGACCAAGGCTGCCCAGGACAACAGCCATTACGACTACTACCGGGCTGATGGCAAGCAGGCCCAGCATTGGGAACGCGACCTGGACGTCAAGTACGTGTTCCAGGAAGGCGACCTCAAAGACCTCTCGGTGCTGGTCCGTTACGCCACGCACCGCGGCGGCCAAGGCTACGCCTCGATCGATGGCAACAGCAACAACGACGAAGTGCGCGTCATCGTCGACTACCCTCTGAACGTGTTCTGACAGCCTGGTACAGACACTGGCTAATCCGTGCGGCAGGGCGATCTCTGCCGCGCTGTGATTCCGTCGGGCGAACTTGTCCGACAATCACCTCTTGCCTAGAATGTCGCCGCCGCAAATGGCCCCCAGCAGTCGCGACCATGCCTACCTCACCGTTACGCCTTGCCTCTTCCCGGTCGCACCCTGAACTGGCTCTCGTGCTGGGCAGTTGCCTGGCCGTGCTCGCCATCGTGGCCATCGTCAGCTACTTGCTGATGCGCGAGCGTGAGAGCGTGGAGCAATCGGCCGTACGCTCGGCCAACAACATCGTGCAATTGATCGAAAGTGACATCCTGCGCAATGTCGAGCTTTATGATCAGGCCCTTCAAGGGTTGATCTGGGCGGTAGGCCGCAAGGAGCTGCCCTCGGTACCCGGCCCCCTGCGCCAACGGCTGCTGTTCGATGATACCTTCGCCGACCGCAAGCGCGGGGACGTACTGTGGCTGAACAGCAATGGTGACGTGGTAGGTGATTCGACCAGCAGCGTACCGCGCAAGGCCAACTTCCGGGACACGGGCGTGTTCCAGACCCACTTGCACAACCCAAACACCGCCCTGCTGGTGGGGCCGCCGTTCAAGGCCCGGTTGGGCGACCTGGACTGGTGCATCAGCTTCAGCCGGCGCATCACCGACCCGAACGGCAATTTCGCCGGGATTGCGGCTGGCGCACTGCGCCTTGGCTATGTCACCGATCTGTTCAAACGCCTGGATATCGGTGCCAACAGCAGCGTGAACCTGTTCAACGTCGAAGGCCAGCTACTGGCCCGCCAACCCATGGGCCCGTCCGCCCCATCTGTGGGCAGCCAGTACGCCGGCAAGCCCAATTTCCAGCGAATACTCGGGCAACAAAGTGGCAGCTTCGTCGCGGCCTCAGCCGGGGATAACAGCGAGCACATGTATACCTTTGCACGGGTGGGCGACCTGCCGCTGATCGTGCTGGTGGTGCATGCCACCGACGAGGTGTTCGCGTCCTGGCGCCGCACGGCGCTGCTGGTCAGCGTCGCCACCGGGCTGCTGTGTGCAGGGATCATCTGGTTGACCTGGCTACTCGGCCGGGAGCTGCATCGCCGTTACCAGGCTGAACAGCGCCTGGCGTCCTTGGCCGCGACCGACAGCCTGACCGGCCTGGCCAATCGCCGGCACCTGGATCAAATGCTGCGCCATGAATGGGCACGTGCCCAGCGTACCCGCCAGCCACTGACGGTGCTGATGGTGGATGTGGACCATTTCAAGGCGTTCAATCAGCGCCACGGCCATGCGGGCGGTGATCACGCACTGCGCGAGGTGGCCAAGGCCATCGAGGCCTGCATCCGTCGGCCGGCCGATCTGGCTGCTCGGTATGGCGGGGAGGAATTTCAGGTGGTACTGCCAGAAACCGACGCGCAAGGTGCACGGCTGCTGGCAGAACGGATATGCCGTAGCGTCGAGCGACTCGCTCCTTTCGGTAACGATACCCAGCCGGTCACGGTGAGCATCGGCATTGGCAGCTTCAACGCAAACACCCAGCAGGGCCTAGCAGCCATGCTGGGTGGTGCGGATGAAGCGCTCTACCGGGCCAAGGCCAAGGGCCGCAACCGGGTAGAAGGCCCGGTCACTTAAGAGCGGGCGCGGGCCGAATCACGCAGCGCCTTTACTTGGTCATGGTTGCGCTGTACGCCTTGCAGCTGTTTCTCGACCAGGGTGTAGGTGGAGTCTGTTGCACTACGACCCAGCTTCACCAGTTTCTCACGGGCCTCTTTGTAGGCCTTCAGCGCATGATCCTCACCGCGCTCGACTTCGTTGAGCACTGCCTCTTCGCTCTTACCTGTCAGCATGGACTTGAAGTTCACCCATCCCCGATGGATATCAGCTGTAATGCTGGTAGATGTCTCTGGATCCCCGCCAAGCCTACGTACTTCGCTTTGCAGTTCGGCAGCAGCATTCGCGCACTCGCCAGCACGTTGAACGAAGAACGCTTTCAGTTCAGGATTCTTGACATCATCGGCCGATTCACGGAAACCCTTTTCGCCGTCTTTGCTGTACTCGATCAGGTCGTTCAATACGTTGATAACGTCTTTGTTAACGTCACTCATGGCAAAACTCCTTGGCAGGTGATAGTCATCTGGATAGGAGCAGTGATCGTGCCAAATTGAGCAATCTTATAAAATGCATATATTTCAATGACTTAGCCAAATCAAATATTATTTGGAAAGCAGCATTCTGCATGATTGCGCTTGGGTACTCGTGCAGATTGCCGTATGGTCGGCATTTTCACGTTCAGATCTGAAAAATGTTCAACCAGCAAAGTCTTGAACTGTTAGTGACTCGCAGTATGCCGTTTGGCAAATACCAAGGTCGGATCATTGCCGACCTGCCGGGCGATTACCTGGCGTGGTTTGCGCGCAAGGGCTTTCCAACAGGGGAGCTGGGGGAGTTGCTGGCCTTGATGCATGAAGTCAACCATAACGGTCTGAGTGACCTGCTGGTGCCATTGCGGCGCAAGCATGGGTGTTGAGCGGGTTCGCCGACCGTGCCGGTAAACGGCACTGTGCCAGGCTGACGCCGCCCCTTAAGAGCGGCATCCGTAGCCGAAAAGGCTTGCCGTTAAGCACCTCTATCCCTTGGCCGGCGCCACCATCAGCTCGACGTTTTCGTTCCTCTTGATCAGCGCATACACCACCGCCGTCAACAAGCTACCTGCGACAATCGCCAACAGGTACAACGCGGCATGGTTGATGGCGTTCGGGATCAACAGGACGAACAGTCCGCCATGGGGCGCCATGAGTTTGCAACCAAAGTACATGGACAAGGCCCCGGTCAGCGCGCCCCCTGCCAGGCTCGCCGGAATCACTCGCAGCGGATCCTTGGCGGCGAATGGGATGGCCCCTTCGGAAATGAAGCACAGCCCCAGTGCCAAGGCCGCCTTCCCCGCCTCCCGCTCGCTCTGGGCAAACTTGCGCCTGGCCAGGAACGTGGCCAAGCCCAGGCCAATCGGCGGTACCATGCCGGCGGCCATGGTGGCAGCCATCGGGGCATAGCTCGAAGACGCCAGCAACCCTACCGAGAACGCATAAGCGGCCTTGTTGATCGGTCCGCCGAGGTCGACGCACATCATGCCACCAAGCAGCAGCCCCAGCAGGATCGCGTTGGTGGTGCCCATGCTGTCGAGAAACCGCGTAAGGCCTTCGAGCATGGCCGCCACCGGCTGCCCCACCACATAGATCATCACCAGACCGGTGAACAGGCTGGCCAGCAAGGGAATGATCAGGATCGGCTTGAGCGCCTCCAGACTGGTGGGCAGCTTCGCCCAGCGGGCAATGGCTTTGGCGCTGTAGCCGGCCAGAAAGCCCGCCACGATGCCGCCGATGAAGCCGGCACCCAGGGTGCTGGCCAGCAGCCCGCCGATCATGCCTGGGGCCAACCCTGGCCGATCGGCGATGGACCAGGCGATATAGCCGGCCAGCAGTGGCACCATCAGCTTGAAGGCCGCTTCACCGCCGATCTGCATCAGCGCAGCCGGTAGCGTCCCCGCTTGCTTGTAGGCTTCGATACCGAACACGAACGACAAGGCAATCAGCAGGCCCCCGGCCACGACCATGGGCAGCATGAACGAGACACCGGTCAGCAGGTGCTTGTAGACGCCGGTTTTTTCGCCCTTGCTGGCGGCAGCGCTGGCCGAAGCAGTCCCACCCTCCTCCACCTTGGCTTCGGCCAGCGCCTTGTCCAGGGTGGCGCGGGCCTGCTTGAGCGCAATGCCAGTGCCGCAGCGGTAGATGCGCTTGCCCGCAAAGCGCGCTGCGGGCACCTCGATGTCAGCGGCCAGCAGCACCACGTCGGCAGCTGCGATGGCTTGGGCAGAAAGCGGGTTGCGTGCCCCGACCGAGCCCTGGGTTTCAACGGTGAGCTGGTAGCCCATCTGTTGCGCGGCCTGTTGCAGGGCTTCGGCCGCCATGAAGGTATGGGCGACGCCAGTCGGGCACGCAGTGACTGCAACGATGCGCACTTCCTCGCGGGTGTCGACATCGGGGGCTACGGCCATCAGCGGCTGCGCATTGGCAGCTGCTTCGTCGAGAAAACCTTCGCGGTCAGCCAAAGCCTGGGACGGCGTGCTCTGGTACACACGCTTGCCTACAAAGCGGGTAAGGTCCACCGGGCCGGTGCTGACCACCAGCACCCAGTCGGCGTCGGCGATCTGCGCTGCGTCGAGCTGTCGTTCGGGATGCTCGGCATCCTGCACCTCGACCTGGGTGGTCCAGCCACGGCGCTGGGCCGCAGCCGCCAGCAGACGTGCGCTGAGCACGCTCGATACCTGGCCATTGGGGCAGGCAGTGAGAATGACAATGTTCATTGGCAACCCTCTTGTTGTTCTGTCAGGCTCACAGCGGCTTGCAGGCGGGCCAACTGGTCATGGTCGTTGATGCCGAAACCCACCTGGGTGACGGCCTGTGCGGCGATGGCGGTGGCACGGGCCAAGGTGCGCGATGCGGCTTCACCCTGCAACAGCCCGTGGACCATGCCGGCCACGAGGGAGTCCCCAGCACCGACCGTGCTGGCCACCTTCACCTTGGGCGGTACCGCCGCCAGGGTGAAATCATGGGCGAACCAGCGTACCCCGTGCTCGCCGGCCGAAACCACCACGTGCTCGACGCCCTCATCCAGTAGCTGTCGGGCGGCCAGTCGCTGTTGATCAGCATCGTCCACGGGCGTGCCCAGGGCTTCGCCCAACTCTTCGGTATTGGGCTTGACCAGCCAGGGCAGGCTTTGCAGACCGACGCGCAGCGCCTGGCCGCTGGTGTCCAGCGCCACTTTCAAGCCCATGGCCTTGAGCTCATCGAGCAAATCACCAAACCATTGAGGGCTAATCCCGCGTGGCAGGCTCCCGGCAACGACCACGGCGTCATGCCCCGGTGCTTCCTGGCGCAACAGGCGCAGCAAGGCATCGCGGGCGGCCGCGTCCACTTCCGGACCCAGGCCATTGATGTCGGTGACGCGGCCATCGGCCTCGACCAGCTTGAGGTTGCTGCGGGTTTCCCCAGGCACGCGCACGAAGCAATCGCAGAAGCCGCGCCAGTCGATCAGCGCTTCGAACGCCTGCAGGTTGTCCTGCCCAAGAAAACCACTGACGGTCACGGTATGGCCCAGGTCGGCCAGCACCTGGGCGACGTTCAAGCCCTTGCCAGCTGCGTGGCTGTGCTGGGCCTGGCTGCGGTTGACGTGACCGGGGCGCAGGCTGTCGAGCCCGATGGTGATGTCCACGGCAGGGTTGAGGGTCAGGGTAAGGATCTTGGCCATTCAATAACGCTCCACCAGCGCGCGAACCGCGGCGGCACTGTCTTGTTGCAAGGCCTCGCGCGCCAAAGCGCGGGCTGTACGGGAATCGGCCTGGCGCACCAGAGCCTTGACTTCGGCGACGCTGCGCGACGCCACGCTCAGCTCGTCCACTTCAAGCCCCAGCAGCACCGCGACGGCCTGCGGGTCAGCCGCCAGTTCGCCGCAAACCCCCACCCACTTGCCATGGGCGTGGGCGGCGCGCACTGTCATGTCGATCAGGCTGAGGACCGCAGGATGCAGCCCATCGGCCTGGACGGACAGGCTGGGGTGGCCACGGTCGATGGCCAGGGTGTATTGGGTCAGGTCATTGGTGCCGATGCTGAAGAAGTCCACCTCGCGCGCCAGTTGTGGCGCTAACAAGGCTGCCGAGGGCACCTCGACCATGATGCCCACCTGCAGGTCTGCCACGGGAATCTCCATACGCAGGCGCTCGACCATCGCACGTGCCTCGCGCCACTCGTGCATCTGCCCGACCATAGGGAACATGATGCGCAAAGGGCGTTGATCGGCGGCGCGCAGCAGAGCACGCAGCTGGTCTTCCATCACCTGCGGGCGCTGCAGGGTCAGGCGCACGCCGCGCACGCCGAGGAAGGGGTTTTCTTCCGCGGCGATCGGCCAGTAGGGCAGCGGCTTGTCACCGCCCACGTCCAGGGTACGCACCACCAGCGGGCGCCCGTCCAGGCCATCGAGCACGCGCCGGTACTCGGCCTCTTGGGTGGCCACATCTGGCGCCTGGGAATGGGCCATGAAGATCAGCTCGGTGCGCAACAGGCCGACGCCTTCGGCCCCCTGCTCCACCACTTTGGCGATACCGCTGCTTTCACCGATGTTGGCGAACACTTCGATGGCATGGCCATCACGGGTCACGGCCGGGTCGAAACGGTTGGCCCACGCGGCTTGCAAGCGCTGCTCGCGCAGGTCGCGCTCAGCCAAGGCACGCTGCAGCTCATCGGCTGGCGGCGCGACGTTGACCACTCCGCGCTGGCCGTCGAGCAGCAGCGGCGTGCCGTTTTCCACTAGCAGCACGCTGGCGCCGGCTCCGACCACGGCAGGGATACCCAGCGCCCGGGCGACAATGGCGCTGTGCGCGGTGGCGCCACCCTGGGCCGTGACGATCCCGGCAACCCGCGCCGGGTCGAGCCTGGCGACATCGGAGGGGCCGACCTCGCTCATCACCAGTACGTAAGGTTGGTCAGGCTCGCTCTGCGTCTGGACCCCGCACAGCTGGGCCAATACGCGGCGGCCCACGTCGCGCAGGTCGGCAGCCCGCTCGGCCAGCAAAGCGTCATGCAGCGCTTCCTGCTGGCTGGCGGCTGACTCGATCACCGCCACCCATGCGGCAGCGGCACTCTCCCCCTGAGCCAGGCGCTGCTCGACGTCGTCGGTCAGAGCCGGGTCGGCCAGCATTTCCTGATGGGTGACGAAAATCTCGCCGATGGCCGCGTCGCTGCGCTGCACCAGCACCTGAAGATCGGCACTGACGGTAGCCACGGCCTGGGTCAGCTTGTGACGTTCCTGATCGTACGACTCGCCGCGCAGCGGGTAGTCGTACGTGCGCTCGGTCACGACGTGGGCAGGGCCGCACGCGATACCCGGGGCAGCGCCCACACCCTGTACGCGGCTGCCGGCCGCCGGCGCCTTCGCCTTTTCGACGGTTGGCTGCGCGGGGGTCTCTGGGACAAGCGGCAGTGCCTCCACCTCCTCGCCCAGCCCTTGCTCGATGGCTGCCAGTAACGCAGGCAGGGCATCGGCGGCGATAGCGGGCTCGGCCACCAGTTCCAGTTCCTGGCCACGGCGCGCGCCCAGGCTCAACAGCTTGCTCAGGCTTTTCACCGAGACGCCAGGCTGACCGCTCTCGACCACGCGCACGCGAATGTCGCCCTCGAAACGTTTGGCCAGTTGCGCCAGCACCTTGGCTGGGCGGGCATGCAGGCCGTGGGCATTGGCCAGCAGGATGCGTGCGCTCGGCCAGTCGGCAGGCGCCTCGCCGCCGAGCACTTCGAGCACGGCGCGGCTGCTGGTGGCCTGGTAGAGCATCTGCCCGCGCCCTTCGATCAACACTTCGCACAACCGTTCGAGCAATGCCTGGTGGGCAGCCCCCAGGCTGGCCAGGCAGAACAGGCCAGTCAGCGGTTGATCGCGATAACGCACAGGTTGTGCCGGGGTGACGAAGGCCAGGCCTGGCTGGCGAACTTGGCGTTCGCTGTGCAGCCACCACAAACCCTCTCCCAGCGGCAGCGGCTCTGCCTGCTGCAGCACGGCGGCAAAGCCGCTGTCCACGCAGTTGGCGCGCTGCAACAGGCGCGCACCGCGCCAGGCCAGCTCATCGAAGTCTTCGGCCGGAAGGTTCAGGGCGATCAATTGCGCATCGAGCGCCAGCGCCTGCGGTGCACCCTGCAGCAGTTTGAGCAAGGCCTCGGCCGAGCCTGCACGGCGCAGGGCTTCTGCCAGATCGGTTTCGCCCAGGGCACGGGTCAGCAATTGCAGAAGGCGCAAGTGCTCGTCAGAGCGCGCGGCGATGCCAATGGCCAGGTACACGATCTGCCCATCACCCCAGTCCACACCCTCGGGAAACTGCAACAGGCGCACGCCCGTGGTGTACACCAGGTCGCGGGTCTGCGGCGTACCGTGGGGGATGGCGATGCCCTGGCCAAGGAACGTGGAACCTTGCGCCTCGCGATCCTGCAACCCTTGCAGGTAGCCCTCGGCGACCAGTCCGTCGGCGACCAGGCGATCCGCCAGCAGGCGCAATGCATGTGCCTTGTCTGGGGCCGTCTGGCCCATGGCTATCTGCTCCTTGGCGAGCTCAAGCATGACCTTCTCCCTTTGCAGTTCCCGGATGGGTACTGGAGTATTGTTGTGAAATTCACGGAAATGGCCAGTTCAACCGCCTTGCACAGTGGGCAGCAGAGGCAGAAAATCAGGAGGCTGAAACGTTTAATCTGACCAGGCGGCCACGTTACTCGATAATCTGCCGATGAAAAAGCCCCATCCTGTCGGACAATTGCGACAATGCTCGCCTGCGCTCGCTGCGGTATCAGGGTCAAACTGCCTGGTCATCGCCTACAGCCAGCTTTGGTCATAACAAGGAAAACTCGGTGAAACTCAGCGATATCGCCCGCCTGGCCGGTGTGTCCGTCACTACCGCCAGCTACGTCATCAATGGCAAGGCCGAACAGCAACGCATCAGCAACAGCACCGTGGAGCGCGTGCAGGCGGTGGTGCAGGCCCATGGATTTACGCCCAACCCTCAGGCCGCTGGCCTGCGCAGCCGGCATACCCGCACGCTGGGCTTCATCCTCCCGGACCTTGAGAACCCCAGCTACGCGCGTATTGCCAAGCGCCTTGAGCAAGGGGCTCGGGCCCGGGGCTACCAGTTGCTGATCGCCAGCAGTGACGACCAGCCCGACAGCGAGCGCCAGTTGCAGCAGCTGTTCCGGGCGCGCCGGTGCGATGCCTTGTTCGTGGCCAGCTGCCTGCCGCCGCACGATCAGAGCTACCGCGAGTTGCAAGACAAGGGCCTGCCGGTCATTGCCATCGACCGAGGCCTGGACCCCCGGTATTTCTGCTCGGTGATCAGCGATGACCATGATGCCAGTCGTCGTCTGGCCGCCAGCCTGTTGAGCACCTCGCCAGGCAGCATTGCCTTGATCGGCGCACGCCCTGAACTGTCGGTTAGCCAGGCCCGCGCCGGTGGCTTCGACGATGCGCTACAGGGCTTTGCCGGTGAGGTGCGCCGCTACCAGGGCGAAGCGTTCAGCCGAGAGTGCGGGCAGCGCCTCATGCAGCAATTGATCGATGAGCTGGGTGGCCTGCCCGATGCCTTGATCACCACTTCGTACGTGCTCCTGCAGGGAGTGTTCGACGCGCTGCACGCCCAGCCCACCGAGTCGCGCAGGTTGCAGCTGGGTACATTCGGCGACAACCAGTTGCTCGACTTCTTGCCGCTGCCGGTCAATGCCATGGCCCAACGTCACGGGGACATGGCCGCCAAGGCACTGGAACTGGCCCTTGCCGCGATTGAAGAAAAACGCTACGAACCAGGCGTGCATGCGGTCTCGCGCACCTTCAAGCAACGAATCGACCCGTCATGAACCTGCGTCTGATCGACACCCACACGCACCTGGACTTCCCGGACTTCGACGCCGACCGCCCGAGCCTGATGGCCCGTGCAAGCGCGCAAGGCGTCGAGCGAATGGTGGTGCTGGGGGTTCATCAGGCCAACTTTCAGCGGGTATGGGACCTGGCCTGCAGCGACTCGCGCCTGGCCGCGGCGCTTGGCCTGCACCCGGTCTACCTTGAAGATCATCAACCGAGCCACATCGAGCAGTTGCGCGCCTGGCTGGAGCGCTTGCGTGGCGATAGCCGCCTGTGTGCGCTGGGCGAGTTCGGACTGGATTACTACCTCCCTGAACTGGACAAGGCTCGTCAGCAGGACGTGTTCGAAGCGCAGTTGCAAATGGCGTGCGACTTCCAGCTACCGGCCCTGCTGCACGTGCGCCGCAGCCATGCCCAGGTGATTGCCACCCTCAAGCGCTACAAGCCCATGCGGGCGGGTATCATCCATGCATTCGCCGGCAGTTACGAAGAGGCACGTGAGTACATCAAGCTAGGCTTTCGGCTTGGGTTGGGCGGCGCGGCGACCTGGCCCCAGGCCTTGCGGCTGCGCCGTACGATTGCCCGCTTACCGCTCGACAGCGTGGTGCTGGAGACCGACGCACCGGACATGGCGCCGGTCATGCATCCGGGGGTGCGCAACAGCCCCGAGCACCTGCCAGACATCGCACAATCGCTGGCCGAGTCGATGGGCGTGCCCGTCGAGCAATTGGCCGAAGCGAGCACGCGCAATGCCTGCGAGCTGTTCGGTTGGCAAGCCCTGCATTGATTCGCGCCGGCCCGCCCCGCGCGGTCAGGCCAACACGGTCCACAACGCGAAAGCGGCATACCACAGCACACCACAACGCAGCACCAGGTCCCATAGGCCATCCAGGCGTCGCATCCCGCAATCATTCTCACTGGCAGTGCCGGCATCACTGCCGTCATCAGCCATACGCCCGACGCGGGCTACCAGGTGCGCGGCAGTGACATGCCAGTTCAACAACTCGTGCAATATTTCGCGGGCAACGGCCACGAAGTTGCCGACCAGGGCAAAGCTCAATGCCACCACCCTGACCGGCACCCAGTCCATGAGGTGGCGAAGCTGCTCGGCGCGGTGCTGGAGTGCGGGTCGCTGACTGTGCGCTTGGCACAACGCCAGAAGGCGGTAAGCCAGGGCAACGGCCGGCCCCAGCAGGAAGTACCAGAAGATGACGGCGAAAAAGCCCTGGTAGGCCTCCCACAGCAACCTGCTTTGCAGGCGTTCGCGCAGGTTGCGTGGCCCATCGGCCACTATGCCAAGGTCACGTGCAGCCACGTGCAGCGCGGCCTGTTCATCGCCCCTGTGCCAGGCGTCACGCACAGGCCCGAGGGAAGCCTTGGCATCGCCACGTCCCAGGCTATAAACCAGCACCAGAAGATGTACTGGCAAGGCCAGCAGGCCGTAGGCAACGGGCTCAAGCACATGTAACAGCAGTGTCAGCACCAGCACCGGAGCCAGCACCACAGCGGCCAGTACCCACCCTACAGGCAGCCCACCTTTGCGCTCAAGGCGCGCCAGTTCGCCAAGGAAGAAACCGTCACGCTGGACCAGATGGCGCAAGCCGGAAAATTTCTCGAACCACAGCACCAGGATCAACACCAGAAAACTCATGCCTCAGCCCTCCTCGCGCTGTAACGCCTGGCGATACCGCACCCAGTCGAAGGCAGGGCCGGGGTCGGTCTTGCGCTGGGGGGCAATGTCGCTGTGCCCTTGGATACGCTCGGGTGCGATGGCCGGCCAGGCCTTGCGGATGTGCCGCGTCAAGCGGTCGAGGGTCAGGTACTGCGCCTCGGTATACGGTATCTCGTCAGTGCCCTCCAGCTCGATGCCGATCGAGAAATCGTTGCAGCCCTCACGACCGTCGAAACAGGAGACGCCAGCATGCCAAGCCCGATCATGCAACGAGACGAACTGGGTCACCGCCCCCCCACGCTCGATGAACAGGTGTGCAGATACCTTCAGGTGCTCGATGCTGGCGAAATACGGGTGTGCGTTCGGGTCGAGCCGGTTCTGAAAGAACGCCTGGACGTAACCGCCGCCGAAGTTGGCCGGCGGCAAGCTGATGTTGTGAAGCACCAGCAGAGAAATCTGCTCACCTTGCGGGCGGGCGTTGAAATTCGGTGAGGGGCAGTGGGTGATTCCGTCTCCGTGGAACCAGCCAGTGGCACGGTCCAATTGCATGAGGGGCCTGTCCTGAAAAGTGCTGCACAGAGCGTCAGTATGCCCTGCTGCCGCTAGCGTTGACACGGTAATCATCACAAAGCAGCCAGCCCGCTCCTGTGCAAATCCTCTATGACCGCTTCCAGGGCGCGCTCGAACAAAGGACCGTCATCCAATACGCGAACGGTGCCGGCTTCCAGGGCCTGGGTAAGGCCTGCGCCACTCCACTCCCGCACTTTCATGCCGCTGCGATTTGCAAAGACGAGCTTGTCGCAACTGTCCAGGCGTGCCACCAACTTGCAGCGCTGAATGCCACTGTCATCGGACACTTCAATCCAGGTACCCATGCGCAAGCGTTGCACCTTCTGCGAGACCTTGACCTTGCCCTTGTCACCGGCCGGTTGCTGCCCAGGTCCGTCTGCCTCTTCGGCCAACGCCAACAGGATGTCCTGGGTGACCAGGATGTCGTCCTCGTCGGCCTCAGCGCCACCTGCATAAGCACGTATGTGCAGTTGTTCGAGTTTGCGGAAAAATTCACGGGTCACCAGCGAGTCGGTTCCGACACTGGCCAGCCCATCGCGCAACGACTTGAGCAACGGTGGTACCTGATGCACCAGGGCCTGCGGCTGAAGCGATGGCGTCACACTGGCCAGCAAGGTATCGAGGGTCTGCAGCGCACTGCGCCAGCCCAGAGACGCTTCGCCGTGTCTGAGCCAAGCCAGCATCATCACCTGGCTCCAGTTGTTGATCAGCATCCGTACCACTGCCTGGGGCCAGACTCGTCCCCGCAGGCGCTGGCTGAGCACGTGTTGCACCTGTCGCCTGGCAAGCGATGCATTGGCCCGCCCCTCTTCGGCGTCCCGGGTGCGCTGCTCGAACAACTCGGTACGCCGCCGTTCATGCTGGGTCTGCCCGAGCAAGTCCTCGAGTAGCTCACCGAACAGACTCGTGTCTTCGGCAAAGTCGATGAGCAGGCGCTGAACCACACGTTCAGCGCGCATTTGCAACGCATCACCCTGCTCTTGCTCGCGCGGGTCGCAGCCGAGCCCCGCCGCCGCCATTTCGTTGAGCAGCCGCCGGGCGGGATGACTGGCGCGGCTGAGCAGCCCCCTGTCCAGCAGCGCCACCTTGAGCAGCGGGATCTGCAGGCGCGCCAGCACGGCTCGCAGGCAGGGGGGTAGATTGTCGTCGCGAGCAATAAACCTGAACACGTGATCGATCAGGTTGATCATGTCTTCGTCGTCCCCGCCAATAAAGCGGCGGGTACCGCTACGCACGCTGATGGTCAGCAGCAATTGCTCCACTTGCTGGCCAAGGGCGAAATCGTCAGCCGCATCGGGCTCTGGCACATAGTGCTGCAGATGTGAGAGTAACCGCAGCAGATCGGCTCTGCTGACCGGCTGGGCGCCGGCCGGTGCCTCCAGGCGAGGCGCGAACAAACCACGTGCGGATCGCAGAAGCGGTTGCAGGGAGGCGAACAACGCATCGCCTGCGGTATCTTCGCTCGCTTCAGGCTCATGGTAGGAGCGCTCGTCCGGCTCCGCCAGCAAGTAACTGTCCCCGGCTCGTCGGCAAGGCGTCGGTGGCAGCTGACCCAGCACGCCTGCCGCAATCAGCAGCCTGTTGGCTTCGCCGTAGATGACTTGCGCGTCGCACAATACATACCGCTCGAACAGCTTGAGCAGCACCAGCTTGACGCGCGGCCCTACACCCAGGCTTTGCCCGGCCTCGAGAAAGCAGCGACACAAGGCAATCGGGTTCAGGGGGTTGCACTGCTCAGGCACATGACGTTCGAGCAGCGTCTGCAAGCGCAGGCCCAGCTGCTGTAGCGCGACGCCATCACGGGCCTTTACCCTGGTCACCATCGCCTCCACCGCTGCTGCACGCTCGGACTGACCGGGGGTGAACGACAATACGGGAGCGACGGTTGCCGGGGTATGCTCAGGCTCAGGCTCGGCCAAGCGCGCGAAGGCTTCATGGACGGTATCGAGAAACAGCCGCTCGATGCTCTTGCGCTTGAGTCGCAAGTCGCGCATGGCTTCGAAATACAGGTGCTGAGCGAACCGGTCCGCTGCCTTGTCGGCCATTTCGAACAGGGTATCGTCAGCATTGTCGAACAGCGCCTGCAAACCCTGGCGCAGTTGCAGGGCGGCCTGATCGCGCACCTGCAGCAGCGCGATGGGCAGACTCGTGGGGGGCGTGCGCCGTCCATGTTCAGCCGCCGCCAAGGGCACTACCTTGCCCTCTTTGTGCATCCTGTACTCCTTGCAGGGTGTCGGGCCTAGACGCGGCCAGTTTCGCCAATAGCATGACGCCAAATATCAGACAGCATTATCAGGAATAATTCCTTTTACTGCCAGACGCGTTTCCTTGGCAAATGTCTTGACCCTGTACAGGCAGTGATTGCTCAACCCGTTGCGTCATGGCAGCCGAGCACCGGCTGTACACGCCTGCGCCCTGCCCTATAATCGCGGGCATCTCGCTTGTGGAGCCAACCATGCCTAACCTACGCCTTGCCGACCTCACCGCCGAAATCGAAGCCAACGTGCGCCGTGCGTTGCTGGAGGACATCGGCAGCGGCGACATCACCGCCCAGCTCATCCCGGCCGAGCGGCTGGCCAAGGCAACGATCATTACCCGCGAAGCGTGTGTGGTGGCCGGTACGGCCTGGGTCGATGCGGTGTTTCGTCAACTCGATCCACGCGTAGCCGTGCACTGGCAGGTGGTCGACGGCGATCGCGCCCAGCCCAACCAACCGCTGTTCCACCTGGAAGGCCCGGCGCGCGCGCTGCTCAGCGGCGAGCGCAGTGCACTCAACTTCCTGCAGATGCTGTCCGGGGTCGCCACGCGTGCACGCACGTTGGCGGATCTGGTCGAAGGTACCCACGTACAGTTGCTGGACACTCGCAAGACCTTGCCGGGCCTGCGCCTGGCGCAAAAGTACGCAGTGACCTGTGGCGGCTGCTACAACCACCGCATAGGCCTGTATGACGCTTTCCTGATCAAGGAAAACCATATCGCCGCCTGTGGTGGCGTCGCCGAGGCGGTACAAGCCGCACACCGCATCGCCCCCGGCAAGCCGGTGGAAATCGAGGTGGAAAGCCTGGAGGAATTGCATCAGGCGCTAAGCGCGGGTGCCGACATCATCATGCTCGATGAGCTGACGCTCGACGAGATGAAAGAAGCCGTCGGGATCACCGCTGGCAAGGCCAAGCTGGAGGCCAGTGGCGGCGTCAGCGAAACGACCCTGCGGGCCATCGCCGAAACCGGTGTGGACTACATCTCGATAGGTTCGATGACCAAGGATGTGCGAGCGGTCGACCTGTCGATGCGCCTGAGCCTGTAACACGGGGCCGCCAGGCGGCCCCGGTCGAGGGATCAGAACGAGGCGTTGGCCAGGCCGTCCAGGTAGCGCTCGACGTCCAGGGCGGCCATGCAACCAGCACCGGCCGAGGTGATGGCCTGACGGTAGACATGGTCAGCCACGTCACCTGCGGCGAACACACCCGCGACGTTGGTGGCGGTGGCGTTGCCTTCACGGCCGCCGCTGACCACCAGGTAGCCGTCCTTGAGGGTCAGCTGGCCTTCGAACAGCGAGGTGTTCGGGGTGTGGCCGATGGCGATGAACACGCCATCTACCTTGATCTCGTCAGTGCTGCCATCGTTGTTCTTCAAGCGCGCGCCGGTCACACCCATGTTGTCGCCCAGGACTTCATCCAGGGTAGCGTTGAGCTTGAGTTCGATCTTGCCTTCGGCGACGCGGGCATGCAGCTTGTCGACCAGGATCTTCTCGGCGCGGAACGTATCGCGGCGGTGCACCAGGGTTACCTTGCTGGCAATGTTCGCCAGGTACAGCGCCTCTTCAACGGCCGTGTTGCCGCCGCCAACCACTGCGACCGGCTTGTTGCGGTAGAAGAAACCATCGCAGGTGGCGCAGGCCGATACGCCCTTGCCCATGAACGCTTCTTCCGACGGCAGGCCCAGGTAGCGAGCACTGGCGCCAGTGGCCACGATCAGGGCGTCGCAGGTGTAGGTGCCGCTGTCGCCGGTCAGGGTGAACGGCTTGTTGGCCAGGTCCACGGCGTTGATGTGATCGAAGACGATTTCAGTCTCGAAACGCTCGGCGTGCTCTTGCATGCGTTGCATCAGTGCCGGGCCGGTCAGGCCGTGCGGGTCGCCTGGCCAGTTGTCGACTTCGGTGGTGGTGGTCAATTGGCCACCGGCCTGCATGCCAGTGATCAGCAGCGGCTTGAGGTTGGCACGGGCCGCATAGACCGCTGCGCTGTAACCGGCAGGGCCGGAGCCCAGAATGATGACGCGCGAATGACGTGCTTCGGACATGTCGAACTCCTGTCGAGCGGGCTGAAAAGGCCAGCTGTGCAAATGAAGTAGGGCCTGCACCACGGGCAGGCCGGTGACGCTGGAATATGAGCGCACTGTAGCGAGGTGGCAAAGAGTAAGGAAATATCCTTAGACAATCCACCTCATAGCCATCGTCTATGCGCGTCGTTGCGTTGGCAGGGTCCGATCATTGGCTTTTGTTACCACCGGTTTCACCCAGATGGTGCAGCTTCCGCATCCCCCTGAAACTCGGTAATGTCTGCCAACCACCTTTTCTGCGGAGTGATACATGCAAGCCCCCGTTCTTTCCGGGCCGCAGTACCTGCGCGAAGGCCTGAAGCTGATCCTGAGCCCTGGCCTGCGCTTGTTCGTGCTGCTGCCGCTGACCATCAACCTGCTGCTGTTCGGTGGCCTCATCTATTTTGCCGGCCACCAGTTCAGCCAGTGGCTGGACGCGCTGGTGCCCACCCTGCCAAGCTGGCTCAGCTTTCTGACCTATATCCTCTGGCCCCTGTTCGTGGTGTTGCTGGTGCTGATGGTGTTCTTCACCTTTACCCTGGTGGCCAACATCATCGCCGCGCCGTTCAATGGCTTTCTGGCTGAAAAGGTGGAAGTGGTGGTGCGCGGCGACGATCACTTCCCGGCCTTCAGCTGGGCCGAGCTGCTGGCGATGATCCCCCGCACACTGGGCCGCGAAATGCGCAAGCTCGGCTACTTCCTGCCGCGCGCCACCGGCTTGTTCATCCTGTCGTTGATCCCGGTGGTCAACGTGGTCGCCGCGCCGCTTTGGCTGATTTTCGGCGTGTGGATGATGGCCATCCAATACATCGACTACCCGGCCGACAACAACAAGATGAGCTGGCAGGACATGCTCGCCTGGCTGCGGGAAAAACGCTGGCAGTCCCTGGGCTTTGGCGGGGTGACCTACCTGGCGTTGCTGATCCCGGGGGTGAACGTGGTGATGATGCCGGCGGCGGTGGCTGGGGCTACCTTGTTCTGGGTGCGCGAGAATGGCAATGCACGGGCCGTGAACACACCTGCGCATCGAGCCTGAGCCTGTCCCAGGCGTTACCCTACCTCATCTACAGGAGCAGACCATGAACCGCTTCAGTCCCGCCAAACTCAAGCTGTCGAAATGGACCGCGACGCAGCCGGTGAACCGTGAAAAGCACTTCCTGGTCATCGACCTGGAGCACGACGAAGCGGGCGTGCTGCTGCGTGTGGAACTGCAGGCGGTGCACAGCGGGCGCAGCGAGTGGCTGGATTGGCGGGTGCTGCGCGACGCCCAGGTATGGGCGATGGGTTGGCGATGAGCGAGTGACTGACCGAACCGGCCGCGTGCCCGTCAGGCAGCGGCCGATCTTAGGCGCGTCCAACGGGAGCGCCGCCGCGTCGCCTCACCATGGAACACAACCGGCCTGCACAACTGCCCAGCATCACTGCCCCAGGCGGCTGGAAAACTGCCCCACCACATCCACCACCCGCCTGGCCCCTTCCTGGATTTCCTCAATCACGTTTCCGGTCTGGTCCGCCAGCGCGCGGCCTTCTTCGGCCTGGCGCTTGCTGGTGTCGATGATCGACACTGCAGCCTGGGCCAACTGCTCGTTTTGCTGTACCACACGGGCTATTTCCTCGGTAGCCGTGCTGGTGCGCGAGGCCAGCTGACGCACCTCATCGGCCACCACCGCAAAGCCCCGCCCCTGCTCGCCAGCACGGGCGGCTTCGATGGCGGCGTTGAGCGCCAGCAAGTTGGTCTGCCCGGCGATATCGCTGATGGTCTTGATGATCGAACCGATGACCCGCGACTGGGTGTCCAGCGCCTGGATGCCTTCGGCAGCCTGAAGCATCGAGGCTTCGAGCCCACGCATGACGCTGACGCTCTGCCCGACCACCTCTGTGGCCCGACGGGCGCTGGTGTCCGTTTCCCGGGAGGTGTTGTAGGCGACGTCCGCCGCCTGGGCCACCGCTTGCTCCTGGTTCACCTGATCGGTGATGACCGTGGCGAACTTGACCACTTTGTACAGCTCATCGTGGGCGTTGAAGATCGGGTTGTAGGAAGCTTCCAGCCAGATCACCCGGCCATGGGCATCGATCCGACGGAAGCGTTCGGCAATGTACTCACCGCGGCGAAGCTTGTCCCAGAACGCTTGGTAGCCGGGTGAATTGACCTCGGCCGGTTCGCAGAACATGCGGTGGTGCTTGCCACGGATCTGATCCAGCCGGTACCCCACTGCCGACAAGAAGCGTTCGTTGGCGGTCAGGATCATGCCATCGAGATCGAACTCGATAACCGCCGTCGAGCGCATCAGCGCCTTGATCAGGCTCTCGTGCTCGCGGGAGGTGACGATGGTACGGGTCAGGTCGCTCGAATGCAGGGTGAAATACTTGATGCGCCCGTCGCTACCCTTCACAGGTTGCAGGATCGAACGTAGCCAAGCTTCCTGGCCGTCCCCGCGCAGCAGGCGAAACGCGCCATTGAAATGCTCGCCCCGGCTGATGGCATTTTTCATGCGCTGGTGAAAATCCAGTGACTTGACGTGGGCAGGCACAATGTCGTCGATGTTGCGCCCAAGCAATTGGTCAGCCCGATACAGCATCTCGGTTTCGAAATTGCCATTGACCAGTTCGATCCGACCGGCAGGGTCGAGTTGCAGCACCAGCATCTCGCTGTCCAGGCTGCTCTTGATCTGGTCGATGATCATCAGTTCTTCACGCAACTGCCGGATTTCTTGCTTGAGCTTGTTGTTGAACATCACCGCTCTCCTGGAGCGTGGGGGCGAATGCAACTGCATCGGCGGGCAACTGCGCCTCTTGAGTGCAGCCTTGATGAATATTCGTGCGCGTTACAGGCGTCATGCCCCCTCTGCATCATGCCGACGTCACTTCGCCGTCATGCCCCGGCAATGCAGCAGGTGGATAGTCAGTTCATGAATACACCTGCTCTGCACATCTGCCTCGTCAGCGATACCTTCGCCCCGCACGTCAACGGCGTGGCCTGCACACTGTTGAACCTGAGCGAAGGGCTGCGCCAGCGTGGCCATCACGTCAGGATCGTGCGCCCCAGACAGCCAGGGGAGCAGGCTTCGGGGCACAACCCTGGCGTGCGACTGTGGCGCGACTGGCCACTGCCCGGCTATCTGGGTTTGCAACGGGACAAGGTCTCCCTGCGCACGCTGGCAAGGCACTGGCGCCGGCGACGGCCTGACGTCATTTACATCGCCACTGAAGGCCCCCTGGGGCTGAGCGCATTACGCACTGCTCGGCGATTAGGAATCGCCGTTGTTAGCGGATTGCATACCCACGTTGCGCATCTTTCAGGGCAACACGGCATGGGCGTAGTGGGACGCCTGCTAAGCCTTTACCTGCGCTGGTTTCATCGCCGGGCCGTCTTGACGCTCGTGCCCAGCTTGAGCCAACGGCGTTGGCTGGAGCGCCGCGGCTTCGAGCGGCTGGTGCACATGCCGCACGGTGTGGACGCGGAGCTGTTCAACCCGGCCCGTCGCAGCCAGGCGCTGCGCGAACACTGGGGTCTGGGCCACGATGATATCGCCGTCCTGCATGTGGGACGGTTGGCACCGGAGAAAAACCTGGGGCTTTTGCAAAGCTGTTTCGAGGCTTTGCAACGGGCTTTGCCACAGCGAAGGGTACGCCTGATTCTGGTGGGGGACGGGCCACTGCGGGGGAAGCTACAGCAGCAGGTTCCTGGGGCTGTGCTATGCGGCGTCCAGCGAGGCGAACAACTGGCCGAGCACTATGCCAGCAGTGACCTGTTTCTGTTCCCCAGCCTGATCGAGACGTTTGGCCGTGTGGTGCTCGAAGCCATGGCGTCAGGGTTGGCGGTGGTCGCTTATGACCAGGCAACGGCTGCGCAGCACATCGGCCATGGCCACAATGGGGCGCTGGCCATGCCAAGGGATGCGGCAGCCTTCATCGATGCCGCTTGCTGGCTGTTGCAAGACAGCGAGACCCTGCGGCGGGTGAGGCTCAACGCTCGGCAGCATGCCAGCCATCAGGGGTGGTCGGAAATCGTCGACCAGTTCGAAGCGCACTTGCTCAGCGCTTCACTGAGCGCTCATGCGCGCCAAGCGAAGTCGATGCAGCCCATGCCGCCGCTGTGAAGCCGTCGCTGCGGCCAAGGCGAATACCCGGTACGTGATCAGCCCAGGGCTTTCTCGATGGCCTGGACCACCCCAGGATCATCCGGCGCCGTGCGCGGGGAGAAGCGCGCCAATACACGCCCGTCCTTGCCCACCAGGAATTTCTCGAAATTCCAGGTAATGTCACCAGGAAACTCCGCGCCCTCGCCCGCCAGAAGACGATACATCGAATGGCGCCGGGGCCCGTTCACATCGAGCTTGGCGCCGAGCGGAAAGCTCACGCCGTAGTTCATGCTGCAGAATTCCTGGATCTGCGCTTCGCTCCCCGGCTCCTGCCCTGCGAATTGATTGCAGGGTAGGCCAAGGACCGTGAAGCCTTTGTCCTTGTACGTCTGGTAGAGCTGCTCAAGCGCCGCGTACTGAGGTGTCAGGCCGCACTTGGAGGCCACGTTGACCACCAGCACTACCTGCCCCTTGTACGGTTTCAAGGACAGATCGCCACCGTCAAGCGCGTTCAACTTCAGGTCGTGAAATGCACTCATGCTGTAATCCCCTTTTCAGGTCGCCGACGGCACCTGGGCAAATTGCGCCCACTAAAAAGGCGTTCGTTCAAGCCGTCGCCTTCCTTGGGAAGGCAGGGCGGCTTGCCCGAACGCCTGGCGACTTTCTGAGCTTAGCGCAGAAAGATCAGTGGTGATGGCCACCTTCACCGTGGATGTGACGGTGAGCGATTTCTTCTTCGCTGGCGTCACGTACGTCAACGACCTTGACCTGGAAGTTCAGGCGCTGGCCGGCCAGTGGGTGGTTGCCATCGACGGTCACGTCGTCGCCGTCCACGTCACGGATGGTGACGATCTGCATCTGGCCATCGGGGGCCGAGGCGTGGAACTGCATGCCCACTTCCAGCTCGTCGACGCCTTCGAACAGGCTGCGGTTCAGGGTGCTGACCAGCTCGGCCAGGTATTCGCCGTAGGCCTCTTCAGGCTCGATGGAAACGGTCAGCTCGTCGCCGGCCTGTTTGCCTTCCAGGGCTTTTTCCAGGCCTGGGATGATGTTGCCGGCACCTTGCAGGTAAACCAGCGGCGCGCCACCGGCGGAGCTGTCGATGGTCTCCCCGGCGTCGTTAGTCAGGGTATAGTCGATGGAGACAGCCTTGTTGGCGGCGATCAGCATGGGGCAAGACCTTTTGCAAAAGAATGTAGAACGCACAAGTGTAACCAAGCCATCGCCCGATTGCGAACCTCGCCTGGATCCGCCCATGCCCATCAGTCGGATCATCGCTTTTTCCCAGGATGCCGAAGGCCACTGGGTCGCCCAGTTGAGCTGTGGCCACACCCAGCACCTGCGCCACGTGCCGCCCTGGCAGCTGCGCCCATGGGTGCTCGACCCCGAACAGCGAGCGCAGCGCATTGGCCAGGCGTTCCCGTGCGGTTGGTGCGCACAGGGTGCCGATAGCGCTACCCTTGATCGCTGATCCCTTGCACCGCTTATTTCGAGAAGCACGCATGCAGACTTTTTTCATCGCACCAACCGACTTTGGCGTCGGCCTTACGTCCATCAGCCTGGGCCTTGTGCGCACGCTGGAGCGCGCCGGCCTGAAAGTGGGCTTCTTCAAGCCTGTTGCCCAGCCCCACCCGGGCGACACCGGCCCGGAGCGCTCCACCGAGCTGATCGCTCGTACCCACGGCATCATGCCGCCGACGCCGCTGAGCCTGGCCCAGGTCGAACGGATGCTGGGCGATGGTCAGCTGGACGAGCTGCTCGAGTCGATCGTTCGCCTGTACCAGCAGGCTTGTGTCGGCAACGACGTGGTAGTGGTCGAGGGCATGGTCCCTACCCGTCACGCCAGCTACGCAGCCCGCGTGAACCTGCACCTTGCCAAGAGCCTGGATGCCGAAGTGATCCTGGTATCGGCCGCCGAACAGGAAGTGCTCAGTGAACTGTCCGGCAGGGTCGAGCTGCAGGCCCAGCTGTTCGGAGGCCCGCGCGACCCCAAGGTGCTGGGTGTGATCCTGAACAAGGTGCGCACCGACCAGAGCATGGAGCAATTCTCGACGCGTCTGCGTGAGCACTCGCCGCTGCTGCGCGGCAATGATTTCCGCCTGATCGGCTGCATTCCCTATCAGCCGGAGCTCAATGCCCCGCGCACGCGGGATGTGGCAGAGCTGCTCGGGGCCCAGGTCCTCAATGCCGGTGACTTTGAGCAGCGCCGCATGACCAAGATCATCATCTGCGCCCGCACGGTGGCCAATACCGTGCCGCTGCTGACATCTGGAACGTTGGTGGTGACGCCCGGCGATCGCGACGACATCATCCTCGCCGTGAGCCTGGCAGCGATCAACGGCGTGCCGTTGGCAGGCCTGCTGCTGACCAGCGACAGCAAGCCCGATGCGCGGATCCTGGGGCTATGCCGCGGAGCGCTGCAGGCAGGGTTGCCGATCCTGTCGGTCAGCACAGGGTCATATGACACCGCCAACCAGCTCAATGCCCTGAACAGGGAAATTCCGGTCGATGACCGCGAGCGCGCCGAGTTCATCACCGACTTCGTGGCCAGCCACCTTGACGGCGCCTGGTTGAGCCAGCGCTGCGGCGCTCCGCGCGAGATGCGCCTGTCACCTGCGGTATTTCGCTATCAACTGATCCAGCGCGCGCAGCAGGCCAACAAACGTATCGTCCTGCCCGAAGGGGCCGAGCCGCTGCTGGTGCAGGCGGCGGCCATCTGCCAGGCACGCGGCATTGCCCGCTGCGTGCTGCTCGCAAAGCCTGAAGCGGTCGATGCCGTGGCCCGAGCCCAGGGCATCACACTGCCCGAAGGGCTGGAGGTGTTGGACCCGGACCTGATCCGCGAGCGCTATGTCGAGCCCATGGTGGCGCTGCGCAAGAGCAAGAACCTCAACGCACCGATGGCCGAACAACAGCTTGAAGACCCGGTGGTCATCGGCACCATGATGCTGGCCCTGGACGAAGTCGATGGCCTGGTCTCGGGTCTGGTGCATTCGACGGCCAATACCATCCGTCCTGCATTACAGCTGATCAAGACCGCACCGGGCGCCAGCCTGGTCTCTTCGGTCTTCTTCATGCTGTTTCCGGACCAGGTGCTGGTCTACGGCGACTGCGTGATGAACCCTCACCCCAATGCCGCCGAACTCGCCGAGATCGCGCGCCAGAGTGCTGCATCGGCGCATACCTTCGGCATCACGCCACGGGTCGCGATGATCAGTTATTCAAGCGATTCGGCAAGCGACGAGGAGGTGGAAAAAGTGCGAGAGGCCACACGCATGGCCAGGGAGGGCGCCGAACAGCTGTTGATCGATGGGCCGCTGCAATACGATGCGGCTGTCAACCCGGCCGTTGCACGCGACCTGGCGCCGGGCAGTCAGGTGGCCGGTCGCGCCACGGTGTTCGTGTTCCCGGACCTGAACACCGGCAATACCACACACAAGGCCGTGCAGCGCAGTACCGACGGCGTGAGCCTCGGGCCCATGCTGCAGGGGCTGCGCAAACCGGTGAACGATCTACCGCGCGGGGCGCAGGTCGACGACATTGTGCACACCATTGCCCTGACCGCCATTCAGGCAAGCGAGGTGCGCTGAATGCGGGGGCCATCAAGTGGCCCCCACCTTTGGGTCAGGGATACTGCTGAACCTGGCCCTGCTGCTGGTCGTACTGCTGGCCAGGGATCGGCTTGAGGTTCACTTCCACGCGGCGGTTCTGCGCGCGGCCATTGGCATCGGCGTTGCTGGCGATCGGTTGATCCGGGCCCATGCCGCGCACGGTGACCCGCGAGGCATCCACACCCTGGGAAGTCAGGTAGCTGCTGACGGCCTGGGCACGACGCTGGGACAGGTCCATGTTGTGCTGACGGCTACCGGTGCTGTCAGTGAAACCCACCACTTCGATGTTGTTCTGGTTGAACTGCTTGAACGAGCCGGCCAGGTTGTTCAGCGGTGCGTAGAAGCTTGGCGAGATGTTGGCCGAATCGGTGGCGAAGGTGATGTTGCCGGGCATGATCAGTTTGATCTGGTCGCCCTGGCGCTGAACCTCGACCCCGGTGTTGGCCATTTTCGCGCGCAGTTCGGCTTCCTGCTTGTCGGCGTAGTAGCCGTAGCCGGCCGCCGCGGCGCCAATGGCCGCAGCGCCGATCAGTGCACCCTTGCCACGGTGATTGTGATCGATCGCGGCGCCGGCCACGGCACCGGCCAGGGCACCCAGGCCACCGTACTTGGCGGTCTTGCTCATGCCGCCGGCCTCTTGCCCCTGGTTCTCATAGGGGTTTTGCCCCGCACAGCCGGTCATCAGGGCAGCAGTGGTTGCGACGATAATCAGGCGACGCATGGTGAACATGGGCAAGCTCCTCGTGTTGGTCATGTATGCCGTAGGTCTGGAACGGCTCTATGTCAGGCTTGGAGTGTCTTGCCCGGTGAAAATTCCGCGCCCGCCTGCGCATTTGTGCACCGCTCTGTTCACCCTTCAGGGCAAATACAACCGGAACAGGCCGCCCCCGAGCGCGCCCCCGTTGGAGATATCAATGCGGCCCTGCACGCCGCCGCTTTCATGCAAGGCCGCAATGCGCGCAGCGAAATACAAGCCAAGGCCCGTGCTGCCACTGGTGGAGTCGATGCCCTGGATGTATTCCTGTTGCCGTTCGATCATGCGCGCCGGGTAGCCGGGCCCGTCATCGTTAATGCAGATGACCAGTTGGTTGTCGGCCTCCTCGATGGTGATCAACAGGGCCTTTTCGGCGAACCGCGTGGCATTGGTAATGACGTTGGTCACAACCGATGCCACCAGCTCGCGATCGAAAAAGCCCAGGGGATTATCGGTATCGATGCGCCACTTCGCCTCGATGGCATTGTGCTGCAAGACTTCTTCGTGGGCTGCCAACTGCGCCTCGATGAAGTCGTCGAGTTCGTGGTAGTCCGGGCATACCGGCAGTTGATTCACACCGAGCTTGTACAAGCCCAGCAACTGCACCAGCATGCCATTGAGGTGCCGGAACTCATGCTCCATCACCCCCTGTTCCGCGCCACCGCGCAGCTCTTCGGGCAAGCGCTGGACCCACTGGCCGTGGGATTGGATCAGTGCCGAGAGCGAATTCTTCAGGTCGTGCACGGTGGAGGCGATCACCGTGGAAAAATCCAGCCCCTGATTATCAAGATTCATGCGCCGAACACCCGGGTATGCAGTTTGCGGTAGCGGTCATAGCGGTTATCGCTGGCGGGGATACCGGCCACGCTGGTCAAGGCGTCGCGGCATTCCTGCATGATCGCAGGCTGAGGATTCTCTCCGCCAATGCGCAGCAGCGCCTGGGCGGTATTGAGGGCGATACTGATGTTCCTGGGCTGCAGGCCCAACGCTTTACGGAACAGCTGCAACGCCTCGCCGAGCTGACCTCCCTGGTAACTGCGCACGCCCTGACGATTGAGCGTAACGGCTTCGGTGATGGCGTTCAGCACACTGGGGTCATCCGTCAGCTGGCCTACTCTTTCCATGACCTTGGGGTCGTCGCCATAACTCTCCACACAACTTCTGAGCACGCCGATGGCCGCGGCATCCTGCCCCGACGCCTGCAATTGCCGGGCAACGGTCAGGGCCGCATCGACCGAGAAGAACTGGTTCATCTTTTCCAGGCGCTGGACGGCCTGGTCGGTCAGCTTGGCCGCGGTCTCCGGATCGCCGGCCTGCTGCAGGCTGGCGGCTTTCATCATGCGGGCACGCACCTGAAGGCCTTGGTCTTCCGGGTTTTCCTTGGCCACCTCGCTGAGCGTGGTGTTGATCTCGACCCGGGTGCGAGCGTCCAGACCGAAGCCTGCATTACGGCTCATCAAGGCCTGCACCAGGCCCAGGTTGTTCTCGGCATCCTTGTAGCGTGAGCTCTGCCCCTGATTCACGGCGTGCCGGAACGCCTTGGACGCGCTGTCGAAGTCTTCGTTGGCCAACGCCAGCTTGCCCAGCTTCGATTGGCGCCGAACCGATAACGGCGAAAGCCGCACGGCCTCCTCCAATAGCCCTTGGGCGCGCTTGGTTTCGCCTTGCGCCTCCAGCACATCGGCCATGCCATCGTAGAGACTGGGCATGATCGGGAAGGCCTTGAGCGCCTGCTCGTAGACGGCCTGGGCCTGGGCATGCTGGCCGCGCTTGTGCATCAGGCTGCCCAATGCCGCATAGACCCAGGGCTGCGGGCGGCTGGCGAGAATGGCCTTGAGAAACTTCTCGAGCTCTTCGAAGCGGTTGAGGTTGCGCAGCGCATCGGCCCGGTAGCGCAGGCACAGCGGCGCCAGGCGCGGGTCGCGCTTGCACAGCTCGGCACAGGCTGCCAGCACTTCGCCTGGGCGGTTGCGGTCCAGTGCCTGGAGAATCGGTTTCAACAGCGCCTTGCGCTGGTAGAGCTTTTCCACGCGCTGGGCAAGGCCTACCCGGTTAAAGGGCTTGGTCAGGTAGGCGTCGGGCTCGTGCTCGATGGCGCTCAGTACAATGGCCTGGCTGCTTTCGGCAGTGACCATGATGAACACGCATTCGTGGCTGATGTGCTTGTCGATGATCAGGTCTTCGAGCACCTGCTGGCCGTTTTTCTTGCCATCGCCCAAGTGAAAGTCTTGCAGGATGCAGTCATAACGCTTCTGGGCGCACATGCGTAGCGCCTGCTCGCCACTGTCGGCGGTGTCCACGTCGCGAACACCCAGCTCGCGCAGCATGGAGCGGGTCGACGTGCGAAAGTCGGTGAAGTCGTCAACGATCAGAAAACTCTTTTGCCCGAACTGCAGCATCAACACGACCTGCCCTGGAAGAAATGGAAAGATGGCACGAGGCGAACCACCGAACGCTGTATCGGCAGGCGGTCGGAAAAGATAAGCGTGGCGTACGCGCCACTTCAAAGGTGGCATCAGGCCAGCATTTTAGCCACCCGCCGCACCCCCTGCCAGTGTCACTCCAGCAAGCCAAGTGCCTTGGCCTTGGCTACGGCCTGGGTGCGGCGCTCGACCCCCAGCTTGCTGTTGATGTGGCTGGCGTGCGTCTTGACCGTGTGCAGCGAGATGAACAGCCGCTCGCTGATTTGCTGGTTCGACCAACCCTGGGCGATCAGCTCAAGCACAGCCCGTTCGCGGCTACTGAGTGCATCAGCACTGGCGGTAGTGCATGGCAAGCAGGGCAACCGTTCGAGCAGCTGGGCCCGAACCGAACTGTTGTCGCTGCCCTGGACCTGCTCGCGCAGCCACTGCGGGTAGCGTTGCAACAGCTCCTGGAACGGCTGCAGAACACCGCCACTGGCCGCCTGCAGCAGCGCCGGCAGCAACCGTGCTGCCTGTGCCTGATGCCCCTGGTCAAGGTGCAAGGCGATCAACGGGCACATAGCGCTCACTGTCAGCATCATGCCCCCACAGCCCTGGCCGCGCTCGGCAAGCTGTTCAAGGTTGCGTGCCGCCTGCGCCTCACGCCCCTGAATGCGGTCAAGTGCGGCTTGCTGCAACGCGACATGGCAGGGCAACAACGGGTGGAATTCGGGCGCCAGGGCCGCCTGCGCGCCGCCGTAAGTCTGCCCCAGGCGCGACAGCCAGGATTCGGCAAGGTCCATGCGCCCTTGCGCGAGCCAGAGCTCGCATTTGACCAAGGTGATCATCGCCAGGTAGTACACAGGTGGCACGTCCCAGATGTGCATCAGGCGCTCGGCTTCGGCGAGTTCAGTGAACGCTTCGGCGAAGCGCCCTTCCCGTCCGTCGAGCATGGCAATCACGCAATGACCGATAAGCACACTGATGTCACGGCAGGCACGTGCCTCGCCCAGGCCACCACGCAGCCGAGCCAGGCCCTGCTCCGGACACAGGCGCGCGACCAGCAGATAGCCTTCGTACAAGGTCAGCCGCGCCCGGATTGCATACAACCGCTGTGCAGACAACCCGTGCAAACGCTGTAGCCCTTCACGCACTTCGCCCAGTGCACGCACGACCTCGCCTCGGGCGTGCAATACCCGGGCCCTGTCGTAGTGGGCCAGGGCCTCGAACAGGGGGTTGCCGACGCGCTGCGCCAGCTCCAGCGCTTCCCGGTTCCAGCCCCGCGCACGCCAGAAGTCGCCCTCGGCGATTGCCAGGTTCGACAACGTCGACAGGCACACCAGGCGCTGGCCATACCGTTTGCAGGGCAGGCTCTGCAGTGCTTCGGTGCAGCAGGTCAGGGTGCGTTCACGATCGCCCCGGCCCCTGGCGATCACGCCGCTCAGTGCCAGCCACTGGGCGAGCATGGACTTCTGGGCAGTGGCAGAAGGCGCCGGCAGAAAGCGCCCCAGATGGCTTGCCAGTTCCTCGGCAGCGTCGAGCTGACACGCCAGGCCAAGGGCCCAGCTGTACAACACGATCAGGCGCGGTGTGCTGACCAACAGGCTGTCGGGCAGGTCCATTTTCCAACGTAGCAGCATCGCGACGTTCTGCTCGGCCAGCAGTTGCTCTTCGGACAGGCTTTGCACGAGATTGGCCGCCGCGTTCAGGTCGCCCCCGCGCAACGCCTGCTCCACCGCCTCGTCCAGCAAGCCCTGGGACTGGAACCAGCAAGAGGCGCGCAGGTGCCGCTCGGTCAAAGCCTCGCGTGCCTGGCGGCTGCGAAGCAGGTCGGAGAACAGATGGTGGTAGCGAAACCACCGGCCGTGCTCATCCAGTGGCACCAGAAACACCTGGTGCGATTGTAGAAAATTCAGGATGCCGCCGCTGTCCTGTTGCAGCCGTACCGCATCGCACAGGGGCGCGCAGAAGCGTTCCAGGCATGCCGTCTCGTCGAGAAAGCGCTGCACAGGCGCCGGCAGTATGTCGATCACCTCTTCGAGCAGGTAATCGCGGATCAGGCCTTCGCCACCGTGCAACGCCTGGGGCAGAACGTTTTCATCGCTGGACTCGCTAGCGGCCAGCTGCCAGAAACGCAGCCCGGCCACCCAGCCATCGCTGCGCTGGATGAGGTTGTCCAGCGCCTGGCCACGCAGCCCAGTGGGCCTGCGCCCCAGCACCGCCAGCGACTCTTCGGCGGTCAGGCGCAGGTCCTGCTCGCTCAGCTCGGCCAATTGCCGGGACAGGCGAAGGCGTGCCAGGTGCCAGTCCGGGCGCTGACGGCTGGTTACCAGCAGCACGAGGCCTGCGGGCAAGTGATTGAGGAAGAATTGCAGGCAGTGGTCCAGGACGGGACCTTGGGCAAGGTGGTAGTCGTCCAGCACCACCAGCAAGGGCGACTCGTTGCGCAAGTGCAGCGCCAACGCGTCGAGCACCGTGCCAAGCCACGGCTCGAAAGCAAACGGCTGGTGGCGCTGGCGCATCTTCAACAACCCCATCGCCTGCTCTCCCATGGCTGAGCAGTGCTGCTGCAACCCGTCGAGCAGACGCTCCAGAAAGCGCCCGGGATCGGCATCTCGCTGGCTCAAGCCCAACCACAGCGTGCGCCAGTGGGCAGGCAGCGTCTCGCAGAACTCGATGGCCAGTGAACTCTTGCCGAAGCCTGCTGGCGCACTGATCAGCAGCAACCGCCCACCCAGCCCGGCTTGCAGGCGCTGGCACAGGCGCTGACGCGGGACATGGCCATCGGGCAAGGGCGGTCGAAAGAAATGCTCGTCCATCAGGCCCACGGCCTGGCTGGTGCATCCATGCGTACGGGACAGATCTGTCATGGCCGGCTCGTTCTGGGTGGACAAATACGGCGTAGGGGTGGTTGCGAGACTAGCGGTTAACGCCTTCCATTTGAAGTTGGCCGGGAGACTGCGCCGGAAAAAGACTACGACAAAAAGCAACAGCGCCGATCGACGCGCGCTGGAATGGGGGTTTTGGCGGGGTATTCAGACGGTTTATCGCAATGGCCCGGCGCTTCTGCCGGGGGCTGGCACCCCCTGCATTGGCGCGATGGGGCCACCGAGGGTGGCCCTGTCACTTACTTCTTCGGTATCAGCGGATGCCTGACTGACGCAGGGCCGCAGGCTGGAAGTCGGCCTTGCTGGCAGTGAAGCCGAAGTCGTAGGCACGTTTTTCTTCGTTCTTCATGCCCAGGGCCAGGTAGCGCCCCGATTGCAGATCATAGATGGCTTCAAGGGTGATCCATGGCACCTCGACGTTGTAGTACGGCTGCGCATGGGCTTCAGACACACGCCAGAGCTGGTTGCGCCCGTCATACTGGTCGATCACGGCGGCTTGCCAGGTGTCTTCGTCGATGTAGAAGTCACGCTTGGCATAGATGTGTCGCTGGCCGGGCTTGAGCGTGGCCACCACATGCCAGACGCGACGCAACTCGTAACGTGCCAGGTCCTGGTTGATGTGCCCTGCCTTGATGATGTCGGCGTACTTGAGTTTCGGGTCGTCGAGCTTGAAGGCGTTGGAGGCGATGTACAGTTCCTTCTTGCCTTCGAGCTTCCAGTCATAGCGGTCCGGGGCGCCGTTGAACATGTCGAGGTTATCGGAGGTTCGCAGGCCGTCTGCAGCGGTCCCCGGGCCGTCGTACGACACCTGCGGCGCCTGGCGCACGCGGCGTTGACCGGCGTTGTAGATCCACGCCTTGCGCGGTTCCTTGACCTGGTCGAGGGTCTCGTGAACCAGCAGCACGGTGCCTGCAAGGCGAGCTGGCGCAGTCACTTCCTGCTTGAAGTAGAACAGGATGTTCCCTGGATTGTTGGGATCGTAGTCTTTCATTCGATCACGGAACACGAACTGATCGGAGAACGACACCGGGTTGAATGATCCATTCTGCTGCGGGGTCGCCTGGATGACCTGGCGGCTCACGCTGCCGCCACGGTAGCGGGTGATGTGGTTCCAGATCACTTCCAGACCGTTCTGCGGGATAGGGAACGGCACCGCCGTGCGGAAGTTGTTCAGGCCGTTACCCCCCTCCACCAGGGTGGCCTGAGTGGCGTTTTCCTTGATTGCAGCAAACACCTCGGCCGGTACCGTGGCCCCACGGTGCGTCTTGTAGACGGGAAGCTTATAGGTGTCCGGGTAGCGCTTGAGCATGGCCATCTGGCCTGGGGACAGCTTGTCCTTGTACTGCTCGGCGTTCTGCGCGGTGATGGTGAACAGCGGTTTCTCGGTACCGTAGGGGTCGGCGAGGAAACCTTTGCCATCGACGCTGCCGGCCGTCTTCGAGAGCGGCTGCCATGGCCCGATGGAGCCATCGGCATTACCGGCCTTTTCCGCGCCCATGGGGGTCAGGGTGGCACCCAACTTGGCTGCTTCGCCGGCCGGTACTGCTGCCATCACGCTGGTAGCCAGCAGGGACAGGCCCAGCACACCGGCTTGCAGCAGACTTCTGGTGTTGTTCATGTCGTGTCGTCCTGGATCCGTATGCTTAGAAGTTCACGCCGAAGCTGAGGGCGAGGAAGTCGCGGTCATCCACGGTGCTGTACTTGCCGTCGAAGAAATTGGTGTACGACAGGCTGGCGGTGTAGGTGTTCTGGTACTCGGCATCCAGCCCCAGGCTGACCGCCTTGCGTCCCTCCTCGAAGTTGCCGCCAGGGCCTGGCGAATAACCGGAGACGTCATGGGACCAAGCCACGCTCGGCTTGAGGTTGACGCCTGCGAACACATCGTTGTAGTCCCAGATGACCCGGGCGCGGTAGCCCCACGAAGTGCTGGTGGTATAGCCGTCGTTCTCGCACTTGCGGTTCAGGTTGGCTGTCGAGGCACCGGCGCCTGCGCCACCAATGGTGCTGGTGTTGAGCGCCTGGCAGGTATTGGCCCCACCGGTGGCGGGCAACGGGCCGGGGCCGAACACCGGGTCGCGGCCGTAGCGTGTGTCGTAGGCGCTTTCCAGGCCGCCGACATGGGTCACGCCCACCTCGCCCACCACGGTCATGCGGCTGGCACCCATCACCTGGTCGAAGAAGTGGGTCAGGGTGGTCTGGAACTGGGTGACTTCCTTGCGCCGGTAGCCATGCAGGTCCTGGCCAGGCACGCCATCGAGCAGCGAAGCGTTGCTCAAGGCGCCGCCCAGCGGGCGCACACCGGCGAACAGGATGTCGGTGGTGTTGAGCTGCACAGGTGCGTTGGGACGGTAGCTGATTTCACCGCTCCAGGCGGTGCCGGTGGGCAGTGTGGTGGAGAAGCTCAGGCCATACAGGCGGATGTCCTCGGGGTACTCGACGAAGTACTTGGAGTTGCCGGCCACGATCAACGGTGCCAATGCACGCAACTGCGCTGGAAGGGTCGGGATCGCGGCGAAGACCGAAGGCGAGGCGCCGGTTGCGCTGAAGATCGGCGCACGGCTGTGATAGTTCATGAAGTAGGCGCCAAACTCGGTGTCCAGCGGCTCGAACATGTAGCGCATGGCCACGCCGAACTGCCCGCTGTCACGGGCATCACGGTCGCCGCCACGGCGCACCATCACCCCTTCTTCGTTGAGGTTGACGCCGCGGGTGGCCAGGAACTGGCGAGCGGCGGCAGGCACGGTACGGCTGCTGTTGAGCACACGCAGGTTATCGGTGCAGCCGTCGGCAATGATGTCTGGTTGCGAGAAGAACGTGCCGCAGTTGTCGACGACGGTCTGGTCCCACTCGAGCTGGTAAAAGGCCTCGGCCGACAGGTTGTCGGTCAGGCTCTGGGAAACATAGAACATGTTGACCGGAATCAGGCCTTCCTTGATCTCGGCCCCTGGCCGGCGAAACGCCGACACGTCAATTGGGTTGACGGCATTGATGCCGCTGCCGATGAAGGTGCTCTCGCCCCAGCTGACCACTTGCTTGCCCAGGCGCACCGAGCCTGGCTGATCGCCGATGGAGTAGTTGTGGTAGACGAAGGCGTCGAGCAGCTCGGCACCCGAGGACTTGGCCCCTTCCTTGCGGTTGGAGTCGCTGATGTCCTTGAATTGACGGCCCTCGTCCTTGAGTTCGAAGTCGTACCAGTACTTGCCGCGCACGAAGATGCCGGTATCGCCGTACTTGAGCTCCAGGTCGTGGATGCCCTTGAAGATCTTGGAGAAGGTCTCGCCCTTCTTGAAGTTGAGGTGGCCATCGTCGGACGTTTGCGAAAGGCCCTTGCCGCCGTTGTTGACCCCGATCAGGTTGCGGTTGGGACTGGCTGTCGACCAACTGGCGCCGATGGAGAGCGACGAGTCGAACTGGCCTTCGATTTCACCGATGTTGAAACTGACCGCGAAAGCGGGACTGGCAAGGGTGGACGCCAGGCTTACAGCCATGGGCAACCTGGCCCTGCGCCAGAACGGGTTTGCAGATTTCATCGACGCTACTCCATGTTCTTTTTTGTTATGGCAGTGGTGCTTTCAGGAATGGCCCGAACGACCGGTGTGCAAGACAGCGCCTGCTCACCCTCCCCTCCCGAAAAGCCCCTGGCCCCGACTATAGCCACCAAGGCACAGGCGCTCGATCCCTCTAAAGTGTGATTTGCGCTCCGTGCCGCCTGGGCGGTGCTGTGTGCTCCGATTGCGCCCCGGCCGTGCTGAAGAATGGCGCATTTGCGCCATTTGGCAAGCACTGCTCCGCTCTGGCATGCGGGTTGGCCCAGGACAGATTGCCGCATGCCCGCTTTCACAGGGTGGACAGGAAGGCACTGTTACAGGCCTGCCACTCGATGATGTCCTGGCGGATGCGTTTCTTGTCGAGCTTGCCGACACTGGTCTTGGGAATTTCAGTAACAAGGGCGATCTGGCTGGGGATGGCCCACTTGTTGATGCGCCCCTGCTCTACGAACGGCTTGAGGTGTTCCTTGAGTGCCCTGGCGTCGATCACCTGGCCTTCGCGCACCACCACCAAGGCAAACGGGCGCTCGCCCCACTGGGGATCGGCCGCCCCTACCACAGCCACTTCCCGCACAGCCGGATGCCGGCTGATCATGTCTTCCAGGTCCAGCGAGGACAGCCACTCACCACCGGTCTTGATCACATCCTTGATGCGATCGCGGATGTCGATAAAACCCATGCTGTCGAGCGTGGCGACGTCGCCGGTGTGCAGCCAGCCGTTCTCCCACAGCGCCTGGCTCTTTTCCGGCTCCTTGAAATAGCCCTGCGTCAGCCACGGCGCACGTAGCACCAGTTCACCCTGGGTCTCACCGTCGGCGGGCAGGAAACGCCCTTCTGCATCGATGATGGCCGTTTCGACCAGCGGCACGGGTACACCGGCCTTGATGCGATAACTGATGCGCTCGTCTTCGGTGCCGGCCTGCAATTCGTCGTTGAGGTGCGCGGCACTGATTAATGGGCACGTCTCGGACATGCCGTAGGCCGCTGTCAGCTGAATGCCGCGGGCAAAGGCCGCATCGTAGAGCGAACGGTTCAGCGCACTGCCGCCGATGATGATTTTCCAGCCGGCGAAATCCACACCTGTGCCGTGGGGGCAGTTGAGCAGCATCTGCAGGATGGTCGGTACGCAGTGGGAGAAGGTGACCTGCTCTTCGCGCCACAGCTTGAGCAGCATCTCGGGCTCGTAGCGGCCCGGGTACACCTGCTTGATGCCCAACATGGTCGCAACGTACGGAATACCCCAGGCGTGCACGTGGAACATGGGGGTGATGGGCATGTACACGTCATTGCTGCCCAGCAGCCGCACGCTGTCGATGCTGCCCATGACCGAGGCTTCGGCCAGGGTATGCAGGACCAGTTGCCGATGGGTGAAATACACCCCCTTGGGGTTGCCCGTGGTGCCTGTGGTGTAGAAGGTGGTGGCGACCGAATGTTCGTCGAAGTCGGGGAAATCGTACTGCGTGCTCGCCCCAGCCAGCAGCTGCTCATACTCGCCGACCAGGTTGGGCAAGGCCGCATGGGTATCCACCCCGTCGGTCAACAGCACAGTGCGCTCGACAGTGGTCAACTGGCCGGCAATGGACTGGTACAGCTCGATGAAGTCACTGTTGACCAGCACCAGGCGGTCTTCGGCGTGATTCATGGTGTAGAGAATCTGGTCGGGCGAGAGGCGCACGTTGATGGTATGCACCACTGCACCGATCATCGGGATGGCGAACATGCACTCAAGATAGCGGTGGCTGTCCCAGTCCATCACTGCCACGGTGTCGCCGGCCTTCACGCCGGCTTCGCTCAGCACGTTGGCCAACTGCGCGATGCGCTGGCTCAACTGTGCATAGGTCAGTCGCACCTGGTCCCGGTAGACGATCTCACGGGTCTTTTCGTAGCGGCTGGCCGACATCAGCAGGCGCTTGATCAGCAGGGGGTAGGCGTAGGCGTCGTCGGCGGGCTTGAGGAGACGGGTCTGCAGCATAAATATCCCTTTTATTGAGGCGCGGGCTTGCAAGGCGTGGCGTCACTGTAGTGCGCGACTGCGCCGGTCAAATCAGCCGAAGGAATGATTTGGCCGGTGCAGCCTGCGGCGCCAGGCGTTGACGGGCGGCAAGCAAGGGCTGGACACTGATCCACAGGCGTCAACCAGACCTTCATCCCCTTTTGTTGAACCGGAGCCCCCTATGCCCAGCTCGCGCCACGCCGTTTTTCTCGACCACGACTCCCTGGACCTGGGCGACCTGGACCTGACGCCGCTGCACCGGTCGTTCGATTCACTGGCGCTGTTCGCCGCCACGACGCCCGAGCAGGTGGCCGAACGTCTTCAAGGCGCTGTTGCGGTGATCAGCAACAAGGTGGTGCTCGACGCCGCCTGCCTCCAAGCCAACCCACAGCTCAAGCTGATTCTGGTGGCTGCTACCGGCACCAACAACGTCGACCTGGCCGCCGCCCGGGCGCAAGGCATCACGGTCTGCAACTGTCAGGGCTACGGCACACCTTCGGTTGCCCAGCACACCTTGGGCCTGCTGCTGGCACTGGCCACGCGCCTGTGTGATTACAACAAGGCGGTGGCCGAGGGACGATGGGCCAAGGCCAGCCAGTTCTGCCTGCTGGACTATCCGATCGTCGAGCTGGAGGGCAAGACCCTCGGCCTGCTCGGCCATGGTGAACTGGGCGGTGCGGTGGCACGCTTGGCCGAAGCCTTCGGCATGCGCGTGCTGAGCGGGCAGATTCCAGGCCGGCCGAGCCGTGCCGACCGCCTGCCACTGGATGAACTGCTGCCACAGGTCGACGCCCTCACCCTGCATTGCCCCCTGAATGAGCACACTCGGCACATGATCGGCGAGCGCGAACTGGCCCTGCTCAAGCCCGGTGCACTGGTGGTCAATACCGCACGTGGCGGGTTGATCGACGAGCAGGCGCTGGCCGATGCATTGCGCAGTGGTCATTTGGGCGGGGCTGCAACCGACGTGTTGAGCGTCGAGCCTCCGGCAGACGGCAACCCCCTGCTCGAACCTGGCATCGAGCGCCTGATCATTACCCCTCACAGCGCTTGGGGGGCTGTCGAGGCGCGCCAGCGGATCGTGGGCCAACTGGCGGAAAACGCCCAGGCGTATTTTGCCGGGCAGGCACGCCGCGTGGTCGGCTGAGGCACAGTCGCGGCTCTGCTACACTGCGCGATTTTTCGGAGGCGTCGTCCATGGACCCGCGCAGTGAAGTGTTGCTCCGCCAGGCAGAGCTGTTCCAGGGCCCGCTCCTGATTGCCGGGGCCCCGCCCGATGGCCTGTTGGCCCAACTGCCCCAGGCCCATGCCTGGACCTGGCACGCAGGCGATCACGCCCTGCTCGAAAGCCGCTTTGTCGGCCGCTGCCACTGCGCGGTGGAGCCCCCGGCGGTGGACGTGCCCACTGCCGTGCTGTTTCTTCCCAAGTCGCGCGAGCTGGCGGCTTACCTGCTCACTACCCTGGCCGCACGCCTGCAAGGCGGCACGTTGTACGTGGTGGGTGAAAAACGCGGAGGGATCGAAAGCGTCGCGCGGCACCTCCAGGCTTTTGGCAAGCCGCGCAAACTCGACAGCGCCCGGCACTGCCAACTGTGGCAGGTCAGCGTTGAACAGGCGCCGCAGGCAGCCGCGCTGCACACACTGGCCAAGCAGTTCGAGCTGTCACTGCCAGACGGCCCCTTGCAGGTGGTGAGCTTGCCTGGCGTCTTCAGCCACGGCCGCCTTGACCGAGGTACGGCGGTGCTGCTGCGCCACCTGGAGGCGCTCCCAGAGGGCCACGTGCTGGACTTCGGCTGCGGCGCTGGCGTGCTGGGGGCGGCAGTGAAACGGCGCTACCCTGGCAGCCACGTGACGATGCTGGATGTGGATGCCTTCGCCGTGGCAGCCAGCCGCCTCACCCTGGCGGCCAACGGCCTGGAGGCCGAGGTCGTGCAAGGTGACGGTATCGATGCGGCCCCTTTGGACCTGGAGGTGATACTGAGCAACCCGCCATTTCACACCGGGGTCCATACCGATTACCAAGCATCGGAGAATCTTCTGCAAAAATCGGCTATTCACCTGCGAAAAGGCGGCCAAATACGCTTGGTAGCCAATACTTTCCTGCGCTACAAACCGATCATCGAAGCGGCGTTGGGCAACTGCCAGGTCCTGGAGGAAGCCGACGGGTTCAGGATCTACCAGGCAACACGCTGATAAAAACAGCGCTTGCCGAAACCGTTTCGCCTAGGCAGAATCCGCACCGTCCTAGGGGAGTAGTCTCCCGCGAGCGCCACGCTCGCCCGGTACGCGTCAACATACTTGGTCCACAGACCATGGCGCGTGCGACCCACCATGCAAACGTGCATGGCCAGGCCTGCGCAGACAGGTCCCGGGTTTGACAAGACCTATGACACGCACACCTTACCCGGGGCGGGGAGGTCGTACGTGTCATAGCCGTGTCGACCCGCCCCCGTAGGAATCCTGATGCTGGAATCTCTGCTGGTACCCACCGCAATCGTTGCCCTGGCCGAAATCGGCGACAAGACGCAGCTGCTCGCGCTCATCCTCGCTGCCCGCTTTCGCAAGCCCTGGCCCATCATTGCCGGTATCGTCGCCGCCACGCTGGCCAACCATGCCGCAGCAGGTGCCGTGGGCGCCTGGTTCGGCAGTTTCTTCAGCGACGCTGCGCTGCATTGGATCCTGGCCGCCAGCTTCACCGCCACGGCCCTGTGGACGCTGGTGCCGGACAAGATGGACGACGACGAAAACCCTGCGCGCCGCTTCGGACCGTTCCTGACCACGCTGATCGCCTTCTTCCTGGCCGAGATCGGAGACAAGACTCAGGTCGCCACGGTCATGCTGGCTGCGCAGTACCCTCACCTGATCATGGTCATCGTCGGGACCACGCTGGGCATGCTGATCGCCAACGTGCCCGTGGTGCTGGCGGGTAATTTCGCCGCGGACAAACTGCCGCTGACGCTGATTCGCCGCCTGGCGGCCGCCGCGTTCTTCGTGCTCGCGATCGTTGCGGTCTACACGGCCATGAAGGCCAGCGGCTGGGTGGGTTGAGGCACGGGCGGGCAGAGCGGAGCCTTCATGGCACTTGCTTGCCCGCCTGCAGCGGGCCTCAGGGCTTGGCCGCTGCCTGATACAGCGGCATGACTTTGGGGATGGCTGCCTGCAAGGCGGCAATACGGCTGGCCGAGGCCGGGTGCGTGCTCATGAACTCCGGTGGTGCCCCTTCTGAAGTTTTGCTCATCTTGTTCCACAGCGTGATGGCCGCGTTCGGGTCGTAGCCTGCACGCGCCGAGAGCTCGAGACCGATCAGGTCTGCTTCGTTCTCATTGGCCCGGCTGTTGGGCAAGGTCATGGCGTAGTTCACCACGGTGTCGGCCAGCGCCATGCTGTCCTGACCCAGGCCGAAGATGGCGCCTGCACCCTGGCGCGCCATTTCCACGCCGTAGGCTTTGGACATCGCTTCACGGCTGTGCTCGCGCAAGGCGTGAGCGATTTCGTGACCGACGACGGCCGCGATCTCGGCGTCGTTGAGCTTGAGCTGATCGATCAGGCCGGTGTAGACGATGATCTTGCCGCCTGGCCCGCAGTTGGCATTGAGCTCATCGCTCTTGATCACGTTGACTTCCCATTTCCACTGCGCAGCGTCCGGCCGGAACTGGGGCGCCTGGGCGATCAAACGGTTGGCGATGGCCTGTACGCGCCTGGCATCTGCACTGGATTTGTCGAGTAAGCCCTTGCTGGACGCTTCGCCCAGGGTCTGCTGGTACGACTGGGCGTACATGGTGTTGACCTCGTCGGGCGAGAGCATGCTGAACATGTACTGCTTGCGCTCAACGCCCACCGCACCGCCGCTGGTGGTGTTCACCCCTTGGCAGCCAGCGAGCAGGATGCCAGCGCTCATTAGGCTGATGACAAAAGACTTACGCATGGAAACACTCCTTTTTACATGCGCCGTATCCTAGGATGACTCATGGGTGGGCCGCCATAGCCGCAGGGAAGATTTTGCACACCCTCCCGCTGTGCGCGGCGAGCAACCGAGCATGCACTGGCACTCAGGCCGGGGTGAGGCACTCGGGCGCGTCCAGTTTCGGGTCGTTGACGAAAGGTGCCAGGGCCCGCTCGCGCAAGGGCACCGAGGGGCTTGCCAGCAATTCCTGCAAACGGATCAGCGGCGTCTGCGGGTCCAGCCAGGCAGCCTGCCCTGCTTCGTCCAGAATCAGGGGCCTACGTTGATTCATCGCCGCCTGGGTGACCACGGCGCAGCTGAGCCAGACTTGTTCCTGTACGGCATAAGCCTCCCACACAGCGGCGAAATACAGCGACGCCCCCTCGCCCGGTGTCAGCCAAAAGGGCCGTTTGCGCACGCTGCCTCGCCACTCATAGAAACCATTGGCCGGTATCAGGCAGCGTCGTTGGCCAAAGGCTTCGCGGAACATCGGCTGCTCGGCCAGCGTTTCGGCGCGGGCATGGGCGGGGGTGCGGGAAAGGTCGGTGAGCCACGGCGGCGTCAGGCCCCAGCGCGCCTTGGCCACTTGCAGCTGCCCGTCCAGCTGGCGCTGGATGAGGACGGTATTGCCGGGCGAAATATTCCACTGGGCGGGCTGCCCGGCGGGAAAGCCAGGCAGGCTGGCCAATGCTTGGGGCCAGCGGAACAGGGCGTAACGTCCACACATGAGGTAATTCTAAACCTAGCAGATCAAGGTACCGGGGAAGCTCTCCGGCTCGTCGCCAATCAGCGGCTGGGCGCCATTGTACGCATCGATCAACTGCCGTGCGTATTCGGCCTGTTCATCGGCCACCGACAAGCCCAGCAGCCCGTGCAGGGGCAATTCGCCGGTCGCCCCGACCAGGTCGCGGCCCACCAGGTGCGCCTGCACCCCTTCGCTGGCGAGCATACCGGCCAGCATTTCTGCTTCGAGCAGGCTTTCGGGTTCGTAGATACGCCTCATCACGCATCGTCCTCACGTCTGACATCGAGCATCCATTCGTCGTCATGCACCTGCAGCACGAACACGATCGGCTGACAGCACACCTGACAGTCTTCGGTGTACACCTGGTCGCCGCCAGACAGATCGACGGAGGTTTCCACCCGCTCGCCACAATAAGGGCAATCGTAGAACTCTGTTTCCAGCATCAGGGCCTCCACGACGAGTTATGCGTATAATTGCCGCTCTGTTTACAGGGCCACGTGCGTCCGAGCCGTTTTTCGGAGCCTGCCCGTACTTCATTATTACCCTAGCCGTTTCCAACAAGAGAGCATGATGGGCGAATTCGATGCCATCCGACCATACGACGACGCTGAGGTCCCTGGAGTTCTGGCACGCCTGCTCAGCGACCCGGCATTCCTCGATATCCTGACTCATTTTCGCTTCCCGCGTGCGGCCGGTGCCCTTGGCTGGCTGCTTAAACCGCTGATCGCCCGGCGCCTGCGCAAGGAGTTCGCTGGTGTGACCTGTGTATCGACCCTGCAGGACAAGGTCGAGCACTACGTTGATCGCACCATCGACCGCGCCACCGATGGCGTGACCTATTCGGGCGTGGAACAGCTCAAGGCCGGCACGGCTTATCTGTTCCTGGCCAACCACCGTGACATCGTCATGGACCCGGCATTCGTCAACTACGCGGTGTACCACGCCGGCCTGCCCACCCCGCGCATCGCCATTGGCGACAACCTGCTGCAAAAACCGTTTGTCAGCGACCTCATGCGGCTCAACAAGAGCTTCATCGTGCACCGCTCGATCGCCGGCCGCCGCGAGAAGCTGGCCGCCTACCAGCTGCTGTCGGCCTATATCAATCACTCCATCGTCAACGACGCGACCTCCATCTGGATCGCCCAGGCCGAAGGCCGCGCCAAGGATGGCGACGACCGGACCGATTCGGCCATCCTCAAGATGTTCCACATGAGTCGAAAGGACGAGGCGTTCGGCGCGGTCATCCAGAGCCTGAACCTGACGCCGGTATCGATCAGCTACGAATACGACCCCTGCGACCAGGCCAAGGCCCGTGAGTTGTACATCCGCGCCACCACGGGTACCTACCAGAAGGCACCTGGCGAGGACGACCACAGCATCGCCAAGGGCATCACCGGCTACAAAGGTCGCGTGCATATCAACTTTGCACCGCCAGTGACCCAGTATTACGAGGACACCAAGCAGCTGGCCGCGGAAATCGACCGGCAGATACTCGGCGGTTATCGACTGTTCCCGGTGCATTACCTGGCCTACGCCATGTGGGCCGAGCAGGATGACACGCTGCAGGTGCCAAGCGCCGAGCAGGTGTTCCCTGCCGACGAACTGGCCAAGGCCAAGGAAGAATGGCAGCGCCGGCTGGATGCCTGCCCCGAAGAGCAACGGCCTTACTTGGTGTTGCAGTACGCGACGCCGGTGCGCAATCAGTATCAGGTCAGGCAGCAGGCACCGCTTGCTTGAGCAGTGAGGGGGTGCTGTTGAACGCGAGCGTCCCGATCAGCATGAGCCCCGATTGTGCTCAGGCCCAGGTGCTGACCCACGACAGCACCAGCGCACTGGCCAGGCAGGCGAAGCCCAGGCCGTAGCGCTGCCTGGGCACCCACCCTGCGAATCGCGCATACGGCCTTTGCAGCTCTCCCGGCCCTGGCTGTGCATCGGCCGCGCTACGCCTGGCACTGTGCAACAGCAGCCCGCCCGGACACGTCAGCAGCAAGGCCAGCACATTGATGAGCTTGGTGGGATGGGCGGCAATCAGCCCCCAGAGCATGTGCATGGACATCGCGTCACCTCGGCGTAGACCAGAACAAAAGCCAGCATTCTACCCAACCCACCTGGCGCTGCCTGCACGGCAGCGACCGCGTGTCATTTAATTTCATCTGTCATCGGTTCGTCATCAGAACAGGCCACCCTGTCGTCCTTTCTCGAACCGGAGCTTGTCATGCTGCATGCCGAAAACCAGGACCGCCTCTACCTCGTTGCCCAGAGTGATGAGCAACAGGCGCTCGTCGATGGCCTGGCCATTAATGTGCAAGACCGTCAATGGCTGGTCTACTGCGCCCTGGGCGGGCATGCCCATGAGCACTGGCCCGAGGTGGATGTCCAGACCGGGATCAGCCTGCTGGACCTGCGTATAGCCACGGCCTGATGCCGGTACGCGGCATAAAAAAACCGCTGGCCGTCACCGGGCAGCGGTTCGGGTGAACCCTTGAGCGTTACTGCGCCAGCACCTGACCGATGCTCGGGTCCTTGAACAATCGGGTCAGCGCGTCGCTCAGCACATCGCTGACCAACTGGGTGTTGGTGTCCTGGTTCGGCGCCATGCCAAAGCGCTGGTCCAGCGAAGCGCCATAGCGACCGGTGTAGCGGCGACCATTGTTGGCGACGTCAGCACGGAAGGTGGCGCCGATGGTGGCTTCGGTCACGTACAGTTTGTCCTTGGGCGACTGGTACTTGAGCTCGGCCAGGGTAACGGTCAATTGGGGCGCGTTGCCTGCAGTGGTGGGCGTAAAGCCCAGCAAGCGCACGGCAGCCTCGGCCTGGGCCTGCAGCTTGGGCACCACCTGGTTGCCGCTGACACTGATGGTACTGGTTTCCGGGTACATGCCACCGCGAGTGCCCAGCGACGGTGAAGGCCTGCCGTCTACCACTCGCACCACCACCGGCTGCCCCTGCCCCACCGGGGTGAGTTGCGCCGTGAGCTTGGGCTGCGGATTGAGTTGTTGCGGGCTGTGGGCACAACCGACCAGGCTGAGGCTGGCTACGGTGATCAAACCGAACAACAGTCGTTGCAACATGCGCGATTCTCCAGAAAATGCGGCGATGGCGCACAGTATACCTAGCGGCAAGGGCCTGGCTACAAGCGGCGTGCACCGCTTGCACCCGGTACGTCCGAGGTTGTCACAAACGCTTAACCGGCAACGCTTAATGTGGCTGCACGCTCACCTGCACAGGACATCTGCCATGGTCTCGCTTTTGCACCTGCTGTTGCCTGCTCCTCGCCACACCGCCTACGCCCTGCTCGACATGAATGGCACGTGCCTGGCCTTCAAGCACTGCTCGCAAGTACCTGAGGGCGATGGCTGGGTGCAGATGCACGAGGTGCAGCTTGCCTGGCTGGGTCATGCACTGCCGGACGGTGCCCGGGTTTGCAAGCCGACAAGTCGCCGCTGGCATCAACGCAACCTGGCTGCCTGAAAAACCCTGCAATAAAACCGCGAAATGGCGACATTTCTGGCTGCGACCTCGCTATAATCTCCCCCCGATTATAAGGACGTCTCCTGATCGGGCCCCGCATCCGCCGTCTGAACACGGCAAATCTACCCGCCTCGCCCACAGAGAGCCTTCCACTCAGGTCTTGCATCGGCTGTCGTGCCTGCTTCCATGGCCGTCACACTGCATAGAACCTGCGGGTTGCCATCGCGCAGTCCCCTTTTGAGGTTCACGTCTCCAAAAGAGCGTGAAAAAACGGTTTTCACTACTTCACAAGAGTGTGGCGAGCAAATGAACAATCTGGCATGTGCAAAAGCGGCAGGTGTGTCCCCTTCAGCCCTGAACAGGCAGCAAATGGCCCCAACCTGGATGCGTGTCTGAGCGGCTTGCATAGCGTATCCGACGGTCGTTGACCATAAGTCGAATTGCCGCACCTGGGGCAAACAGGGTTCAATAGGCAAACCCAAAGACTGGTTGGCGGTGTCCGCGGACGTTGCATGAACTGCGAAAAGTCGGACATGGCGATCCTGGAGAACCCGGTGATCCTGTGCTGTCAATTAGGTAGCTGTAGATTGTGGAGACGCGTTAAATGGCGCAGAACGAATCGGTTGATGTAGTACTGGTAGGCGCAGGCATCATGAGTGCCACCCTGGCCGTACTGCTCAAGGAGCTCGACCCGACCCTGAAACTCGAAGTGGTCGAGGCGATGGACTCCGGGGCCGCAGAGAGTTCCAACCCCTGGAACAACGCAGGCACCGGCCACGCCGGCTTGTGCGAGCTGAACTACACGCCCCAGGCCGCTGATGGCAGCATCGACATCAAGAAGGCCGTGCACATCAATACCCAGTTCGAGGTGTCTCGCCAGTTCTGGGCCTACCTGAGCAAGAAAGGCAACTTCGGCCCGGCGCGGGCGTTCATCAACCCGGTACCGCACCTGAGCTACGTCGAGGGTGACAAGGGTATTGCCTTCCTCAAGAAGCGCTATGAACTGCTCAAGCAGCATCACGCCTTTGCCGAGATGGAGTACACCGAAGACAAGGCCGTGATGAACGAGTGGATGCCGCTGATGATGCCGGGCCGCCCGGCTGATCAGCACATTGCCGCCACTCGCGTGCTCAAGGGTACCGACGTCAATTTCGGGGCCCTGACCAACAAGCTGCTCAAGCTACTGGGCGAGGCGCCCGACGCGCAGGTCAAGTATTGCAAGAAGGTCGTGGGCCTGCGTCGCAACGGCGCCGGCTGGACGGTCAGCATCAAGGACGTCAACAGCGGCGGCAGCCGCGAAGTGGACGCCCGTTTCGTGTTCCTCGGCGCCGGTGGCGCTGCCCTGCCGCTGTTGCAGGCCTCCGGCATCCCCGAAAGCAAGGGCTTCGGTGGCTTCCCGGTCAGTGGCCAGTGGCTGCGTTGCGACAATCCGGAAATCGTCAGCCAGCATCAGGCCAAGGTCTACAGCCAGGCCGCCGTCGGCGCGCCGCCCATGTCCGTGCCGCACCTTGATACGCGCGTGGTCGACGGCAAGAAATCCTTGCTGTTCGGGCCGTACGCTGGCTTTACCACCAAGTTCCTCAAGCACGGTTCGCTGCTGGACCTGCCCCTGTCGGTACGCCTGGGCAACCTGGGCCCGATGCTGGCGGTGGCCCGTGACAACATGGACCTGACCAAGTACCTGGTCAGTGAGGTGATGCAGTCGATGGAGCAGCGCCTGGAATCGCTACGTCGCTTCTATCCCGAAGCCAAGGCCGAAGACTGGCGTCTGGAAGTGGCTGGCCAGCGTGTGCAGATCATCAAGAAAGACCCGAAAAAAGGCGGCGTTCTGCAGTTTGGTACCGAGTTGGTGTCTGCCCAGGACGGCAGCCTGGCGGCGCTGCTGGGCGCATCGCCCGGTGCTTCGGTGACGGTCTCGATCATGCTGGAGCTGATCGAGCGCTGCTTCCCGGAGCAGGCGAAAGGTGCCTGGGCAGCCAAGCTCAAGGAGATCTTCCCGGCACGCGAGAAGACCCTGGCCACCGACGCTGCGCTTTACAAGAAAATCAGCGCCGATAACGATGCGGCACTGGACCTGGTGCAAAGCAGCCCGGCAGCCAAGCATTACGCCTGAACCGCCCGGCCAGTGAAAAACGCCCCTCGGGGCGTTTTTTTATGCCCCTGAGCGGGCGTTTTCGATGATTTCGATGTACTCGTCGCCATTGCGCTGATCGGCAATCTGCTCGGCGAACGTCTTGCCATGCTCGTCCTTGCCATCGAGGTCGAAGCCTGCTTCGACGAAGAAGCCGACGAAACGCCGGAAGTCATCTACGCGCAAGCCGCGGTACGCCTTTACCAGTTTGTGCAGCGAGGGCGACGTGACCCCATCGGCGGGCTCGAACTGGAGAAACGCCTTGATGTAGTCGTCACTGATTTCGTCACCGATTACCTGTTTCTTGTCTTTACGCATTGCCGACTCCAACTGGACCATCACGATGTTCAAAGGGCGGCAGTGTACCTTCCGCCGCGCGCGAGCCTCAACGCGTACGTACGGTGCCAGTGTGCAGGTCCGCCCAGATGTGCCCGTTGGCATAGGTGAGAAACTGCACATACAGGGTCTCGTTGCGCAGCAGGTCCATGATGACCCGGTAATCACTGAGCGGATAATTCAAGTTCAGCGTGCGAGTCTTTTCGTCGTAGACCGGCTTTTTCAGGCTCTTGGCCGCTTCGCCGTCGAAGGTCAGCAGCACCTGGGTCATGGTGGCCGCCTTGCTCAAGGGCCTGCCTTTGAGGCGCACCTGCAAGGATGAGGTGATCGGAATGGGTTGCTGGTCCGACTGGCGCTGGGCGCCGACTACCACGGTGTAGTCGGTGACTTGAAGCAGTTGCTGAGCGGTGGGCGCTGCCTGACGCAGGGATTGGTCATCGGGCGGCAGGAATTGGCTGTGCATCGGCGCGGCAGCCAGGGGCAAGCTGACTGCCAGTAGGAACGGGATGAACGCACGCATGTGAGGCTCCTTGGCTTGAAGGAGCACTCTAGCATGCTGCACCTGAGCGGCAGGTAGGCTGCGCTCAGAGCCCCTTGACGGCGAAGATGCCGTTGGCGTTGCGCCAGTAGCCCTTGTAGTCCATGCCGTAGCCGAAGATGTAGCGATCGATGCACGGCAAGCCCACGTAGTTGGCCTTGAGGTCCGGGCTGGCCTTGCGGTCGTGGTCCTTGTCGATCAACACGGCCGTGTGCACGGCGCGGGCGCCGGCGTGCTTGCAGAAATCGATGATGGCGCTGAGGGTGTGGCCCTCGTCGAGAATGTCATCGACGATCAGCACATCGCGGTCGATGAACGAGACTTCCGGCTTGGCCTTCCAGAACAGCTCGCCGCCGCTGGTCTGGTTGCGGTAACGGGTGGCGTGCAGGTACGAGGCTTCCAGCGGGAACTGCAGGTGGGTCAACAGCTTGCCGGCGAAGATCAGGCCGCCGTTCATCACGCAGAACACCACGGGGTTCTTGTCGTGCAGTTCTTGGCAGATCTGCTCGCCGACCTTGGCGATGGCCGCTTCGACTTCGGCTTCGGTGTACAGGCAGTCTGCTTCACGCATGACTTGACGGATATGCTCGAGATCGGCGGACATGGCGCTCTCCAGGAGGTGCATTTTGGAAAAGCGGGCAAAGGTACGCATCCGCTCGTCACAGATCAAGCGTTTATGGACTAACGTGCAAAATGATCAGACGACAGCACAGGCTGAATAGATTAATCTAGCGCGGTTTTTTTGCCCGCCTTTCGGAGCCCCCCCCTATGCCCACTCGTGAGATCCGCCATCCGCTGATCCGCCACAAGCTCGGCCTGATGCGCCGTGCTGATATCAGCACCAAGAATTTTCGCGAACTCGCCCAGGAAGTCGGCGCCCTGTTGACGTATGAGGCCACCCAGGACCTGCCGCTGGAAACCTATGAAATCGACGGCTGGTGCGGCAAGGTTGCCGTGGAAAAGATCGCCGGCAAGAAGATCACCGTCGTGCCGATCCTGCGCGCAGGCATCGGCATGCTAGACGGCGTGCTCAGCCTGGTGCCGGGTGCCAAGGTCAGCGCGGTGGGCGTGGCCCGCAACGAAGAGACGCTTGAGGCCCACACCTACCTGGAAAAGCTCGCGCCGGACATCAATCAACGCCTGGCCCTGATCATCGACCCGATGCTGGCCACCGGCGCCTCGATGGTCGCCACCATCGACCTGCTGAAAAAGGCCGGTTGCCGGGAAATCCGCGCCATGGTCCTGGTAGCTGCCCCAGAGGGCATCGACGTGGTGCACAAGGCCCACCCGGATGTACAGATCTACACGGCCTCGATCGACCAGCGCCTGAACGAACATGGCTACATCGTTCCAGGCCTGGGTGATGCCGGCGACAAGATCTTCGGCACCAAGCAAAAGGACGCCTGACCATGCAGGACGGCTACAACGACCCGCTATGGCGTCAGGTCGTTTCAGGCGCGCAGATGCTCTTCGTGGCATTTGGCGCGCTGGTGCTGATGCCCCTGATTACCGGCCTGGACCCTAACGTCGCGCTGTTCACGGCCGGCCTTGGCACCTTGCTGTTTCAACTGGTCACCGGGCGTCAGGTGCCGGTTTTCCTGGCATCGAGCTTCGCCTTCATCACCCCGATCATTCTCGCCAAGGGTCAGTTCGGCCTGGCAGAAACCATGGGCGGTGTCATGGCTGCCGGGTTCGTCTACACCTTCATGGGCCTGATGGTGAAGATCAAGGGCACAGGCTTCATCGACCGCATGCTGCCCCCGGTGGTGATCGGCCCGGTGATCATCTCCATCGGCCTGGCCATGGCACCGATCGCGGCCAACATGGCGATGGGCAAGGCTGGCGATGGGAGCGTGCTGCTGCCCTACAGCACCGCCATGCTCATTTCCATGCCGGCCCTGCTGACGACGCTGATCGTGGCCGTGTTCGGCAAAGGCATCTTCCGCCTGGTGCCAATCATCGCCGGCGTGCTGGTGGGTTTTGCCCTGTCGTTCGCTTTCGGGGTGGTCGACACGGCAAAAATTGCAGCCGCCCCTTGGCTGGAATTGCCCAACTTCACCGCCCCTGCCTTCAACTGGCAGGCCATCCTGTTCATCGTGCCCGTGGCCTTGGCGCCGGCGATCGAGCATATCGGCGGGGTCATCGCGGTGGGCAGCGTGACGGGTCGGGACTACCTGAAAACCCCGGGCCTGCACCGCACGTTGCTGGGTGACGGCATCGCTACCACGGCAGCCGGCCTGTTCGGCGGGCCGCCCAACACCACCTATGCCGAGGTGACCGGCGCGGTCATGCTGACCAAGAACTACAACCCGAAGATCATGACCTGGGCTGCGGTGTTCGCCATCACCCTGGCCTTCATCGGCAAGTTCGGCGCCCTGCTGCAGAGCATTCCGGTGCCAGTGATGGGCGGCATCCTCTGCCTGCTGTTCGGCTCGATCGCAGCCGTGGGGCTCAACACCATGATCCGCCACAAGGTCGACCTCGCCGAAGCGCGGAACCTGGTGATCGTGTCGGTGACCCTGGTGTTCGGTATCGGCGGGGTGCTGGTCGGCAGCGGTGACGGCCCTGACGATTGGGGCCTCAAGGGCATCGCGCTGTGCGCCATCGTGGCGATCGCGCTCAACCTGATCCTGCCAGGCAACGATGCCTGGAAACACAAGCAACAGGATGACCCGTTGGCTTGACGCCTGAGCCGCCTGGCTTGACCCAGTCCTCGACGGGGTCAGACCAGGCGGGCCATTACGCGTTTTCGCAGAGCTTGGCCAACACCTTCACCCATTCGGGGTGTTCGTTCATGCAAGGCACCAGCACCAGCTCCTGACCACCGGCCTCGACGAATTGCTCGCTGCCGCGCATGCCGATTTCCTCGAGCGTCTCGATGCAGTCGGCCACGAAGGCCGGACACATCACCAGCAACTTCTTCACCCCGGCCTGGGCAAGCTCGTCCAGCCGCGTCTCCGTATAGGGTTCGATCCACTTGTCCCGCCCCAGCCGCGACTGGAACGACACCGACCATTTGCCCGCCGGTATGCCCAGCCTCGTCGCGAACGCCCTGGCCGTGGCCAGGCACTGCCCGCGGTAACACACGGCACGCACCTCGGCGCTGGCGCCTTCGCAGCATTCGGCTGCACGCAGGTCATGTTTCGTACCGCTGGGGAAGAGCTTCTTCAAATGGCGTTCGGGCAGGCCATGGAAGCTGAGCAGCAGGTGATCATAGTCCTGCTCCAGGTAGGGTCGGGCACTGGCGACCAACGCGTCGATGTAATCCGGATCATCGTAGAACGGTTGCAGCACGCGCATCTGCAGCGGCAGTTGCTGCTCGGTGATGGTCTGCCGGGCGAGTTCGACGACGGTGGTCACCGTGCTGTCGGCAAATTGCGGGTACAGGGGGGCCAAGGTGACCTTGCGTATGCCCTGCGCCGCGAGCCGCTCCAGTACCTGGGGCAAGGCTGGCTGACCGTAGCGCATGGCAATTTCAACCGGCCCATGGGGCCAGTGGTCGACCATGGCCGCTTGTAGGCGACGGGTAAGCACCACCAGCGGCGAGCCCTCGTCCCACCAGATCGAGGCATAGGCGTGGGCTGACTGCTCAGGGCGCTTGATCAGGATCAACGACACCAGCAGGCGCCGGATGGGCCAGGGCAAATCGACCACATAGGGGTCCATGAGAAACTGATTGAGGTAGCGGCGAACATCGGCTACCGACGTGGAGGCCGGTGAACCCAGGTTGACCAGCAGCAAAGCGTGATCGGTCATGCAGCATCCTATGTCAGAGGCGACTGGACAAATTGCCCAGCGCCGATTGCAGATCGTTGAAGCGGAACGTGAACCCGGCCGCCAGCAACCGCGCGGGGTAGGCACGCTGGCCACCGAGCAGCAGGTTAGACATCTCGCCCAGGCCGGCTTTTAGCAGCAACCCAGGCAGGGGTATCACGGCAGGCCGGTGCAGCGCCCTGCCCAGCTGCTTGGCAAATTCACGATTACGCACAGGTTCAGGTGCACAGGCATTGTAAGGGCCGCTGGCGTCGGTGCGCTGCAAGAGAAAATCAATCAGGGCGACCTGATCGTCTATATGGATCCAAGGCATCCACTGCCGACCGTTGCCTACCGGCCCTCCTAGTCCCAACTTGAAGGGCAAACGGAGCCGGGACAGGAAGCCGCCGTCGCTGGCCAGCACCAACCCTGTACGTACCAGCACCACCCGAATGCCCTGCGCTTGCGCACGACACGCCGTTTCTTCCCAGGCAATACACAGCTGGCTGGCGAAATCTTCGACCACGGGAGGCAGGTCTTCGGTCAACTCGCGTTCGCCGCCGTCACCATACCATCCCACGGCCGAACCTGAGATCAGCACCCCAGGACGCTGCTCACGCCTGCCCAGCCATGCCAGCAATTGCTCCGTAAGGGCGATGCGGCTTGACCAGAGCAGGTTGCGCCGAGACGCCGTCCAGGGTCGATCGGCAATAGGCGCACCGGCCAGGTTGACCACCGCATCGAGGTGGTCGACCGCCTCCAGCTCATCAAGCTCAGTAATGCCCCTGACGCCTTCGCCGCAAAGCATCGCCACTGCCTCTGGACGTCGACTCCACACGGTGAGCCGATGCCCTTGAGCAAGCCAGTGACGGCACAAGTGCCGGCCAATCAACCCGGTGCCGCCTGTCAGCAGGATGTGCATGGCAGTGTCCTCATGGAATAAGGCAGTGGTCTATTTTTAACATCAAGGCACTTTCTAGCGCCCGTGCTCTCCCATAAACATAGGCCAACCAATCATTACTTGCGGAATATACTTATACACATTCGAATGATTGTACAGGTTTGCCTGACAGCGTAGTCTGCGCATAGCAAGGTTTGAAGAGGCCATCATGACCATACCTATTGCCATCATCGGGGCAGGCATTGCCGGCCTCTCAGCCGCCCAGGCACTGCAGAGCGCCGGGCAGATCGTGCACCTTTTCGACAAGGGCCACGGCAGCGGCGGGCGCATGGCCAGCAAACGCAGCGAAGCCGGCGCCCTGGACCTGGGGGCGCAATATTTCACCGCCCGCGACCGCCGTTTCGTCGAAGAACTGCAGCACTGGGTAGCCGCCGGCTGGGCGGCGCAGTGGAAACCGCAGCTGTACCACTACCGTGACGGGGCGCTCACCCCCTCCCCCGACGAACAGACGCGCTGGGTGGGCGTACCACGCATGAGCGCCATCACCCGCGGCCTGCTCAAGGACATGACCGTGAACTTCGCCTGCCGTATCACCGAAGTCTTTCGCGGCAAGGACTACTGGCACCTGCAGGACACCGACGGGTGCAGCCACGGTCCGTTCAGCCGGGTGGTGGTTGCCGTGCCAGCGCCACAGGCAACGCCCCTGCTGGCGGCCACGCCAAAGCTCGCAGCCGTGGCCGCCGGGGTGCAGATGGAGCCGACGTGGGCGGTGGCGCTAGGCTTTCAGGCCCCTTTGGATACGCCCATGCAAGGCTGCTTCGTCCAGGAAAGCCCGCTTGACTGGCTGGCCCGCAACCGCAGCAAGCCAGAGCGCGACGAGACCTTGGACACGTGGGTGTTGCACGCCACTTCCAGTTGGAGCCGACAACACATCGACTTGTCCAAGGAGGAAGTTGTCGAGCACCTGCGCGGCGAGTTCGCCGAACTGGTCGGTTGCGTCGTGCCTGAGCCCACGTTCGCCCTGGCCCACCGCTGGTTGTATGCACGCCCTGGCAGTCATCACGAATTTGGCGCCTTGGCCGACGCCGACCAAGGGCTATATGCCTGCGGGGACTGGTGCCTGTCCGGGCGGGTGGAGGGTGCATGGTTAAGTGGCCAAGAGGCAGCGCGCCGTTTACTTGAACACTTGGACTGATCGGCTATCTACACACTAAGGGTTCGCATCGGGCCCGCTATGTGCTGGAATATTCCTGTACATAATTTGTGATCTGTACAGGTTTATGGAGGCAGCTATGCACGACCCCGCTGTTCACAACAAGCCGCGCATCGCTATCAGTGCCTGCCTGACCGGGCACAACGTGCGTTACAACGGTGGCCACAAGTCCTCGGACCTATGCCGCACCCAGCTGGAAGAACATTTCGAATGGACGACGGTGTGTCCAGAAATGGCGATTGGTTTGGGGGTACCCCGTGATCCCATCCGTCTGGTGGGCGACCCTGAACATCCTGAAGTCGTAGGCACGCGCAATCCTGGGCTGGACTATACGAGCCCCTTGCGTGAATACGGCAAGCAAATGGCCGCCGAACTCGATGATATTTGCGGATACATCTTCATGCAGAAGTCGCCCTCTTGCGGACTTGAGCGTGTGAAGGTCTACCAGGACAACGGTCACCCAGCCATCAACGGCGGTCGTGGCGCCTATGCGCAGGCTTTTTGCGAGCTAAGGCCAGACCTGCCGGTCGAAGAGGAAGGCCGCCTGCACGACCCTGTGCTGCGCGAAAACTTCATCAGCCGCGTGTACGCGTACGCCGATTGGCAGCATCTACTTGAAGAAGGCGTGAGTCGCCACGCATTGCTGGCTTTCCACGCCCGCTACAAGTACCTGCTGATGGCGAACAACCCGCAGGCGTATCGCACCTTGGGACGCATGCTCGGCACCATGAGCAAAGACGACGACCCTGACGTTATTGCCCCCCGTTATTTCTCCGAGCTGATGCAGGCCTTGCGCCGCCGCGCCAGCCGTGGCACACACAGTAATGTGCTGCAGCACCTGAGCGGCTATTTCAAAAATGCCCTGACCCCTGCCGATAAAGCCGAGCTGCAAACGTTGATCGGGCAGTATCAGCAAGGGATCGTGCCTTTGATCGTGCCGCTGACCCTGCTCAAGCATCATCTGCGCAACCACCCCGACCCCTACTTGCTGCAACAAGCCTACTTGCAGCCTCATCCTGAACGCCTGGGGCTACGTAATGCGGTCTGAGATTCTTTTACCAATTGGTGAGCTGGCCCGACGCACGGGCGTCAACCCGGTCACCCTGCGCGCATGGGAGCGGCGCTACGGTTTGCTCAAGCCACAGCGCACGCCCAAAGGGCATCGACTGTACCCGGTCGAACAGATCGAGAGGGTGGAAGCGATTCTGGCCTGGTTGCAGCGAGGCGCATCGGTCAGCCAGGTGGGAGAGTTGCTGGACAAGCCACTCAGCACACCACCGACTGGGGACTGGCAAACCCGTCAGTTCCAGATGCTCGAAGCCATCGCCAACCTGTCGCAACGGGCGCTCGATCATCAGCTGAACCAGGCCATGGCGCTCTACCCCGCCGTCACGTTGTGCGAGCAGTTGCTGCTGCCTTTACTGGACCTGCTGGAACTGCGCTGGCGCAACTACTTCAACGCACGGCTTGAGCAGGTGTTCTTCCACACCTGGTTGCGCAGCAAACTGGGCGCGCGGGTGTACCACGACAATCAGTTGCTACAGGGCCCACCGGTTCTGCTTGCCGAAGACAGTGACCGGGGCTTCGACCCTGGCCTGTGGCTGTGCGCATGGCTGTTCACCAGCAATGGCTTTGCGGTGGAAATCCTCGAGCAGGCCGTGGCCGGTGCGCAGTTGCAGAGTGCAGCCGCGGCCTTGAAGCCACGCGCAGTGCTCTTGAACCTCGGCCCGCGCATCGATACCCGCGCGTTGCAGCGCACGCTTCAGAACCTGCAATTGCCCACCCTTGCCGGGGGTGCCTTGCTCGCGCTGCACCAGACCCAACTGGGCTCGCTCGACCTGCCTCACCTGCACACCTTCGATACCCCTCAAGCGGCCTTGCGACTACTGCAAGGCCTGTGACTGCCAGCCTGGAGAGATTCCGATTTCATGCACTTGACTTGGCTTCGCAGTGACTTGCGCGTTACCGACAACACGGCCCTTAGCGCCGCCAGTGAACGTGGCCCAACCCTGGCCCTGTGGCTTATCAGCCCTGGCCAATGGCAGGCCCATGACGATGCGGCCTGTAAAGTGGATTTCTGGCTACGCAACCTGCGCGAAGTGCGGCAGTCGCTTGACGCGCTCAACATCCCACTGCTCATACGCAAGATAGACACCTGGGATGATGCGCCTGAGGCTGTGCTCGATGTCTGCCGAAAGCACAATGTCCAGAGCGTTCACTGGAACGAGGAATACGGCATCAACGAGGCCCGCCGCGACGCAGCCACATGCAAATTGCTCAAAGCTTCAAAGGTTGAGGTTCACACCCATCTCGACCAACTCCTGTTCCGTCCGGGGACGGTGCTGACCCGTAGTGGCGGCTACTTCCAGGTGTTCGGCCAATTCAAGAAAAATTGCCTTGAACACTTGCACCGCAGCCTGCCCTCAATGGCCGCACCGGTTAAACGCCAAGCCCCGACATCGATCAAGAGCGACCCGATTGCGCAACATGTCGAACCCTTCGAAAAGCCGGCAGACGCGCTGCGCAAACGTTGGCCCGCTGGCGAGAAGGAGGCTCAGGCAAGGCTTGCCCGGTTCACCGATGAAATCATCGACGACTACGAGACGCTGCGTGACCTTCCTGCTCGCGAGGGCACCAGCCAGCTGTCAGCCTATCTTGCAGCGGGGGTCATCTCACCCCGCCAATGCCTGCATGCCGCGCTGGCCCATAACCGGGGCGAGTTCGACAGCGGCAGCAGCGGCGTCCAGACCTGGGTCAACGAATTGCTCTGGCGCGAATTCTACAAGCACATCCTAACGGGGTATCCCCAGGTGTCCCGGCATCGTGCCTTCCGTGCGCACACCGAGGCGTTGCCCTGGCGTAAGGCACCCAAGGAGTTCGAAGCCTGGCAGCAGGGCCGAACCGGCTTCCCGATCATTGATGCGGCCATGCGCCAGATGCTGGCCACCGGCTGGATGCACAACCGGCTGCGCATGCTGACTGCCATGTTCCTGAGCAAGAATCTGTTGATCGACTGGCGGCTGGGGGAACGTCACTTCATGCGCCATCTGATCGACGGGGATCTGGCAGCCAACAACGGTGGCTGGCAGTGGAGCGCATCCACCGGTACCGACTCGGTCCCCTACTTCCGGATCTTCAACCCCGTGTCGCAGTCACAACGCTTCGATCCAAAGGGCCGCTTCATTCGCGAGTGGCTGCCTGAATTGCAGGACATCGACGATAAAAATATCCACGACCCTGGAAAATGTCGCGGCTTGATTGATGCTAACCTCTATCCCAGTCCTATCGTCGATCTTCACAGTAGTCGACAGCGGGCGCTCCAGGCTTTCAAGGAGTTGCCCCGCTAGTCGTGTATAGAGGGCAATGCCGTGAGTGGCTCACGCAGTTTTTGGGTTACAGGCGCAACGAATGGGCTGGGCCTGGCACTGGTCCGCGATCTTTTGACAAAGGGGCATCGGGTCGCTGCCAGTGCAGGTGCAAGCGAGGAGCTCGATCGCTTGTGCATGCATCATGGCGATCGTTTGCTGCGGCTTCCTGGCCAGTTACAACAGCAACCCGATGCTGACGAGGCAGGCCGCATGATCGACCATGCCTGGGGGTCGTTGGATGGCTTGATCCTGAATGCCGCCACCTGTGATTACCTCCTTCCAGGCACCTCGGACAGCGAGTTGTTCGAGCAGCTGATCATCACCAACCTTCAGGCGGCACAGCACTGCCTGGAGTACGCCACGCCCCTGCTGGCCAAGGGCGATATGCCCCAGATAATGGCTGTTTTCAGCCGGTACTCCGCCGCGCAGCTTTACGCGCCGACGCAGTTTCCTGCCGGCTGGAACAATGCCGTGCAGTGGGTGAGGGAGCAGCGCCCGTCGTTGCTTGCCAATGGCATAGCGTTGACGGTGGTAGCACCGCAGTCCCTGAAAAACCCCGTGACGGCCGCCAGCGCCGTGCCTGAGGATTGGACTGCCGACACCGCCGCGCTAGAGCTTCTGACGCGCTTGCGTGCACGTGAACCTGAGCTGGTGCTCGAGACGCTGAACCCGTCGAACCTCTGGCCGCTGCCGCAGCACTAGGTGGTACTGCGAGGGTAGAAACGCCAGTCATGCAGGGCACTGCTCAGGACGTGAAACGTTCTACGTCCTGAGATGGGTGCCACAGCACCGGAAGGATATCCATCAACGCACGTGGTTCGGCGCTGGTCCAGAAGCGGGTCGACCGAGCTGGGCCGCGTGCAAGCAGATCAGCCCCTGCGAGCAGGCGTTCGAGTTGACGGGCCACGGCAGCGCCCGTATCGATGACGGCCACGTGTGGGGGCACCGTTTCAGCCAGCAAGGGTTTCAAGAACGGATAATGCGTGCAGCCCAGTATCAAGGTATCGCAGCCTGCCGCCAGAAGCGGTTCAACGTAATTGCCCAGCAAAGTGCGTAACACCGGGCTGGTCAGGTCCCCCGTTTCGATCAGTTCGACAAGCCCAGGGCAAGGCTGGGTGACTACCCGCACGTTACTGGCAAAGCGATCGAGCAAGGCGGCGAACTTGGCGCTCTGCAAGGTCCCGGTCGTGGCCAGCACGCCGACTATCCCTGAACGGGTAGCCGCTGCGGCAGGCTTGACCGCCGGTTCCATGCCCACGATCAGCCAGTCAGGATAGTGCGCACGCAGGTCGGCCACCGCAGCCACGGTGGCCGTGTTGCAGGCCAGTACCATGGCCTTGGCACCTTGCTGATAAAAGAAGGCGGCGATGTGGCGACAGCGTTCGCGAATGTAGTCCGGCGATTTTTCCCCGTACGGTACATGGCCACAATCGGCGAGGTAGTGAAGCGTTTCGTTGGGCAAGCGCTGACGAATCTCGGCAAGCACTGACAGCCCCCCCACCCCGGAGTCCATCACCGCGACTGGCCCCTCGCGCTTAGCCATCGCGCTTGCCACACACCGCGCAGCCAGGGTCGCGTTTGACCCGCAATTCACGGATACGCGTGTCCAAAGCGTCGATCAGCAACAGTCGCCCTACCAAGGGTTCGCCGAAGCCGGCCAGCAGCTTCATGGCCTCCAGCGCCTGCAAGCTGCCCACCAAACCTACCAGGGGGCCGATCACGCCCGCCTCGCTGCAGGTCAGCTCAGCCTCGCTGCCGTGACCATACAGGCAGTGATAACAGGGGCTGTAATCGCGGCGCGGATCGAAAACCGAGAGCTGGCCTTCCAGGCGGATCGCGGCGCCACTGACCAGGGGCTTGGCAGCCGCCACGCAGGCCGCATTGACCGCCTCGCGCGTCCCGAAGTTATCCGAGCAGTCGAGGACCAGGTCCACGGCCGCTACGGCAGCGGCCAGCGAGTCCTCATCCAGCGCCTGCCGGTGGGCAACCAGGTCGATTTCCGGGTTTATTGCCTGCAGACGCTGCAAGGCCGAGTCGACCTTGCTCATGCCCACGCTGGTACTGTCATGGATGACCTGGCGCTGCAGGTTCGTCAGGTCGACCGTATCGAAATCTGCCAGGTGCAACTCGCCAACGCCAGCAGCCGCCAGGTACAGCGCCACGGGCGAGCCCAGGCCGCCGAGTCCGACGATCAGGGCCTTGCTGTGCTTAAGGCGCAGCTGGCCGTCGACGTCGATCTGGGACAGCAATACCTGCCGACTGTAGCGCAGCAGCTCCTGGTCGCTCAGCATGGCAGGTGCCCCAAGGTGATGCGCGGATGGCCGCCTAGGTCGGTGCGGCTGCTCACCTCGACAAAGCCGTTTTCCCGCAGCAGCACCTGTACGGCATCAGCCTGGTCATAACCATGCTCGAGCAGGAGCCAGCCGCCTGGGGTGAGGTGGCTCGGCGCCTGCGCGGCGATGACCCGCAGGTCATCCAGACCGTCGACCCCGGCTACCAGCGCGCTGCTGGGCTCGAAGCGTACGTCACCGTCGATCAGGTGCGGGTCTGAAGCCGCGATATAGGGCGGGTTACTGACGATCAGGTCGAAGCGTTCGCTGGAAAGGCCGTCGAACCAGTGGCTGACCTGGATGCGGGCGTTGGCCAGGCCAAGCCGCTGGCGGTTGCGCTCGGCCAACGCGGCGGCCTCGGGCACGCGATCGACCGCCGTTACCTGCCACGCCGGTCGCTCGCTGGCCAGCGCCAGGGCAATTGCACCGGTGCCGGTACCCAGGTCGAGCACCTTGGCCGGCAGCGCAGGCAGCAGCTCCAGCGCCGTCTCGACCAGCAGTTCGGTGTCCGGGCGCGGGATGAGCGTATGCGGGGCCACTTCCAGGTCGATCTTCCAGAAGCCCTGCTGGCCGAGGATATAGGCCACGGGCTCTCCGTCCCTGCGCCGCTGCAGATAGCCGTCGTAAGTCTGGGCAGCGTCGCTGCTGACGATGCGTTCTGGCCAGGTGTGCAAATAACTGCGCGATTTGCCAAGCGCCGCCGCCAGCAGCAACTCGGCATCCAGGCGCTCGGTAGGCGAATCGGGTAACTGCGCGTTGCGCAGCAGGCTGGCGATGATGGTCATCAGTCCCCCAGAGCAGCCAGTTGGTCGGCCTGGTATTCGGCCAGCAAAGGCTCGATCACCGCATCGACTCCACCGGCCAGCACGTCGTCCAGCGAGTACAAGGTCAGGTTGATGCGATGATCCGTGACCCGACCCTGTGGGTAATTGTAGGTGCGAATGCGCTCGGAGCGATCCCCGGAGCCCACCAGCAGCTTGCGCTCACTGGCGATGGCGTTCTGAGCGGCACTGGTCTGCATGTCGTTCAACTTCGCCGATAGCCAGGACAAGGCGCGCGCACGGTTCTTGTGCTGGGAACGCTCTTCCTGGCATTCGACGACAATGCCCGTGGGCAAGTGCGTGATGCGGATGGCCGAGTCGGTCTTGTTCACATGCTGACCGCCTGCGCCGGACGCGCGGTAGGTGTCCACGCGCAAGTCGGCTGGGTTGATCTCGATGGCCGCTTGCTCATCCGGCTCCGGCAAGACCGCCACGGTGCAGGCCGAGGTGTGAATGCGGCCCTGGGATTCGGTTTCGGGCACGCGCTGTACACGGTGCGCGCCGGACTCGAACTTGAGCTTGCCGTACACGTTCTCGCCCTCGACGCGGGCGATGATTTCCTTGTACCCGCCGTGCTCGCCTTCATTCTCGGAGAGGATTTCCAGCCGCCAGCCGCGCTTTTCCGCGTAGCGCGAATACATGCGAAACAGATCGCCCGAAAAGATCGCCGCCTCGTCGCCACCGGTACCGGCGCGAATCTCGAGAAACACGTTGCGCCCGTCGTTGGGGTCCTTGGGCAGCAACATGCGCTGCAGCTGAGCCTCCAACGCCACCAACCGGTCCTTGGCCTCGCGCACCTCCTCCACGGCCATATCACGCATGTCCGGGTCGCTGTCCTTGAGCAGCGCCTGGGCGCTTTCAAGATCGTCCTGGACTTTGCGCCATTGCTGATAGGCCGTGTGCACCGGTTCGACTTCGGCGTACTCGCGGGAATAGGCGCGAAAACGTGTCTGGTCGGAAATGACCTCGGCATCACCAAGCAAAGCGGTGAGTTCTTCGAAGCGGTCCTGGAGAATGTCCAGTTTATTGAGCAGCGACGCTTTCATTACAGGGATTTGTCCGTGGAGCCCTCTTGGAGGGCAAAGAGTTCCTGGGCCATGGCCAGCGCATCGAGGCGGCCCTCGGCCGAGAGCTTTTTGAGCTGCACGCTGGGCGCATGCAGGAGCTTGTTGGTCAGGCCGCGCGCCAATTGGGCCAATACGTCTTCAGGGTTGCCACCGTTGGCCAGCAAGCGCTGGGCCTTTTGCAGTTCTTCATCACGCAGCCGTTCGCTTTGCTGGCGGTAGGCCCGCAGCACATCGACAGCAGCCAGCTCACGCAGGCGTGCCATGAAATCCTCGGCCCCCACCGCCACCAGTTCTTCGGCGGCCTGGGCGGCGCCTTGGCGGCTCTTGAGGTTTTCGGCAACCACGTCATGCAGGTCGTCGACGGTGTAGAGGTACACATCGTCGAGCTCGCCCACTTCGGTCTCGATGTCGCGCGGGACAGCGATATCGACCATGAAGATGGGTTTGTGCCGGCGCTGCTTGAGGGCGCTTTCGACGGCGCCCTTGCCTAGAATCGGCAATTGGCTGGCGGTGGAACTGATGACGATATCGCTGTTGGCGAGCTCTTGGGGGATATCGGCGAGCAGCACGGCGTGTGCACCAAACTGCTCGGCCAGGGTGCTGGCGCGCTCGAGTGTACGGTTGGCCACCACGATGCGGCGCACGCCCTGCTCGTGCAGGTGGCGGGCGACCAGGGTGATGGTTTCACCGGCGCCGATCAGCAGGGCCTGGCTGCGGGCCAGGTCGCTGAAGATCTGCTTGGCCAGACTGACCGCCGCGAAGGCGACCGACACGGGGTTTTCGCCGATGGCGGTGTCGGTACGGACCTGCTTGGCGGCGCTGAACGTGGCCTGGAACAGGCGCCCGAGCAGCGGCCCCACGGTGCCGGCTTCGCGGGCAACGGCATAGGCGGACTTCATCTGGCCGAGGATCTGCGGTTCGCCGAGCACCAGAGAGTCGAGGCCGGAGGCAACGCGCATCATGTGCCGGACGGCATCGTGCTCTTCGTGCACGTAGGCGCTGGCACGCAATTCGTCGAGGCTGAGGCGGTGATAGTCGGCCAGCCATTGGAGCACGGCATCGGCCGACAGCTGGTCCTGCTCGATGTAGAGCTCGCTGCGGTTGCAGGTGGACAGGATCGCTGCCTCGCGACTGGTGGTGAGGCGGCAGAGCTGCTGCAGGGCATCCACCAGCTGCTCCGGGGTAAACGCCACGCGCTCGCGTACGTCTACCGAGGCAGTCTTATGGTTAATACCAAGTGCAAGAAAGGCCATGCAAGATCGCTGGTTGTGACAGGAAGCCGATAATTGTCCTCTTTCGCAGGTTAGAGGACAACCACCGTTCGCTATCGAGGTGATAGTGTGGCGGCGCGAAGGTGTTCTTGAGGATACGCTGTGGACTTCAGGCGCTGGCATCCAAGGGTGCAGTCGTTTGGCTATTAACTGACGCATGATGGAGCGCTCAATGCAATAATCCGCACGCCTTACTTACACGTAGTTACAACTTCGCTACGTTCAAGTTCGCTATCGAGTCAAACGCCACACACGTATTCCCAGCACAGCGTCTCATGACTATCGAATTCAACACTGATTCACACTTACTTTGATCTTGATCTTGATCTTGATTTTGATCTTGACCTTGATCTTGATCTTGATCTTGATCTTGATCTTGATCTTGATCTTGATCTTGATCTTCGCGACTTCAGAAGGCCGAACGCAGGTCTTGCGGAGGGAGGTGACAGGCAT